>NZ_JBFAGS010000021.1:0-91769 GCF_040653835.1 Micromonospora sp. NPDC050980 | reverse complement strand
GCGCATTCCGGTGGTGTCGAACCTGACCGGGGAGCCGGTCGAGGAATACACCGGCGACTACTGGGTGCGGCATGTGCGGGAGGCGGTGCGCTTCGCCGACGGCGTACGGTGGCTGCGGTCGCAGGGCGTGACCCGGGCGGTCGAGGTCGGGCCGGCGGGTGTGCTCTCCGCGATGGCACGCCTGACCGCGCCGGAACTCAGGTATGCGCCCGCGCTGCGCAAGGACCGGGACGAGGCCGACAGCCTGCTGCACGCGGTCGCCCAGCTGTGGACCGTGGGCGTGCCGGTCGACTGGACCGCGATCCTGCCCGCCGCACCCCGCGTCGACCTGCCCACCTACGCGTTCCAGCGGGACCGCTACTGGCTGACCCCGATCGAGCTGCCGGCGGCGACGACCGCGGACCCGGTCGAGTCGGCGTTCTGGCAGGCGGTCGAGGGCGAGAGCCTCCACGACCTGCTGCACACCGACGTGCCGGCGTCGCTGAGCGCCGCGCTCGCCGGATGGCGCCGCGACCGGGTCGCGGCCGGCGCGGTCGCGTCCTGGCGCTACGACGTCACCTGGCAGCCGGTGGCCGACCCGGTCGGGCCCGCGTCGGGCACCTGGGTCGTGCTGACCCCGCACAACGGCGTCGCCGACCCGCTGGTGTCCGCACTGAGCGACGCCGGCCTGGACATCATCGAACTCCCGGTCATGCCCGAGGACCTGGACCGCGCGGTCCTGGCTGAGGAGCTGGCCGCCATCGGCGCGGGCCTGGCAAGCCTGGCCGGCGTCCTCTCCCTGCTGTCGCTGGCCGAGCCCGCCGACTCGGTGGTGCCGCACGGCTTCCTGACCGTGGTGCAGGCCCTCGGCGACAGCGGCGTCGCCGCCCGGCTGTGGTGCGTCACGCAGGGCGCGGTCTCGGTCGGTCGCTCCGACCCGCTGCACGACGTGGCCGCCGCACTGGTGTGGGGCGCGGGCCGGGTCGCCGCGCTGGAGTCGCCGGAGCTGTGGGGCGGCCTGATCGACGTCCCGGCCGGCCTCGGCGAGCGCGAGGGCGGCCGGTTGGCCGGCGTCCTCGGTGGCGGTGAGGACCAGGTCGCGGTACGCGCCTCGGGCGTGTTCGTCCGCCGGCTGCGGTCCGCGCCGACGCCGGCCCGACCGCCGGCCCCGCATACGTGGGACGGCACGGTGCTGGTCACCGGCGGCACCGGCGCGCTCGGTGCGCAGGTGGCGCGGTGGCTGGTGGGGCGGGGCGTGCCGCGGCTGGTGCTGACGTCGCGGCGGGGGATGGATGCCCCGGGCGCGGCCGAGTTGGTGGCGGAGCTTTCCCCGGCGCGGGTGGACGTGGTGGCGTGTGACGTCGCGGACCGGGCGCAGGTGGCGGAGCTGTTGGCCGGGATCCCGGACCTGCGGGGCGTGGTGCACGCCGCCGGGGTCGCCGGACTGGGCCTGCTCTCGCAGACCACCGCTGACGAGTTCGCGGAGATCGTCCGGGGCAAGGTCGCCGGTGCGGTACACCTGGACGCGCTCACCGCCGAGCTGGACCTGTTCGTGGTCTTCTCGTCGATCTCCGGCGTCTGGGGCAGCGGTGGCCAGCCCGCGTACTCGGCCGGCAACGCGTTCCTCGACGCGTTGGTGCAGACCCGCCGGGCGGCGGGCAAGGCCGGCACGGCCGTGGCCTGGGGGCCCTGGGCCGAGGCCGGCATGCTGGTCGCCGAGGAGGGCGCTGAGGACTACCTGCGTCGTCGCGGGCTGCGGCCGATGCCGCCGGCGCTGGCGATCCGGGCGTTGGCCGAGGCGGTCGACGGCGACGCCGGTTGCGTGACCGTCGCCGACGTCGACTGGGCGCGCTTCGGGCCGGCGTTCACCGCCTCCCGACCCAGCCCACTGCTGCACCACCTGCTCCCCGTCGACGAGGCCCCGCCCGCGCCGGCGCCCGACACCAACCGGTGGGCCGGCGAACTGGCCGCGCTCGGCCCGGCGGAACGCTCCCGTGCCGTGCTCGGGCAGGTCCGCCGCACGGTCGCGGAGGTGCTCGGGTACGCCGACGTGGACCGGGTGCCGGCGGGTCGGGCGTTCAAGGACCTCGGCATCGACTCGCTGACCGCGGTCGAGCTGCGCGATCGGTTGCAGACGCTGACCGGGCTGGCGCTGCCGGCCAGCCTCGCCTTCGACCACCCCACCGCCACCGCGGTCACCGACCTTCTCCAGTCCCACGTCGGCGGCACCGACACGGCCGCGTCGGTGCCCACCGCCACCGCCGTCACCACCGACCCGATCGTCATCGTGAGCATGGCCTGCCGGTATCCCGGCGGGGTGACCGGCCCCGAGGACCTGTGGCGGCTGGTCGCCGACGGCGCGGACGCCGTCGGGCCGTTCCCCACCGACCGGGGATGGGACCTGGACGCGCTGTTCGACCCCGACGGCAGCCGGGCCGGCAGCTCGTACGTGCGGGAGGGCGGCTTCCTGCGCGACGCGTCGGCGTTCGACGCCGACATGTTCGGCATCTCACCGCGCGAGGCGCTGGCGATGGACCCGCAGCAGCGGCTGCTGCTGGAGACCACCTGGGAGGCGCTGGAGCGGGCGGGCGTCGACCCGACGTCACTCAGCGGCACGCCCACCGGGGTGTTCGTCGGCACCAACGGGCAGGACTACACGACGCTGTCCGCGTCCGCGGCCGAGTCCGAGGGCTACGTCGCGACCGGCACCATCGCCAGCGTCATGTCCGGGCGGCTGTCCTACGCGTTCGGCCTCGAAGGCCCGGCCGTCACCGTCGACACGGCCTGCTCGTCGTCGCTCGTCGCGCTGCACCTGGCCGGGCAGGCGCTCCGGCAGGGCGAGTGCGACCTGGCGCTGGTCGGCGGCGTGACCGTGATGACCACCCCGTACACGTTCGTGGAGTTCAGCCGCCAGCAGGGCCTGTCGTTCGACGGCCGGTGCAAGTCCTTCGGCGCCGGCGCGGACGGCACCGGCTGGTCCGAGGGCGTGGGCATGCTGGTGGTCGAACGGCTCAGCGACGCCCGACGCAACGGTCACCGGGTCCTCGCCGTGGTGCGCGGCAGCGCGGTCAATCAGGACGGCGCCAGCAACGGGCTCACCGCGCCCAACGGCGGCGCGCAGCAGCGGGTCATCCGGCAGGCCCTCGCCAACTCCGGTCTCACCACCGGCGACGTCGACGTGGTGGAGGCGCACGGCACCGGCACCAAGCTCGGCGACCCGATCGAGGCCCAGGCGCTACTGGCCACCTACGGGCAGGGCCGGAGCGCGGAGCGACCGTTGTGGCTCGGCTCGATCAAGTCCAATCTCGGCCACACCCAGGCCGCCGCCGGCGTCGCCGGGATCATCAAGCTGATCATGGCGATGCGGCACGACGTGATGCCGCCCACCCTGCACGCCGAGGAGCGCACCCCGCACGTCGACTGGCGTGCCGGCGCGGTCGAGCTGCTGACCGAGGCCCGGCCCTGGAAGCCGAACGGCCACCCCCGCCGCGGCGCGGTGTCGTCGTTCGGGATCAGCGGCACCAACGCACACGTGATCATCGAGGAGCCGGCCGCGGTCACCGACCCGCAGCTCGGTGTCCCGCCGGTCCAGGGCCGCCAACCGTGGCTGATCTCGGCCCGCTCGGCGCCGGCGCTGGCCGGTCAGGTGCATCGGCTGGGCGACTTCGTGGCCGCCGAGCCGGAGCTGGACCCGGCGGCGGTGGCCTGGTCCCTGGCGACCGGGCGGGCCGCGCTGGAGCACCGCGCGGTCGTGCTGGCCGGCACCCGCGAGGACTTCCTGGCCGGGTTGCCGGCGCCGACGGTGTCGGGCGTGGCGTCCGAGGGCGGCCTCGCGGTGCTGTTCACCGGTCAGGGCGCGCAGCGCGTCGGGATGGGCACCGGCCTGTACGCCCGGTTCCCGGTGTTCGCGGAGGCGTTCGACGCCGTCCGCGCGCGTTTCGACCAGCTCCTCGACGTGCCGTTGCGCGAGGCGATCGATTCCGACGCGATCCACCGGACGGTCTACACGCAGGCGGGTCTGTTCGCGGTCGAGGTCGCCCTGTTCCGGCTGATCGAGTCGTGGGGCATCACCCCGGACTACCTGCTGGGTCACTCCATCGGGGAGATCGCCGCCGCGCACGTGGCGGGCGTGCTGTCGCTCGACGACGCGGTGACGCTCGTGGCCGCGCGGGGCCGGTTGATGCAGGCGCTGCCGGCCGGTGGGGCGATGCTCGCGGTGCAGGGGACCGAGGAGTCGGTGCGGGAAACCATCGCCGGCACCGGTGTGGACATCGCCGCCGTGAACGGTCCGACGTCGATCGTCGTCTCCGGCCCGGTCGAGACGATCGACGCGCTGGCGCCACGGTTCGCCAAGGCGACCCGGCTCACCGTGTCGCACGCGTTCCACTCGGCGCTGATGGAGCCGATGCTGGCCGACTTCGCGGCCGCCATCGCGCACGTCGAGTTCGGAACGCCGCGCATCCCGGTGGTGTCGAACCTGACCGGTGAGCCGGTGCCGGAATACACCGCCGACTACTGGGTGCGGCACGTGCGGGAGGCGGTGCGCTTCCACGACGGGATGACCTGGCTCGCCGCCAACGACGTCACCCGCTGCCTGGAGGTCGGACCGGCCGGTGTGCTGTCCGCGACGGCCGCGCCCGAGCTGACCTACGTCCCGGCGCTGCGCAAGGACCGCGACGAGGCCGACAACCTCCTGCACGCTGTCGCGACGCTGTGGACCGCCGGCGTGCCTGTCGACTGGACCGCGATCCTGCCCGCCCGGGCCCGACTGGAACTGCCCACGTACGCCTTCCAGAGCCGCCGCTTCTGGCCCGAGGCCGCACCCGGCGCCGCCGTCGCGGTGCCCGGCCTGAGCACCACCGACCACCCGCTGGTCGGGCTCGCGGTGCCGGTGGCCGGCGCCGACGAGGTGCTGCTGACCGGCCGCCTCGCCGCGTCCGCCCAGCCGTGGCTGGCCGACCACACCGTGTGGGGTCGCGTGGTCGTCCCCGGCACCGCCTTCGTCGAGCTGGCCCTGCGGGCCGCGCGGCAGGTCGGCGGCGGCCGGATCGACGAGCTGACCGTCGAGGCGCCGCTGGTCCTGCCGGCCGGTGGCGCCGAGGTGCAGGTGCGGGTGACCGCGCCGGACGGGTACGGCGTACGCGACGTGCGCATCCACGCCCGCCCCGCGCACGCTGCCGACGGCCCGTGGACGTTGCACGCCTCCGGGGCGCTCACCGACGCCGGCGCGGACCAGACGTCCACCCTGGCGCAGTGGCCCCCGGCCGGCGCGCGACCGGTCGACCTGGACGGCTTCTACGACCGCCTCGCCACCGACGCCGGGCTCGACTACGGCCCGGTGTTCCGGGGCCTACGGTCGGCGTGGCGTACCGCCGACACGGTCTACGCCGAGGTGGCGGTGCCGGCCGAGGCGCACCCCGACGCCGCCCGATTCGACCTGCACCCCGCCCTGCTCGACGCCGCCCTGCACGGCTGCGCCCTGCTGTTCCCGGCCGACGGCACCGCGCGCCTGCCGTTCGCCTGGTCCGGCGTCACCCTGCACGCCACCGCCGCCACCCGGCTGCGCGTCGCACTGAGCCTGGCCGGGCCGGACGCGGTGACCCTGCGGGTCGCCGACGGCACCGGCGAGCCGGTGGCCACCGTGGACCGGCTGATGCTGCGCGGCGCGTCGGCGGAACACCTGTCCACCGGCGCCACCGGCGCCGTACGCGACGCCCTGTTCCACGTCGAGTGGACGCCGCTGCCCGCCCCCGCCGGCGAAGCCGTCGAGGGTGTGGTGGTGCTGCCGGTCCAGGACGTCGACCAGGCCCTGCACGCCGTGCAGAGCTGGCTCGCCGCCGACGACCCGGCCGGCACGCTGGCCGTCGTCACCCGGGGCGCGGTCCCGGCCGGCGGACCGGTCGCCGACCTGCCGGGCGCCGCGGTGTGGGGCCTGCTGCGATCGGCGCAGACCGAGAACCCCGACCGGATCGTGCTCGTCGACGTGGACCACGACGATCCCGCCACGCCGGCCGTCGTCACGGCGGTCGGCCTCGGCGAGCCCGAGGTGGCGGTACGCGGCGGCGAGTTCCTCGTCCCGCGCCTGGTGCGCGCCACCCCGGGGACCGCCACGCCGGCCCCGATCGACGGGACGGTGCTCATCACCGGCGGCACCGGTGGCCTGGGCGCGCTGCTGGCCGCGCACCTGGTCGAGACCCACGGGGTGCGCGATCTGGTGCTGGTCAGCCGTTCCGGCGGCCCGGCCCCGGAGTTGGACGCCCGGGTGCGGGTCGTCGCGGCGGACGTCACCGACCGCGACGCGCTCGCGGCGGTGCTCGACGGCATCGACGACCTCGCCGGTGTCGTGCACTGCGCGGGTGTCCTGGACGACGGGGTGTTCACCGGCCTGACCGCCGAGCGGGTGGCCGGGGTGATGGCGCCCAAGGCCGACGCGGTGGTGCACCTGCACGAGCTGACGCGGGGCCGGGACCTGGCGATGTTCACCGTGTTCTCGTCGGTGTCGGCGGTGTTCGGGTCGGCGGGCCAGGCGGCGTACGCGGCGGCGAACGCGTTCCTGGACGGCTTCGTGTCGTACCGTCGCGGGCTCGGGCTGGTCGGTCAGTCGCTGGGCTGGGGGTTGTGGGCAAACGCCGCCGGCATGGGCGGTGAGCTGGCCGCGCGACTGGGCGGCGGCATGTCCGACGAGCTGGGCCTGGCGTTGTTCGACGCGGCCCGGCGGCTGCCGGACGGGCACGTGGTCCCGGCGCGGCTCGACCTCGACGCGGTGCGGGCCTCGGGCCAGGTGCCGCCGCTGCTGCGCAGGCTGGTCACCACGCCGGTCCGGCGAGCCGACGACGGCGGCGCCACGGGCACCGGCCTGGCCGGGCGACTGGCCGGCCTCGCCGACGCCGACCGGGACCGGCTGCTGACCGATGTGGTGTGCACCGCCGCCGCTGGGGTGCTCGGCCACGAGTCCGGCGACGCGGTGGCCCCCGCCCGGGCGTTCAAGGACCTCGGCTTCGACTCGCTCACCTCGGTCGAGCTGCGCAACCGGCTGACCGCGGCGACCGGGCTGAGACTGCCCGCCACGCTGGTGTTCGACTACCCCACCCCGGACGCGCTCGCCGGCTACCTGCGCACCGAACTGCTCGGCGCGCCGGCCGTCGCCGCGCCGCGCCGCGCCCGCGCCGCCACCGACGACGACCCGATCGCCATCGTCGGCATGAGCTGCCGGTTCCCCGGCGGGGCCAACAGCCCCGAGGAGCTCTGGCAGCTGCTCCGCGACGGCGCCGACGCGATCGGCCCGTTCCCCACCGACCGCGGCTGGCCGGCCGACCCGGCCGGGTACGCGCGGCAGGGCGGCTTCCTCGACGCGGCCACCGACTTCGACGCCCGGCTGTTCGGCGTCTCCCCGCGCGAGGCGGTCGCGATGGACCCGCAGCAGCGGGTGCTGCTCGAAGCGTGCTGGGAGGTGTTCGAACGCTCCGGCATGGACCCCGGGTCGCTGCGCGGCGCACCGGTGGGCGTCTTCATCGGCGCCTCCACGTTCGGCTACGGCATGACCGGCGGGATGCCCGCCGGCAGCGAGGGCCACCTGCTCACCGGCACCGCCCCCAGCATCATCTCCGGCCGGGTGGCGTACACGTTCGGGCTGGAAGGGCCGGCGCTGACCGTGGACACGGCCTGCTCGTCGTCGTCGGTCACGCTGCACCTGGCCGCGCAGGCGCTGCGTCGCGGCGAGTGCACGATGGCGATCGCCGGCGGCGTCACGGTGATGGCGAGCGCGGGCATCTTCCCGAGCTTCGACAGTCAGGGTGGTCTGGCCGGTGACGGGCGGTGCAAGCCGTTCTCGGCCGACGCCGACGGCACCGGCTGGTCGGAGGGTGTCGGGGTGCTGCTGGTCGAGAAGCTCTCCGACGCGCAGCGGCACGGCCATCAGGTGCTGGCGGTGGTGCGGGGCAGCGCGGTGAACTCCGACGGGGCCAGCAACGGGTTGACCGCCCCCAACGGGCCGTCTCAGCAGCGGGTCATCGGGCAGGCGCTGGCGAACGCCCGGCTGACCCCGGCCGACGTGGACGTGGTCGAGGCGCACGGCACCGGCACCGTCCTCGGCGACCCGATCGAGGCGCAGGCGCTGCTCGCCGCGTACGGCGGTGACCGGGACGGGCAGCCGCTGTGGCTCGGCTCGATCAAGTCGAACATCGGCCACACGCAGTGCGCCGCGGGCGTCGCCGGGATCATCAAGATGGTGCTGGCCATGCAGCACGGCGTCCTGCCCCGGACGCTGCACGCCGATCAGCCCTCACCGCACGTCGACTGGACCGGCAACGCGCTGCGCCTGCTGACCGAGCCGGTCACGTGGACCGCCGGCCCCGGACGCCCGCGCCGCGCGGCCGTGTCGTCCTTCGGCATCAGCGGCACCAACGCCCACGTGGTGCTGGAGGAGGCGCCCACCCGGGTGCCCGCCCCGCCGCCGGTCGAACCGGACCCGAGCGTGGTGCCGTGGGTGCTCTCGGCCCGCACCGCGGACGCGCTGCGGGCCCAGGCCGGCCGGCTGCACCAGCACCTGCTCACCCACCCCGACCTGCGGCCGGTCGACGTGGGGCACACCCTGGCGAGCGCCCGCGCGGTCCTCGAACACCGCGCCGTGGTGCCCGCCACCGCGCCGGACGCCCTGGCCCGCGTCGCCGCCGGTGACGACGCCGGCGCCCCGGCCGGCCCCGGCCGGACCGCCGTCCTGTTCACCGGGCAGGGCGCCCAGTGGCCCGGCATGGGCGCTGGCCTGGCCAGCCGGTTCCCGGTCTTCGCCGAGGCGTTCGACGAGATCGTGGCCCGCTTTGACGGGCTTCGCGACGCGCTCGACTCCGACGCGATCCACCAGACCGTGCACACCCAGGCCGGGCTGTTCGCGGTCGAGGTCGCGCTCTACCGGCTGTTCGAGTCGTGGGGCGTGACCCCCGACTACCTGCTCGGCCACTCGATCGGGGAGATCGCCGCCGCCCACGTCGCCGGCGTGCTCGACCTGGACGACGCGGTGACCCTGGTGGCCGCCCGCGGCCGGCTCATGCAGGCGCTCCCGGCCGGCGGCGCGATGCTCGCGGTCCGCGCGTCCGAGGCCGCCGTCCGGGCCGCGCTGCCGACCGCCGTGGACATCGCCGCGGTCAACGGACCGAACGCGGTGGTCCTCTCCGGGCCGAGCGAGGCGATCGACGCGCTGGAGCCGCGGTTCCCCCGCGCGACCCGGCTGACCGTGTCGCACGCGTTCCACTCCTCGCTGATGGAGCCGATGCTCGCCGAGTTCGCCGCCACGATCGCGCACCTCACCTACCGGGCGCCGCGGATCCCGGTCGTGTCCAACCTGACCGGCGAGCCGGTCGAGGAGTACACCGCCGGCTACTGGGTGCGGCACGTCCGCGAGGCGGTCCGGTTCGCCGACGGCGTCGCCTGGCTCGCCGCGCACGGCGTGGTGCGGTGCCTGGAGGTCGGCCCGCACGGCGTGCTCACCACGATGGCCCCGCAGACCGCCCCCGACCTGCTCTACGCGCCCGGGATGCGGCGCAACCGCGACGAGGCCGCGACCGCGCTGGACGCCGTCGGCCGGCTGTTCGTCTCCGGGGCCGCCGTCGACTGGGCCGCGGTGCTCGACGGCCGGGGCGGGCGCACCGTGCCGCTGCCGACGTACCCGTTCCAGCGCGAGCGGTACTGGCCGGCGGCCACCGGGGCCGGCGACGTCACCGCCGCCGGTCTGACCGGCGGCGGCCACCGGATGCTCGCCGCCTGCGTGCGGCTCGCCGGCGGCGACGGCGACGTCTACACCGGCCGGTTGTCCGTCGACACCCACCCGTGGCTCGCCGACCATGTCGTGCTCGGCCGGATCGTCGTGCCGGGCACCGCGTTCGTCGAGCTGGCGGTGCACGCCGGCCGCGGCGCGGTCCGCGAGCTGACGCTCGCGTCGCCGCTCGTGGTGCCGGAAGGCGGCGCCGTGGACCTCCAGGTCCGGGCCGCCGAGCCGGACTCCGCGGGGGAGCGGCGCGTCGTCATCGCGGCGAAGGCCGACGGCGCGACCGACTGGACCACGCACGCGACGGGTGTCGTCACCCCCGGCGCGGGCGCGGCGCCGGCGTTCGACCTCACCGCCTGGCCGCCGGCCGGCGCCCAGGCGGTCGACGTCGGCGGACTGTACGCTGCGGCCGGTGCCAACGGACTCGACTACGGCCCCGTCTTCCAGGGCCTGCGGCGGGCCTGGCGGTCCGGCGCCGACGTCTACGCCGAGGTCGAGACGACCGACCCGGAAGCCGGCCGCTACGCGATCTTCCCGCCGCTGCTCGACGCCGCGCTGCACGGCATCGGGCTCGGCAGCTTCGTCGCCGACACCGACCGGCCGTGGCTGCCGTTCACCTTCTCCGGCGTCACCGTGCACGCGATCGGGGCCACCGCCGCCCGGGTCCGGCTCTCCCCGGCCGGCACCGACACCGTCGCGGTGCGGGTGGCCGACGACGCCGGTCAGCCGGTCGCGACCATCGACGCGCTGGCCCTGCGCCCGGCCGCCCTCCCGGCCGACACGGACGGGCCGGCGAACGCGTTATTCACGGTGGACTGGATCCCCGCCCCGGCGAGCCCGGACGACCCCGCGCCGACCGCCGTCGTGGTGGGCGACGCGGCGACCGCCGAGCGGCTCGGCCTGCCCGTGGTCGACGAGCCGGCCGCGGTGGCGGACCTCGTGCTGGTGCCGGCGACGTCGGTCACCGACGTCCTCGGCCTGGCCCAGCGCTGGCTGGCCGACGAGCCGGCCCGGCCGTCGCGGCTGGTGCTGCTCACCCGGCTGGCGGTGCCGGCCGGCGGCCCGGTGACCGATGCGGACGCCGCGGCGGTCTGGGGTCTGGTCCGCAGCGCCCAGACCGAGCACCCCGACCGGATCGTGCTCGTCGACACCGACGACGACCCCGCCTCCTGGGCCGCCGTCGTCGCGGCGGCGGCCGGCGGCGAGCCGCAGCTCGCGGTACGCGCCGGCACGGTCGCCGTGCCCCGGCTGGTGCGGGCGCCGGCGCCGGCGCCGAGCGAGCCGGAGCCGTTCCCGGGCACCGTCCTGATCACCGGCGGCACCGGGGCGCTGGGCGCGCTGGTCGCCGCGCACGTGGTGCGGACTTACGGCGTACGCGATCTCGTGCTGGTCGGCCGGCGGGGCGCGGACGCGCCCGGCGCCGGCGACCTGGCGGCCACGCTGGAAGCGCTCGGCGCCCGGGTGACGCTCGCCGCCGCCGACGCCGGCGACCGGGACGACCTGCGCCGCGTCATCGCCGCGGTGCCGGCCGCGTCGCCGCTCACCGGCGTGATCCACTGCGCGGGCGTGCTCGACGACGGCGTCCTGGGCGGCCTCACCGCCGAGCGGGTCGAGCGGGTGCTGCGGCCCAAGGCGGACGCCGCCCGGAACCTGCACGAGCTGACCGCGCACCTCGACCTGCGCTGGTTCCTGCTGTTCTCCTCCGTCGCGGCCACGTTCGGCGCGCCCGGGCAGGCCAACTACGCGGCGGCCAACGGCTACCTCGACGGCCTCGCGTCGCACCGGCGCGGGCTGGGCCTGCCGGCCCAGTCGATGGCGTGGGGTCTCTGGGCGGTCTCCGCCGGGATGACCGGGCAGCTCGACGACCGCGACGTCGCCCGCATCGGCGGCGGCATGACGGCCGCCGACGGGCTGGCCCTGTTCGACCGGGCGCTGGCCGCCGACCTGCCGCACGCCGTGCTGAACCCGCTGGACCCGCGCGCGCTGGCCGGGGCGGAGCTGCCCCCGCTGCTGCGCGCCCTGGTGCCGGCCGCGCCGCGCCGGGCCGGGGAGTCCGCACCGGACGGGCGCGAACTGGCCCGGCGGCTCGCCGGCCTCGACCCGGTCGGGCGGGCGGAGGCGATGCTCGACCTCGTCCGCGCACAGGCCGCCGCCGCGCTCGGCTATCCCGACGCCGCCGCGGTCGAGCCGGAACGCGGCCTCACCGACCAGGGCCTCGACTCGCTCACCGCGGTCGAGCTGCGCAACCGGCTGGCCGCCGCCACCGCGCTGCGGCTGCCCTCCACGCTGGTCTTCGACCATCCCACAGCGGTGCGGCTGGCCGCGGAACTCGACCGGCGGCTGGCGGCGACCGGCCCCGCCGACCCGGGCCTGCTCGACGACCTGGACCGGGTCGCCGGCGGTCTCGCCGTCGACGGGCTGGACGAGACGGTGCGCCGGCGGGCGGTGGCCCGGCTGCTGGCCCTGGCGGCCAGGTTCGGCGGCCCGGACGGCGGCGGGGAACCGGTGGCCGGCGACGGCCTCGACGCGGCCACCGACGACGAGATTTTCGCCTTCATCGACAACGAGCTCGGCGCTTCCTGAGACTGCGGAGGACTGCGATGACAAACGAAGAGAAGCTCCGCGAGTACCTCAAGCGCGTCACCGCCGACCTGGCCCAGGTCCGGCAGCGGCTGCGCGCGGTCGAGGAGGCGGACGCCGAGCCGATCGCCATCATCGGGATGAGCTGCCGCTACCCGGGCGAGGCCGACACCCCGGAGGCGTTCTGGGATTTGATCCGCGACGGCGTCGACGCGATGTCCGGCTTCCCGTCCGACCGGGGCTGGGAACTCGGGGCGCTGCCGGCCGGGCTCGAACCGGTCGGTGGCTTCCTGCCCGGCGCCGCCGGGTTCGACGCCGGCTTCTTCGGCATCTCACCGCGCGAGGCCCTGGCCATGGACCCCCAGCAGCGACTGCTGCTGGAGGTCACCTGGGAGGCGATCGAGCGGGCCGGCATCGACCCGGCCACGCTGCGCGGCAGCCGCACCGGCGTCTTCGCCGGGCTGATGTACCAGGACTACGCGAAGCGCATCCTCGACATCCCCGACGGTGTCGAGACGTTCCTCGGCACCGGCAACACCGGCAGCGTCTTCTCCGGACGGGTCGCGTTCACCCTGGGCCTGGAGGGGCCGGCGCTGACGATCGACACCGCGTGCTCCTCGTCGCTCGTCGCGCTGCACCTCGCGGCCCGGTCGCTGCGCTCGCGGGAGACCGGCCTGGCGATCGCCGGCGGCGTCACCGTCATGGTCAACCCGGACACCTTCCTCGACTTCGCCCGGCAGGGCGGCCTGGCCGGCGACGGCCGGTGCAAGTCGTTCGCCGACGGCGCCGACGGCACCGGCTGGTCCGAGGGCGCCGGCGTGCTGCTGCTGGAGCGGCTGAGCGACGCCCGCCGCCACGGCCACCCGGTGCTGGCCGTGATCCGCGGCACCGCGGTGAATCAGGACGGGGCGTCCAGCGGGCTCACCACCCCCAACGGCCCCTCCCAGCAGCGGGTGATCGAGGACGCGCTGCGCGACGCCGGGATCGAAGCCGCCGACGTGGACGCCGTCGAGGCGCACGGCACCGGCACCCGGCTCGGCGACCCGATCGAGGCCCAGGCGCTGCTGTCGACGTACGGCCAGGGTCGGGCGCCCGACGCCGACCCGCTGTGGCTGGGCACGGTGAAGTCCAACGTCGGCCACACCCAGGCCGCCGCCGGCGTGGCCGGTGTGATCAAGATGGTGCTGGCGCTGCGGGCCGGGACGCTGCCGCGCACCCTGCACGCCGCCGAGCCCACCCGGGAGGTCGACTGGTCCGCCGGCCGGGTCCGCCTGCTCACCGAGGCGCGGGACTGGCCGGCGGGGGACCGGGTGCGGCGCGCCGGCGTCTCCTCGTTCGGGATCAGCGGCACCAACGCGCACGTCATCGTCGAGGAGGCGCCGGCACAGGAGGCACCGCCCGCCCCGCCCGTCGAGGCCCCGGTCGTCGTACCGTGGCTGGTGTCGGCCCGGTCGGCCCCGGCGCTGCGGGCCCAGGCCGCCGCGCTCGCCGACCTCGCCGGCACCGTCACCGACCCGGTCGCGGTGGCGTACGCGCTGGCCGGCAGCCGGACCGCGTTCGAGTACCGTGCCGTGGTGTTCGGCCGCGAGCCGGGCGACTTCGCGCGGGCGTTCGCCGCGCTGGCCGCCGGGACGCAGGACGGACCGGTCGTCGGCGCCGACGGCGCACCGGCGGAGGCGGTCGCGCTGGCCACCCGCTGGGCCGCCGGGGAGCGGGTCGCCGTGCTCGCCGGCGAGCGACCCGGGCAACCGCATCCGCTGCCCACGTACGCGTTCCAGCGGGAACGCTACTGGCTGTCCGCGCCGGCGGCCCGGGCGCTGTCCGGCACCACCGACGACGCCTTCTGGGAGTCGGTGACCCGCCGCGACCGCGACGGCCTGGCCCGGGCGCTGCGCCTGGATTCGGCGGCCGAGCAGGCGTCGCTGGCCGCGCTGCTGCCCGCGCTCGCCTCCTGGCACGAACGCCGCCGCACCGCCGCGACCCTCGACTCCTGGCGCTACCGGGTCACCTGGCGTCCGCTTCCCGAGCCGCCCGCCGGCCGCCTCGACGGCACCTGGCTGGTCGTCGGCGACGGCGACGACGTGGTCGACGCGCTGCACGCGGCGGGGGCCCGGACCGTGCGCTGCCCGGCGGCGACCGACGCCGAGACGCTCACCGACGACCTCTTCGACGCGATCCTGGAAGCGGACGACATCGCCGGCGTGGTGGCCCTGACCGACCGGCCCGCCGGCCCGGCCGGCCCGTCCGCCGGCGCGTCGGCGGCCCTCGCGCTGATCAAGGCGCTGGGCGCGGTCGGGGTGGACGCGCCACTGTGGTGCGTGACCCGCGGGGCGGTGTCCACCGGCCGGTCGGATTCGCTGCGCGAGCCGGACCAGGCCCAGGTCTGGGGGCTCGGCCGGGCCGCCGCGCTGGAGTTCCCGCGGCGCTGGGGCGGCCTGGTCGACCTGCCCGCGGCGATGACCGCCCGCGACGGTCGCCGCTTCGCCGCGCTGCTGGCCGCGGCGGGCGCGAGCGCGGCGGCCGACGCCGGCCCGGTCGAGGACCAGGTGGCCGTGCGGGCCTCCGGCGTGTTCGGCCGGCGGCTGGTGCGCGCCGCCGCCACCGACGTCGCCGAGTCCTGGCGTCCCACCGGAACGGTGCTGGTCACCGGCGGCACCGGGGCGATCGGCGGCCACGTCGCGCGCTGGCTGGCCGACCGCGGCACCCCGCACGTCCTCCTGCTCAGCCGCGGCGGCCCGGACGCGCCCGGCACCCGGGACCTCGCCGCCGAACTGTCGTCGGACACCACCACGGTCACCGTCGCCGCGTGCGACGTCGCCGACCGGGCCGCGCTCGCCGCCGTGCTCGCCGCGGTGCCCGCCGACCGTCCCCTCACCGCCGTGGTGCACGCCGCCGGGGCCGCCGACTCCGCGCCCCTCGCCGAGGTGGACCCGGCCGGGTTCGCCGCCACCGTCCGGGCCAAGGTCGCCGGCGCGGCCCACCTGCACGCGCTCACCGCGGACCAGCCGCTGGAGCGCTTCATCCTGATCTCCTCGGTCGCCGGGGTGTGGGGCGGCGGCGGGCAGGGCGCGTACAGCGCCGGAAACGCCTACCTCGACGCGCTCGCCGAGCACCGCCGCGGCGACGGGCTGGCCGCCACCGCGATCGCCTGGGGCGCCTGGGCCAGCGCCGGGATGGCGGCCGGGGACGACTCCGCCGCGTACCTGATCCGTCGGGGCCTGGTGCCGATGGAGCCGGCGCCGGCCGTCGCGGCGCTCGCGGCCGCGGTCGACGCGGGCGCCGCCGACCTGGTCGTGGCCGACGTCGACTGGCCGCGCTTCGCGCCGGGCTTCCAGTCCGCCCGGCGCAGCGCGCTGCTCGCCGACCTGCCCGAGGCCGCCGTGGCCGCCGGACCGGAGGCCGCCCCGGCCGGGTCGACGCTGCTCGCCGACCTCGCCGCCGCCGAACCCGGCGAGCGCGCGCGGCTCGTCCTGGCGACCGTGCTGACCGAGGCGGCCGAGGTGCTCGGCCACTCCGGCGCGGACGCCGTCGAGGTGGAACGCGCCTTCGACGACCTCGGCTTCGACTCGGTCACCGCGGTCGAGCTGAGCGGCCGGCTGAACGCCCGCACCGGAATCCGGCTGCCGGCCACCCTGATCTTCGACTACCCGACGCCGGCCGCGCTCGCGGCCCACATCGAGGGGCAGCTCACCGCCGTACCGGCCGAGGAGCCCGAGCCGGCGGTGCCGCAGGCGCGGCCGGAGACCGACGACGACCCGGTCGCGATCGTCGCCGTCGGGTGCCGCTACCCGGGCGGGGTCCGGTCGCCGGAGGAGTTCTGGCGGCTGCTGGAATCCGGCGGCGATGCCATCGGCGAGTTCCCGGCCGACCGGGGGTGGGACCCGGACGCCGATCCGGTCGACTACCCGCGCGCCGGCGGCTTCCTCTACGACGCGGGCGACTTCGACGCCGCGTTCTTCGACATCAGCCCCCGTGAGGCGCTGGCCATGGACCCGCAGCAGCGGGTGCTGCTGGAAACCGTCTGGGAGACCGTCGAGCGGGCCGGGATCGACCCGCACCGCCTGCGCGGCAGCGACACCGGCGTGTTCGTCGGCACCAACACCCAGGACTACGGCGTGGTGCTCACCAACACCGACACCGGCGCCGGCGGCCACCTGATCACCGGCGTCAGCGCCGCCGTCATCTCCGGCCGGCTGGCCTACACGTTCGGGTTGCAGGGTCCGGCCCTGTCGGTCGACACCGCGTGCTCCTCGTCACTTGTCGCGCTCCACCTCGCGGCCGCCGCGGTGCGCCGCGGCGAGTGCACGATGGCCATCGTCGGCGGCGTCACCGTGATGGCCACCCCCGGGCCGTTCTCCGAGTTCGGCCGGCTCGGCGGGCTCGCCTCCGACGGCCGGTGCCGGCCGTTCGCCGCCGCCGCCGACGGCACCGGCTGGAGCGAGGGAGCCGGCGTGGTGCTGATCGAACGGCTCAGCGACGCGCGCCGCAACGGCCACCCCGTCCTCGGCCTGGTCCGCGGCGGGGCGCTCAACTCCGACGGGGCGAGCAACGGCTTCACCGCCCCCAACGGGCCGGCCCAGCAGCGCGTCATCCGGGCGGCCCTCGCCGACGCCGGCCTGCACCCCTCGGAGGTCGACCTGGTCGAGGCGCACGGCACCGCCACCACCCTCGGCGACCCGATCGAGGCGCAGGCGCTGCTCGCCACGTACGGGCAGGAGCGCCCCGCCGACCGGCCGCTCTGGCTCGGCTCGGTCAAGTCCAACATAGGCCACACCCAGGCCGCCGCCGGCGTCGCCGGCATCATCAAGATCCTGCTCGCGATGCGGCACGGGGTGCTGCCGCGCACCCTGCACGTCGACGCGCCCACCCCGCACGTCGACTGGGCCGCCGGAGCGGTCGAACTGGTCACCGAGGCCCGGCCCTGGCCGGAGACCGGCCGCCCCCGCCGGGCCGCCGTCTCGTCCTTCGGCGCGAGCGGCACCAACGCCCACCTCGTCATCGAGCAGGCCCCGGCCGACGCGCCGGCCGAACCGGGTCCCGCCGCCGACGTCGGACCGGTCCCGTGGGTGCTCTCCGGGCGCTCCGCCGAGGCGGTCCGGGCCCAGGCCCGGCGGCTGCGCGCCTACCTGGCGGACCGCCCGGACCGGCCGGTGGCCGACGTCGCCGCCGCCCTGACCCGGCGGGCCCGCTTCGAGCACCGTGCCGTCGTCGTCGGCCACGACCCGGCCGGGTTCACCGCCGGCCTGACCGCGCTGGCCACCGGCGACCCGGCCCCCGGCGTCGTCCACGGCGTCGCCCGCGGCCCGGCCGAGGCCGTCTTCGTCTTCCCCGGGCAGGGCTCGCAGTGGGCCGGCATGGCCCGCGAGCTGTACCAGCAGCACCCCGTCTTCGCCGCCCGCTTCGACGCCTGCGCGCACGCCCTCACCCCGCACCTCGACTGGTCCCCCCACGACGTGCTGCTCGGCGTCGCGGGCGCCCCGGCGTTGGACCGCGACGACGTCGTCCAGCCGATGCTGTTCGCCGTGATGGTGGCGCTGGCCGAGGTCTGGCGCGCGCACGGCGTACGCCCGTCCGCCGTGGTCGGACACAGCCAGGGCGAGATCGCGGCGGCCTGCGTGGCCGGCGCGCTCAGCCTGACCGACGCCGCCACGGTGGTCGCGCTGCGCTCCCGCGAACTGCGGCTGATCGCCGGCCGCGGCGGCCTGGTGTCGGTCGCGCTGCCGCCGGCCGAGGCCGCCGCCTGGATCGCGCCGTGGGACGGCCGGCTGGAGGTCGCCGTCGTCAACGGCCCCACCGCCGTCGTGGTCGGCGGGGACGAGGAGGCCCTGACCGAGCTGCTCGCGGCGGGGGAGACCGCCGGTGTGCGGGTCAAGCGGGTGCCGGTCGTCTACGCGTCGCACACCGCGCACGTCGAGCACCTGCGGGAGCCGCTGCTGCGGTCACTGGCCGACGTCACCGGCCGCCCGTCGACGGTGCCGCTCTACTCGTCGGTCACCGGCGAGCGCCTAGACACCACCGCGATGGACGGCACGTACTGGTTCCGCAACCTGCGCGAGACGGTCCGCTTCGACCGGGCGGTCCTCGCCATGCCGGACGGCGCCGTGTTCCTGGAGGTCAGCCCGCACCCGGTGCTCGCCGTACCGCTCGCCGAGCTGCTCACCGACGCCGGCCGCCGGGCCGACGTGGTCGGCACGCTGCGACGCGACGACGGCGGCCCACGGCGACTGCTGACCAGCCTGGCCGAGGCGTACGTGCGGGGTGTGCCGGTGGACTGGCCCAGCGTGCTGCCTTCCGCCCGGCCGGTCACCGACCTGCCCACGTACGCGTTCCAGCGCCGACGGTTCTGGCCGCTGCCGTCGGCCGCGCCGGCCCCGGCGCCCGGCGCGGCCACCGGCTTCGAGGCGTCCTTCTGGGACGCGGTCGCCCGGTCCGACGCCGAGTCGCTGGCCGGCACGCTGGCCGTGGACCGGCCCGACGCCGTCCGTGAACTGCTGCCCGCCCTGTCCGCCTGGCACCGCCGCGGCCTGCTGGCCAGCCGGCTCGACGGCCTGCGGTACGTCGCCGCCTGGAAGGCCGACCCCGACCGGGCACCCGCGCCGCTGACCGGACGATGGGTCGTCGTGGTCCCGCCCGGGCACGCCGCCGACCCGGACGTCTTGGCCACCGTCGCCGCCCTCACCGGGGCGGGCGCCGACACCACGGTGGTGACCGGCGACGCCGCCGGGGAAGAACAGCTCGACGGCGCGGCCGGCGTGCTGTCCTTCCTCGGCCTCGACGAGACCCCGCACCGGGACCACCCAGTCGTCACCACCGGGCTCGCCGCCACCGTCGCGCTGCTGCGCGCCGTGACGCACGGCCGGCTGTGGTGTGTGACGCGCGGCGCGGTGGCCGTCGGCGCGGAGCCGGTGGAACACCCGGAGCAGGCCGCGATCTGGGGTCTCGGCCGGGTCGCGGCGCTGGAGGAACCGGCCCGCTGGGGCGGCCTGGTCGACCTGCCGCCCACCCCGGACGGCCGCGCCGCGGACCGGCTCGTCGCCGCGCTGGCCGGCGCCGACGGCGAGGACCAGATCGCGCTGCGGACCGCCGGGGTGTTCCTGCGCCGGATCGAACGCGCGCCGGTCGGGTCGAAGCCCGCCCGGGCGTGGACGCCGCGCGGCACCGTGCTGGTGACCGGCGGCACCGGCGCGCTCGGCGAGCGGGTCGCCCGCTGGCTGGCCGGCCGGGGCGCCGAGCACCTGGTGCTGGTGAGCCGCGGTGGCCGCGCCCAGCCGGGGCTAACCGACGACCTGGCCGCGAACGGCAGTCGGGTGACGGTCGCGGCCTGCGACCTCACCGACCGCGACCAGGTGCGTGACCTGCTCGACGACCTGGCCGCGGGCGGCGACCCGGTCCGTACGGTGTTCCACGTCGCCGGCGTCAACACGCTGATCGACGTGGCCGACACCGCAGTGGGCGAGCTGGCCGCCATCGCGTCCGGCAAGGTGGCCGGCGCCCGGCACCTCGACGAACTGCTCGACCCGGAGCTGCTCGACACCGTCGTCTACTTCTCCTCGATCGCGGCGACCTGGGGCGGCGGCCGGCACGGCGCGTATGCCGCGGCCAACGCGTACCTCGACGCGCTGGCCCGGCGTCGCCGGGCCCCGGGCGCCCGGGTGCTCTCGGTCGCCTGGGGGCCGTGGCGCGGCGGGGGCATGGTGCACCCGGACGCCGAGAGCGGGATGCGCCGCATCGGCCTGCCGTTGCTCGACCCGGACGACGCGGTCGCCGCCCTCCAGCAGGCGCTGGAGCACGACGACGCCACCGTCACCGTGGCCGACGTGGACTGGGCGCGGTTCGCGCGGGCGTTCACCGCGCCCCGGCCGAGCCCGCTGATCGGCGACCTTCCGGACCTCGCCGCCGGGCGGGACGCCGCCCCGGTGGAGGCCGCCGGCAGCCCGGATCAGGACGCCGCCCGCCGCGAGCTGGCGGCACTCGCCCCGGCCGACCGGGAACGGGCGCTGCTCGACCTCGTCCGGTCGCACGCCGCGGCGGTGCTCGGGCACGTCTCCAGCGGCGCGATCGAACCCGGCCGCGCGTTCCGCGAACTCGGGTTGGACTCCCTCACCTCGGTCGAGCTGCGGGACCGGCTCGGCGCGGCCACCGGCCTGACCCTGCCGGCGACGCTGGTGTTCGACCACCCGACCCCGGCGGTGCTGGCCGCCTGGCTCGCCGCCGAACTCGGCCCGGCGGGTGCGGCGGACGCCCTGCCGTCGGAGGCCGAGCTGGACCGGCTCGACACCGCGCTGGCCGACCTGCCGGCCGACGACATCGGCCGGATGCGCATCATGCTCCGGCTCGAAGCCCTGCTCGACCGGCACGCCCGCGGCGCCGCCCCGGCCGGGGCGGTCATCGCCCCCGACCTCATCGACAAGCTCGGTTCGGCCTCCAGCGAAGAACTCTTCGCCCTCGTGGACCAGGACCTCGGCCTCGCCTGACCCTCCCGGAAGGATCGATGTTCGCATGGACAACGAGGAGAAACTGCGCGGCTATCTGGCGCGGGTCATCGCCGAGTTGCACGACACCCGGCAGCGGCTGCGCACCGCCGAGTCGGGCGACCAGGAACCGATAGCGATCGTCGCGATGGGCTGCCGGCTGCCCGGTGGCGTCACCGGACCCGACGACCTGTGGCGCCTGGTCGCCGGGGAGGTCGACGCGGTCGGCCCGATTCCCGCCGACCGCGGCTTCGACCTGGCCGACTACTACGACCCGGACCCGGAGCACGCCGGCACGACGTACTCCGCCGCCGGTGGCTACGTGGCCGACGCGACCATGTTCGACCCCGGCTTCTTCGGCATCAGCCCGCGCGAGGCGATCGCGATGGACCCGCAGCAGCGGATGATCCTGGAGGTGTGTTGGGAGACCGTCGAGCGGGCCGGCATCGCCCCCACCGCGCTGCGCGGCACCCCCACCGGCGTCTTCCTCGGCGCCAGCTCGCTCGGCTACAGCGCCGGTGCGGTCGGCGCGGCCACCGGGTCCGAGGGCTACCTGGTCACCGGCAGCTCGCTGTCGGTGGTGTCCGGCCGCGTCGCGTACGTCCTCGGCACCGAGGGCCCGACGCTCACCGTGGACACCGCCTGCTCGTCGTCGAGCGTGAGCCTGCACCTGGCCACCCAGGCGCTGCGCCGGCAGGAGTGCACGCTGGCCATCGCCGGCGGCGTGACGGTCATCCCCAACCCGATCAGCGTGCTGGAGCTCAGCCGCCAGCGGGTGCTCGCCGCCGACGGCAGGTGCAAGGCGTTCGGGGCCGGCGCGGACGGCATGGGCTTCGCCGAGGGCGCCGCGGTGCTGCTCCTGGAACGGCTCGACGACGCGCGCCGCAACGGCCACGAGGTGCTCGCGGTGATCCGCGGCTCGGCGGTCAACTCCGACGGCGCCTCCAACGGCCTGACCGCGCCGAGCGGGCCGGCGCAGCAACGCGTCATCCGGCAGGCGCTGGCCGACGCCCGGCTCTCGCCCGAGCAGATCGACACCGTGGAGGCGCACGGCACCGGCACCCCGCTCGGCGACCCGATCGAGGCCCGGTCGCTGATCGCCACGTACGGCCGGCAACGGCCGCCGGGCCGTCCCCTGCACCTCGGCTCGCTGAAGTCCAACATCGGCCACGTCCAGCAGGGCGCCGGCGTCGCCGGTGTGATCAAGATGGTGCTGGCGATCCGCCACGGCCTGCTGCCCCGCACCCTGCACGCCGACGTCGCGACGCCGCACGTCGACTGGGGCGCGGGCGACGTCAGCCTGCTCACCGAGGCCCGGCCGTGGCCGGAGACCGGCGCGCCGAGGCGGGCGGCGGTCTCCTCGTTCGGGATCAGCGGCACCAACGTGCACACCATCATCGAGCAGGCCCCGCCGGCCGAGCCGGCGCCGCCGCGGGAGCCGCGACCGGAACCCGGGCCGCTGCCCTGGGTGGTCACCGGCCGCACCCCGGAAGGGCTGCGGGCCCAGGCGGGACGGCTGAGGGCGTTCGTCGCCGGTGCCGACGACCTCGAGCGGGCCGACGTGGCGTGGTCGCTGACCGCCGCCCGGGTCCGGCACGAGCACCGGGCGGTGGTGGTGGCCGGGGACACCGACACCGCCGTCGCCGGGCTGGCCGCGGTCGAGGCGGGCGAGCCGTCGCCGTACGCGCTGGGCGCCTCGGCCGGCTCGGGCAAGCTCGCCTTCCTCTTCCCCGGCCAGGGCGTCCAGCGCCCCGGCATGGGGCGTGAGCTGTACGCGGCGTACCCGGCGTTCGCGGCGGCGTTCGACGAGGTGTGCGCGGGTTTCGCGCCGCTGCTCGACCGGCCGCTGCGTGATCTGGTGTTCACCGCGGCCGACGCCGCGCTGCTCGACCGCACCACCTGGACCCAGCCGGCCACGTTCGCCGTCGAGGTGGCGCTGTTCCGGCTCTTCGAGTCCTGGGGGGTCCGACCCGACTACCTGCTCGGGCACTCGTTCGGCGAGGTGGTGGCCGCGCACGTCGGCGGCGTGCTCACGCTCGCGGACGCCTGCGAACTGGTCGCCGCGCGGGGCCGGCTGATGGACGAGCTGCCGCCCGGCGGCGTGATGATGGCGGTCCGGGCGAGCGCCGACGAGGCCCGCGAGGCGCTCGCCGGCTACCCGGGCCGGGTCGACCTGGCCGCGGTCAACGGCCCGTCCTCGGTGGTGGTCTCCGGCGACCGGGACGCGGTGGAGGAACTGGCCGCCCACTGGCAGGCCGCCGGCCGTAAGACCACGATGCTGCGCGGCGGGTACGCGTTCCACTCGGCCCGGATGGACCCGATCCTGACCGAACTCGGCGCGGTGGGCGGACGACTGGCGCACGCCGAGCCCGCCATCCCGATCGTCTCGGACCTGACCGGCGCCCCGGCCGGGCCGGAGATGCGCTCCGGCGACTACTGGGCGCGGCACGCCCGTTCGGCCGTACGCTTCGCCGACGGGGTCGAGTGGCTGCGCCGCGAGGGCGTCACCCGCTTCCTCGAACTCGGCCCGGACGGCACCCTCACCGGCCTGGTCCGGCTCGCCCTCGACGAGGCGCCGGACGCCGGCGCCCCGGACGGTGAGGAGCCCGCGCTGGCCACCGCGCTGCGGGCGGACCGTCCGGAGCCCGAGGCCGCCGTCCGCGCGCTGGCCCAGCTGCACGCGCACGGCGTCGAGGTCGACTGGGCCGCGTTCTTCGCCGCCGCGCGCCCCCGGCTCAGCCCGCTGCCGACCACCGCGTTCCTGCGGCAGCGTTACTGGATCGACGCGCCGGCCGGGGAACCCGCCCCGCCGGCCGGCCTGGTGGATGCGGCGGAGACACTGTTCTGGGAGGCGGTCGAACGCCGCGACGTCGACGGCGTCGCCGGCACGCTGGGGCTCGACCCCGCCGACCGGCTCCGGGACGTGCTGCCCGCGCTCTCCGCCTGGCGCAGCCGTCGCCGCACCGCGTGCACTGTGGACTCCTGGCGCTACCGGAGCACGTGGAAGCCGGTGACCGACCTGCCGTCCGGGGCGCTCGGCGGCACCTGGCTGCTGGTGCACGACGCCGCCGACGCCGCCGGGGCGGCCGAGGTGACCGCCGCGCTGCGCCGGGCCGGGGCCGAGGTGCGCGCCCTCGCCGTCGACGCGGCGGCCACCGGCCGGGCCGAGCTGACCGGTCTGCTGCCGGACGCGCTCGCCGGGGCCGACCCGGCCGGCGTCGTCTCGCTGCTCGCCACCGTCGAGACGCCGATGACCGGGGCGGACGCCGTCCCGGCCGGGCTCGCCGCCACCGTCGCGCTGGTGCAGGCGCTCGGCGACGCGGGCACGCCGGCCCCGCTCTGGTGCCTGACCCGCGGCGCGGTCTCGACCGGCCGGTCCGATCGGCAGCTCAGCGTCGCGCCGGCCCAGGTGTGGGGCTTCGGCCGGGTCGCCGCGCTGGAACTGCCGGACCGCTGGGGCGGCCTGGTCGACCTGCCGCCGGAGTTGTCCGAGCGGGACGGCCGGCGGCTCGCCGGCGTGCTCGGCGGCGGACACGGCGAGGACCAGCTCGCGGTGCGCGGCTCCGGCGTCCTGGCCCGCCGGCTCGCCCGCGCGGCGCCGGTGCCCGCCGCCGACGCGCGCTGGGGCACGGACGGAACCGTCCTGGTCACCGGCGGCACCGGCGGCCTGGGCGCCACCATCGCCCGCTGGCTGGCCGATCGTGGCGTCCCGCACGTGCTGCTGGTCAGCCGGCGAGGACCGGCCGCGCCCGGCGCGGACGAGCTGGTGGCCGAGCTGACCGCGGGCGGCACCGCGGTGACGGTGGCGGCCTGCGACGTCGCCGACCGGGCGGCGCTGGCCGAGGTGCTGGCCGCGATCCCCGCCGACCGCCCGCTGACGGGGGTCGTGCACGCCGCGGCGGTCGTCGACGACGGGGTGATCGACACGCTCGACCCGGCCCGGCTCGACACCGTGCTGCGCGCCAAGGCGGGCGCGGCCGAGGTGCTCGACGAGCTGACCGCCGACCGGTCGCTGTCGCTGTTCGTCCTGTTCAGCTCCATCGCCGGCACGATCGGCGCGGCCGGTCAGGCCAGCTACGCCGCGGCCAACGCCGCCCTGGACGCGCTGGCCCGCCGCCGCCGCGACCGGGGACAGGTGGCGACGTCGATCGCGTGGGGCGCGTGGGCCGGCGCCGGACTGGCCGACGACGAGGTGGTGCGGCGCCGCCTGCGGACCGCCGGGGTGCCGCCGATGGACCCGGCGACCGCGATGTCGGCCCTGGCCGCCGCCGTCGACCGGGACGACACCGACCTCGCCGTGGTGGACATCGACTGGCCGCGGTTCGCCGCCACGTTCACCGCCACCCGGCCCAGCCCGCTCCTCGCCGACCTGGCCGAGGTGCGGGCGGCCATCCCCGAACCCGGCGCCGCCGCCGAGGACCCGACCGGCTCGCTCGCGCAACGCCTCGCCGCCGCCGACGCGGCCGAGCGGCAGGCCATCCTGCTGGACCTCGTCCGCGGACACGCCGCGCTCGTGCTCGGCCACCCGTCCGGCGACGCGATCGAACCGGCGAAGGCGTTCCGCGACCTCGGATTCGACTCGCTCACCGCGCTCGACCTGCGCAACCTGCTGGCCGGCGTCACCGGGTTGCGGCTGCCGGCCACGCTGGTCTTCGACTACCCGACCCCGCACGACCTCGCCGGCCACCTGCTCGGCGAACTGGTGACCGAGGGCGACCCGGCCGCCGTGCCGGGCCCGGCCGCCGGGCCCACCACCGAACCGCTCGCGATCATCGGAATGGCCTGCCGGTTCCCCGGCGGGGTCCGGTCGCCCGAGGAGCTGTGGCGACTGCTGTCGGACGGCCGCGACGGGATCTCCGGGTTCCCCACCGACCGGGGCTGGCCGGAGATCCGGGACGCGGGCTTCGCGCCCGAGGGCGGTTTCCTGTACGACGCGGCGCTGTTCGACAGCGGCCTGTTCGGGATCTCGCCGCGCGAGGCGGTCGCCATGGACCCGCAGCAGCGGCAGTTGCTGGAAACCGCCTGGGAGACGTTCGAGCGGGCCGGACTGGACCCCCGTTCGCTGCGGGGCAGCGCCACCGGCGTGTTCGTCGGCGGCGCGTCGACCGGCTACGGCGTGGGCGTCGCGCTGCCGCCGGACGCCGAGGGCCACTACCTGACCGGCAACGCCGGCAGCGTGATGTCCGGCCGGATCTCCTACACCTTCGGCCTGGAGGGGCCGGCCGTCACCATCGACACGGCGTGCTCCTCGGCGCTCGTCGCCCTGCACCTGGCGGCGCAGGCGCTGCGTCGGGGCGAGTGCGCGATGGCGCTCGTCGGCGGCGTGACCGTGATGCCGACCCCGGCGGTGTTCGCCGAGTTCGGCAAGCAGGGCGGGCTCGCCGCCGACGGCCGGTGCAAGCCGTTCGCCGCGGCGGCCGACGGCACCGGCTGGTCCGAGGGCGCCGGGCTGGTGCTGCTGGAACGGCTCTCCGACGCCCGGCGCCACGGCCACGAGGTGCTCGCCGTGGTGCGGGGGACGGCGGTCAACTCCGACGGCGCCTCCAACGGGCTCACCGCGCCGAACGGCCCGTCGCAGCAGCGGGTGATCCGCCAGGCCCTGGCCGACGCCGGGTCCACCCCGTCCGAGGTGGACGCGGTGGAGGCGCACGGCACCGGCACCACGCTCGGCGACCCGATCGAGGCGCAGGCGCTGATCGCCACCTACGGGCGGGACCGGCCCGCGGACCGCCCGCTGCGGCTGGGCTCGGTCAAGTCGAACCTCGGGCACACCCAGTTCGCCGCCGGCGCGGCCGGGTTGATCAAGATGGTGCTCGCGCTGCGCCACCACGAGCTGCCCCGCTCGCTGCACGTCGACACGCCCACCCCGCACGTCGACTGGGCCGCCGGCTCGATCGAGCTGCTCACCGAGCCGGCCCCGTGGACGCCGGGGGATCGCCCGCGCCGGGCCGGCATCTCGGCGTTCGGCATCAGCGGCACCAACGCGCACGTCATCGTGGAGGAGGCGCCGCCGGCCCCGGTGGTGGACGAGCCCGCCACCGCGTCGGGACCGGTGCCGGTGCCGCTGGCCGCCCGGACCGCCGACGGGCTGCGTGCCCAGGCCGCGCGTCTGCGCGCCGCCGTCGCCGAGGGGGCGGACACGCCCGTGGACGTCGGCTTCACGCTGGCCACCGGGCGGGCCGCGCTCGACCACCGGGCGGTCGTGCTCGCCGCCGACCGCGCCGGGCTGCTGGCCGGACTGGACGCGCTGGCGACCGGCGACCCCGACGCCGGGGGCGTGGCGCACGGCCGCGCCACCGAGGGGCGGGTGGCGATGATGTTCACCGGCCAGGGGGCCCAGCGGCTCGGCATGGGCCGTGACCTTTACCACCGCTTCCCCGCGTACGCGGACGCCTTCGACGCCGCCTGCGCCCGCTTCGACGCGCTGCTGGAGCGCCCGCTGCGCGACGTGCTGGACGCGGACGCCGAGGCCCTCGACCGCACCGGCTACGCCCAGCCCGCGCTGTTCGCCGTCGAGGTCGCCCTGTTCCGCCTGCTGGAGTCGTGGGGGATCCGCCCGCACGCGGTGCTCGGCCACTCCGTAGGCGAGATCGCCGCCGCCCACGTGGCCGGCGTGCTGTCGCTTGACGACGCCTGCACGCTCGTCGCCGCCCGCGGCCGGCTGATGGACGGCCTGCCGGCCGGCGGCGCCATGCTCGCGGTGCGGGCCGGCGAGGACGAGGTACGCGCCGCGCTGCGCCCGGGCGTCGAGATCGCCGCGGTCAACGCGCCGCGCGCGGTCGTCGTGTCCGGCGACGAGGACGCGGTCGACGCGGTCGCCGCGCACTTCACCGGACTGGGCCGCCGCACCAACCGGCTGCGCGTCTCGCACGCCTTCCACTCGGCGCGGATGGAGCCGATGCTGGCCGAGTTCGCCGCCGTGCTCGCCGGGCTGACCTACGAGCGGCCCCGGATCACCGTCGTGTCCAACCTCACCGGCGAGCCGGTCGAGGAGTTCTCCGCCGCGTACTGGCTGCGTCAGGTGCGCGAGCCGGTGCGCTTCGCCGACGGCCTCGGCCACCTCGCCGCGGCCGGCGTCAGGCGGTTCGTCGAGGTCGGTCCGGCCGGCGTGCTGACCGGCCTGGCCCGGCTGTCGCTGGCCGAGGACGCGGCGACGCTGGTGGTGCCGACGTTGCGCGACGGCCGGGACGGGACCGGGTGCGTCCTCGACGCGCTGGCCCGCCTGCACGTCGCCGGCGTGTCCCCGGACTGGGCGGCGGTCTTCGCCGGCTCGGGCGCCCGGCGGGTGCCGGTGCCGACGTACGCGTTCCAGCACCAGCGCTACTGGTTGACCGCCGAGCCGGCCGCCGACCCCGCCGGGGCCACGCCCTGGCGGTACCGGGTCGCCTGGGCCGCGCTGCCCGGCGGCACCCCGTGCACGCTGACCGGCGACTGGCTGGTCGTCGCGCCCGAGGACCCGGCGGCCCGCGAGCTGGCCGGCCGGATCGGCGCGGCGATGCGGGCCCGGGGCGCGGTGCCCACCGTGCTCACCGCGGCCGAGGTCGCGCCCGACGCCGCCCCGGCCGGGGTGGTGTCGCTCGCGCCGACGCTCGACGCCACCGTCGACCTGGCGAACCGGATCGACGCGCCGCTGTGGACGGTCACCCGGGGCGCGGTCACCCTCGGTCGCTCGGACGCCCCGGTCGACCCCGACCAGGCCGCGGTGTGGGGCCTGCACCGGGTGCTCTCGCTGGAGCACCCGCGGCGTTGGGGTGGCCTGATCGACCTGCCCGCCGTCGTCGACGACCGGGTGGCGGCCGAACTCGTCCGGGTCCTCGGGTCCGGCGCCGACGACCAGGTGGCGCTGCGGCCGGCCGGCACGTTCGGCCGCCGCCTCGTCCGGGCGCCGCTGACCGCCGCGCCCGCGCCGTGGAAACCGGAGGGCACCGTCCTGGTCACCGGGGGCACCGGTGCGCTCGGCCGACGCCTGGCCCGGTGGCTGGCCGAGCGGGGCGCCCCGCACGTGGTGCTCGCCGGCCGCGCCGGCACGAGCGTGCCGGAGCTGGCCGAGCTGACCGCGTCGGGCACCCGGATCACGGTGGTGGCCTGCGACGTCACCGACCGGAGCGCCCTCGCCGGGCTGCTCGACCGGATCGGTGCCGACGAACCCCTCACCGCCGTCTTCCACGCCGCCGGGGTCCGCGACGACACCCCGCTCGCGGGCCTCACGCCGGCCTCCGTGGCGGCGGCGCTGGCCGCCAAGGTGACCGGCGCCCGGCACCTGGACGAGCTGACCCGGGACCTGCCGCTGTCGGCGTTCGTGCTGTTCTCCTCCGCCGCGGGCGTGTGGGGCGGCAGCCGGCAGGCCACCACGGCCGCCGCCGGCGCCTGGCTCGACGCCCTCGCCGAGCAGCGGCGGGCGGCCGGCCGGCCGGCCACGTCCGTCGCCTGGGGGCCGTGGGACGAGCCCGACGGTGTCTCCGGCGCGCCGGAGGTCCGCGACCGCCTGGCGCGTCTCGGCCTGCCGGCGATGGAACCCGGCGCGGCGCTGGCCGCGCTCGGCCAGGCGGTCGCGCTCGACGACCCCACGCTTGTCGTCGCCGACGTCCGCTGGCAACCGTTCGTCGAGACGATGACCGCGAGCGGCCCGCGGCCGTTCTTCGACGGCGTGCCCGAGGTACGCGGCCTGGCGGCCCGACCGCACTCGCCGGCCCCCGCGGCGCGGGAGCTGCGCGAGACGCTCCTCGCGGCACCCCCGCACGAGCGGCGGCCGGTCCTGCTCGACCTCGTCCGGGACCACGCCGCCCGGGTGCTCGGCCACCCGAGCGCCGACGCGGTGGGCGCCGACGACAAGTTCCTCGAACTGGGCTTCGACTCGCTCACCTCGATCGAGCTGCGCACCCGGTTGCAGGCGGCCACCGGCCTCACGCTGAGCCCCACGGCGGCGTTCGACCACCCGTCGGCGGTGCTGCTGGCCGCGCACGTGGAGCAGGCGCTGCTCGCCACGGCCGGGGTGACCGGCGACCCGGCGGCGCCGCTGCTGGGCATCGCGCCGGACGACGAGAACCCGGTCGGCCTGCTGAACTCGCTCTACCGCGAGGCGATCCGGACGAACCGGGTCGTCGACTTCATGAAGCTGGCGTACGAGGCGTCGCAGTTCCGCCCGTTCTTCACCGACCCGGCGCAGCTGTCCGACGGTCCGCACCCGGTCACCCTGGTGCGCGGCGACCGCACGCCGCGGCTGGTGTGCCACACCGGCACCACGGCGGCCGGCGGCCCGCACGAGTTCGCCCGGTTCGCCGCGGCGTTCCGTGGCGAGCGCGACGTGTCGGTGCTGCCGGTGCCCGGCTTCGGTCGCGGCGAACTGCTGCCGGCCGACGCGTACGTGATGCTCGCCTGGCAGGCCCGGTGCCTGCGGAACCTGGTCGGTGACGATCCGTTCGTCCTGGTCGGACACTCCGGCGGCGGGATCCTGGCGCACGCGCTGACCCGCTATCTGGAGGAGGAGGACGTGCAGCCGGCCGGCCTGGTGCTTGTCGACACCTATCCGCTGTCCCGGCCGATGCACGAGGTCTGGCAGAACGAGCTGTCCACCGGCGTGCTCGAGCGGCAGCACCAGTACGTGCCGATGGACGACGTCCGGCTCACCGCGCAGGGCCACTACGGCGTGATGACCGGCGGGTTCGAGGCCCGCGAGATCGAGACGCCGACGCTCGTGGTGCGGGCCACCGAGCCGCTGGGCCCGTGGGACCGCGACGACGACTGGCGGGCCGGCTGGGAGCTGCCGCACACCGCCGTCGACGTGACCGGCAACCACTTCTCGATCATGGCCGAGTACGCCGGCGAGACGGCCGCCGCGGTCACCGGGTGGCTGGCCGGCCTGCGCTGAGACGGCGACGGGGCTCAGGCGAAAGCCCGAGCCCCGTCGCGGTGGAAGGTCACCTGGCGTACGTCAGGCGCAGCGGCAGGCTGCGCAGGCCGAGCAGGAACGTGAAGTGCGAGTACCACGGCAGCTCGGTGGTCGCCAGCTCGATCGAGGAGTATCGGCGCAGCAGTTCCTCGAACGCGATCACGACCTCCATCCTGCCGAGCGTCGCGGCGATGCAGTAGTGCGGGCCGGAGCCGAAGATGAGCGGGGACGTGCCGGTGCGGGTGACGTCGAACCGCTCCGGGTCCGGATACTTCGCCGGGTCGTGGTGGGCCGCGCCGAGCACGATGAAGACCGACGCCCCGGCCGGGATCGTGACGCCGCCGACCTGGACCGGCGCGACGGTCTGCCGGGCCATGATCTGCACGGCGGAGTTGTGCCGGGACAGTTCGTCGAAGCTGCGCTCGACCAGCTCCGGGTGCTCCCGCAGCAGCCGGAGCTGATCCGGGTTCTGCAGCAGCGACACCATGCCGTTGCCGATCACGTTGACCGACGTCTCGTGCCCGGCGTTGAACAGCACCAGGATCTGCGCCGCGATGTCCTCGTCGCTGAGCCGGTCGCCCCTGGCGTCCGGCTCCAGCAGGATCGACAGCAGGTCGTCGCGCGGCTCGGCCCGGCGCTCGGCGAGCCTCTCGGCGATGTACGCGCTGAACTCCGGGACCGCCTCGTTCATCCGCCGGCGCATCCGCGGCGTGACCATCGGGTCGACCACGTCGGCGATGGTGTTGGTCCACTGCCGGCACCGGTCGGCGTCGGCCAGGGGGATGCCCACCAGTTCACACACCACGACGACCGGCAGCGGCAGTGCGAGCCCGCTGATCAGGTCCGCCTCGCCCTCGCCCATCGCGTCGATCATCTCGTTGACCAGCGTGCGGATGCGCGGCCGGAGCCGCGCCATGGCGGCCGGCGACAACGCCCGCGACACCATCCGGCGCAGCCGCCGGTGGTCGCCGCCGCCGCGGGTGAGCATCCACCGGCGGGCGCTGGCGACGACCGGGCTGTCCGGCCCGCCGCGTACCCGCGCCCACTGCGGATCGTCGGTGAAGTCGGTGCTGACCCCGGGGGAGCGGAGCACCGTGTCGCATTCCTCGTAGCCGGTGACCACCCAGTAGCCCAGGGGCGAGCGGTGCACCGGCTCGACGTCGCGGACCCGCTTGTAGTAGCCGTAGCGGTCGTCCTGCAGCGCGGGGTCCCGCAGGTCGAACAGCAGCCTGGTCCCAGCAGTCGTCATGGTGGTCGCCGATCTGTCGGATGTGCGGTCACTGTCGCCAGCGCCGCGCGGGCCGCGCAACCCCTGACCTCGCCGACGCCGCCGCTGGTTGAAGGGTGCCGCCCGCCCCGGCTAGGGGTGTCCGGCGCTCCGGGCCGCCGTTAGCGTCAGCCGTGGCCGATCCGGCCTGGTCACGGCCCCGCCAGGCGCACCCCGTCGCAAAATGAGGTCCTCACTGATGGCTGACAACGACACGCTTCGCGACTATCTGAAGCTGGTCACCACCGACCTGCACCGGGCGCGCCAGCGACTGCGGGAGGTCGAGGACGGCGGCCGGGAACCCATCGCCATCGTCGGGATGAGTTGCCGCTACCCCGGTGGGGCCGGCTCGCCCGACGAGCTGTGGGACCTGGTGGCGCAGGGGCGCGACGGCATCGGCGCGTTCCCGACCGACCGGGGCTGGGACCTGAGCCGGCTCTTCGACGCCGACCCCGACCGGCCGGCCAGCAGCTACGTGCGCGAGGGCGGCTTCATCGACGGCGCCGGGGACTTCGACCCGGCGTTCTTCGGCATCTCGCCGCGCGAGGCGCTCGCCATGGACCCGCAGCAGCGGATCCTGCTGGAGTCGACGTGGGAGGCGATCGAGCGGGCCGGCATCGACCCGACGTCGCTGCGCGGCAGCCGCACCGGGGTCTTCGCCGGCACCAACGACCAGAACTACCTCGCGCTGTTCGGCAACGCGGGCTCGGACAGCGAGGGCTACCTGCTCACCGGTGGCGCCACCGCGGTCGTGTCCGGCCGGATCTCGTACGTGCTGGGGCTGACGGGCCCGGCGCTCACCGTGGACACCGCGTGCTCGTCGTCGCTCGTCGCGCTGCACCTGGCCTGCCAGTCGCTGCGGCAGAACGAGTGCTCCCTCGCCATCGCCGGCGGGGTCACGGTGATGGCGACGCCCGGCGTGTTCACCGAGTTCAGCCGCCAGCGCGGCCTGGCCGGCGACGGCCGCTGCAAGTCGTTCGCCGAGGCCGCCGACGGCACCGGCTGGTCCGAGGGCGTCGGCGTGCTGCTCGTCGAGCGGCTGTCCGACGCGCAGCGTCACGGCCACCCGATCCTGGCGGTGGTGCGGGGCAGCGCGGTCAACTCCGACGGCGCGTCCAACGGGCTGACCGCCCCGAACGGCCCGGCCCAGCAGCGGGTGATCCTGGAGGCGCTCACCAACGCCGGGCTCACCCCCGCCGACGTCGACGCGGTCGAGGGCCACGGCACCGGCACCACCCTCGGCGACCCGATCGAGGCGCAGGCGCTGCTCGCCACGTACGGCCAGGGCCGCACCGGCGAACCGCTCTACCTGGGCTCGGTCAAGTCGAACATCGGCCACCCGCAGGCCGCCGCCGGCGTGGCCGGCATCATCAAGATGGTCATGGCGTTGCGGCACGGCGTGCTGCCCGGCACCCTGCACCTCGACCGGCCCACTTCCAACGTCGACTGGGACGCCGGCCGGGTCAGCCTGCTGGCCGGGAACCGGGACTGGCCGGAGACCGGCCACCCCCGCCGGGCCGGCGTCTCCTCGTTCGGGGTCAGCGGCACCAACGCGCACATCATCCTCGAACAGTCCCCGGCGCCCGCCGCGGCGGAGGCGACCGGGGATGCCGACGGGCCGGTGACGGTGCCCGTCTCGGCGCGTACCGGCGAGGCGCTGCGTCGGCAGGCCGCCCGGCTGCGCGCCGCGGTGGACGCCGACCCGGCGATCCGGCCCGCCGACGTCGCCCGCACGCTGGCCACCGCACGGGCCGCGATGACGCACCGGGCCGTCGTCCGGGCCACCGACCGGGCCGAACTGCTGGCCGCGCTGGCCGCGGTGGAGTCCGGCGCGGAGCACGACGGCGTCGTGCGCGGCGCGGCCCGCGACGGCAAGGTGGCCTTCCTGTTCACCGGTCAGGGCGCGCAGCGGATCGGGATGGGCGCGGACCTGGCCGCGCGGTTCCCGGTCTTCGCGGAGACCTTCGACGCGATCTGCGCCCGCTTCGACGGACTCCGCGCGGCACTCCGGTGCGAGGAGATCCATCAGACCGTCCACACCCAGGCCGGCTTGTTCGCCTTCGAGGTGGCACTGGCCCGCCAGCTCGCACACTGGGGCGTGGTACCCGACCGGCTGCTCGGCCACTCGGTCGGCGAGATCGCCGCCGCGCACGTGGCCGGCGTGCTCGACCTGGCCGACGCCTGCACGCTGGTCGCCGCCCGGGGCCGGCTGATGCAGGCCCTCCCGGCCGGCGGCGCGATGCTTGCGGTGGCGGCCCCGGAGGCGGCGGTCCGCGCCGAGCTGGTCGACGGCGTGGACGTCGCCGCGGTCAACGGCTCGGCCGCCGTGGTGGTCTCCGGCGACGCCGACGCGCTCGACGCGCTCGACGGCCGGTGGCGGGAGCGGGGCTGGCAGACCAAGCGGCTCCAGGTCTCGCACGCCTTCCACTCGCCCCGTATGGACGCCATGCTCGACGACTTCCGGGCGGTGGCGGAGGGTCTCCGTTACGCCGCGCCGCGGGTGCCCGTGGTGTCCAACCTGACCGGTGAGCCGGTCGACCGGATGGACGCCGACTACTGGGTGCGGCACGTGCGCGGCACGGTCCGCTTCGCCGACGGCCTGGACTGGCTGCACGCGCGGGAGACCACCGCATACCTGGAGATCGGGCCGGACGGCCCGCTCACCGCGCTGGCCGCCGAGCACCTGGACGACGTCACGGCCGTCGCCACCGGGCGCCGCGACCGCCCCGAGGCCGCGGCGCTGTGGGCCGCGCTCGCCGGCGCGTACGCCGGCGGCGTGCCGGTCGACTGGACCGCCGTCAACGGCCCGGCCGGCCGGATCGTCGCGCTGCCCACCTACCCGTTCGCCCGGCAGCGGTTCTGGCCTAGGCCGGCGCCGGGCTGGGGCGACGTCGCCGCCGCCGGTCTCGGCGTGACCGGCCATCCGCTGCTCGGCGCCGGCGTCATGCTGGCCGGCGGCGACGAGGCGCTGTTCACCGGCCGCCTGTCGGTGGCCACCCATCCGGCGCTCGCCGACCACGTGGTGCTCGGCCGGATCGTGCTGCCCGGCACCGCGCTGGCCGAGGCCGCCGTGCGGGCCGGCGACCAGGTCGGCTGCGGCGTGGTACAGGAACTGGTCCTGCAGACGCCGCTGGTGATGCCGGCCGAGGCCGCCGTGCAGGTGCAGGTGCAGGTGGGCGCGGCGGACGCGCGTGGCCGCCGGGACGTCACCGTCCACTCCCGGGTGGCGGACGCCTCCGCCGACGGCTGGCCCGAGGAACCGTGGACCGTGCACGCGACGGGTGTGCTCGCCCCCGCCACGGCGGGCACCCCGGCGCCGCCCGCGCCGGACTGGCCGCCGGCCGACGCCGAGCGGATCGACGTGGCGGCGCTCTACGCCGGCTACGACGCCGCCGGCCTGGCCTACGGCCCGGTGTTCCGGGGCATCCGGTCGGCCTGGCGGGCCGGCGACGAGATCCTGGCCGAGCTGCGCCTGCCGGCGGGCGAGGAGTCCGACGCCCGCCGGTACGGTCTGCACCCGGCCCTGTTCGACGCGGGGTTGCAGGCGCTCGCCGCCCGGGCGGCGGCGCAGGACGGCTTCACCGGCCTGCCGTTCTCCTTCACCGGGGTCACCCTGCGGGCTGCCGGCGCGACCACGCTGCGGGTCCGGCTCGTCCCGGACGGCGTGGACGCGGTCCGCCTCGACGCGTACGACGACACCGGCGCGCCGGTGCTCACCGTCGACCGGGTGCTGCTGCGCCCGATCGCCGGGGCGCAGTTCGCGGCCCGGGCGGCCGGGCCGGCGGCGCTGCTGCGGTTGGCCTGGTCCCCGCTGGCCGCCGACGACACCCCGGCGCCGGACTGGGCGCAGCTCGACGGCGACCCGATCGGCGTCGGCGTTCCGGTCGGCGCCGACGCCGCCGTCCTGCTCGCCCCGGTGCTCGGGTACGCGCCGACCGCCGAGGGCGTCCGGGCCGCCACCGCGCGCACGCTCGACCTGCTCAACCGACCCCGGGAGACCACCGACCGCCTGGTCGTGGTCACCCGCGGGGCGGTCGCGGCCGAGCCGGGCGACCAGGTCACCGACCTGGCCGGCGCGGCCGTCTGGGGGCTCGTCCGGTCGGCCCAGGCCGAGGACCCGGGCAGCGTCGTGCTCGTCGACCTGCCCGGCGGTCCGCTCGTCGCGCCCGACCCGCTGCCCGCCCTCGCGGCCGGGCTGGCCACCGGCGAGCCGCAACTGGCGATCCGGGCGGGCGGCCTGCACCGGGCCCGGCTGCGCCGCGTGGAACCGGCCGCCGACCTCGTCCCGCCCGCCGACACCGCGCACTGGCGGCTGGCGCTGCCGGCGGACGGGACGCTCGACCAGCTCGCGCTCGTGCCGTCCGGCGCGGACGCGCCGCTGGCGCCCGGCCAGGTCCGGCTCTCGGTGCGGGCCGCCGGGCTGAACTTCCGCGACGTGCTGGCCGCGCTCGGCATGTACCCGGGCCGCGTCGAACTCGGCGCCGAGGTCGCCGGCGTCGTGCTGGAGGTCGCGCCGGACGTCGCCACGCTGCGCCCCGGCGACCGCGTCTTCGGCCTCTGTCCCGGATCGTTCGGCCCGGTCGCGGTGGCCGACCACCGGGTGCTCGCGCCGATGCCCGAGCGGTGGACGTTCGCCGAGGCGGCGTCGGTGCCGATCGTCTACGGCACCGCCCTGTACGGCCTGCACGACCTCGGCGCGCTCAGCGCCGGCCAATCGGTGCTGATCCACGCCGCGACCGGCGGCGTCGGCCTGGCCGCGGTGCAACTCGCCCGGCACCTCGGCGCCGAGGTCTTCGCCACCGCGAGCCCGGCGAAGTGGGACGTGCTGCGCGGGCTGGGCCTGGACGACGCGCACATCGCGTCGTCGCGGGACGTCGGCTTCGCGACCGCGTTCGACCGCGTCGACGTGGTGCTGAACAGCCTGGCCGGCGAGTTCGTGGACGCCTCGCTGCGACTGCTGGCCGGCGGCGGCACGTTCGTCGAGATGGGCAAGAGCGACGTGCGGGACCCGGCGGCGGTCGCCGCCACCCACCCGGGCGTCACCTACCGCTCCTTCGACCTGATCGACGCCGGGCCCGACCGCATCCAGGAGATCCTCGGCCGGCTGCGGGAGCTGTTCGCCGACGGCAGCCTGCGCCTGTCGCCGGTGCGCGCCTGGGACGTGCGCCGGGCGCCCGAGGCGTTCCGGCACGTCAGCCAGGCGCGGCACGTCGGCAAGGTGGTGCTCACCGTGCCCCGGCCGCTCGAGAAGGACGGCACGGTTCTGATCACCGGCGGCACCGGCCGGCTCGGCACCCTGCTCGCCCGGCACCTGGCCGCCGAGCACGGCGTCCGGCACCTGATCCTCGCCGGCCGCCGCGGGCCCGACGGCGTCGACCCGGCCGACGGCGTGCCGGCGGGCGCCGAGGTGGTCACCTGCGACGTCGGCGACCGGGCCGCGCTCGCCGCGCTGATCGACAGCATCCCCGCCGACCGGCCGCTGACCGCCGTCCTGCACCTGGCCGGCGTGCTCGACGACGGGGTCGTCGCCGCGCTGACCCCGCAGCGGCTGGACACCGTGCTGCGCCCCAAGGCCGACGCGGCGCTGCACCTGGACGAGTTGACCCGCGGCCTCGACCTCGCCGCGTTCGTGGTCTTCTCCGCGCTGGCCGGCACCGTCGGCAGCGCCGGGCAGGCCGGGTACGCGGCGGCGAACAGCCTCCTCGACGCGCTGGCGACGCGACGCCGGGCGGCCGGCCTGCCCGCCCAGTCGCTGGCCTGGGGCCCGTGGTCCGGCGGCGGCATGGTCGGGCAGCTCTCCGACGGCGACCGCGCCCGCCTGGCCGCCTCCGGTTTCCCGCCGCTGGCCGAGTCCGACGGGCTCACGCTGCTGGACGCCGCGCTCGCCGCCGCCGCGCCAGTCCTCGTACCGACCGGGTTCGACCCGGCCGCGCTGGCCGCCCGCGCCGCCGACCTGCCCGCCGTGCTGACCGAGCTGACCCGCGTCCCGCAGCGCCGCGCGGCCGGGACCGGCCGCGACGTCGGCCGGTCCCGCCCGGATCGGGCCGCCCTGCTGGAGCAGGTACGCGCCGACGCCGCCGCGGTGCTCGGCCTGCCCGGCCCGCAGGCGGTCGAACCGGACCGGCCGTTCAAGGAGATCGGCTTCGACTCGCTGACCTCGATCGAGCTGCGCAACCGGCTGCGCGCGGCGCTGGGCACCCGGCTGCCCGCCACCCTGGTCTTCGACCACCCGACCCCGGCGGCCGTCGCCGCCTTCCTCGACGTGGAACTGGGCGGCGGCGCCGCCGACGCGCCCGGCGTCACCCCGGCGACCGTCCCGCGGGGCGGGCCGGCCGACGACCCGATCGCCATCGTGGGCATGGGCTGCCGGTTCCCGGGCGGGGCCGACACCCCGGAGGCGCTGTGGCGCATCGTCGCCGGGGGCGTCGACGCGGTCGGCGCGTTCCCGGACGACCGCGGCTGGCACGTCGAGCACCTCTTCGAGCCGGGCACCTCGTACACCTTCGAGGGCGGCTTCGTCGACGGCGTGGCCGACTTCGACGCCGGCTTCTTCGCGATCAGCCCGCGCGAGGTGGTCACCATGGACCCGCAGCAGCGGCTGCTGCTGGAGACGTCGTGGGAGGCGTTCGAGCGGGCCGGCATCGACCCGGAGACGCTGCGCGGCAGCCGCACCGGCGTCTACGTCGGCGCCGCCACCACCGGCTACGGCGTCGGCGACCTGCGGTTGCCCGAGGGCTCCGAACCGCACCTGCTCACCGGCACCGCGACGAGCGTGGTCGCCGGCCGGCTCTCCTACACGTTCGGCCTGGAGGGCCCGGCGGTCACCGTGGACACCGCCTGCTCGTCCTCCCTGGTGGCGCTGCACCTGGCGGCCGAGGCGCTGCGGCACGGCGAGTGCGACCTGGCGATCGCCGGCGGCGCCACCGTGATGACCACCCCCGGCATGTTCCTGGACAGCAGCCGTGGCGGCGCGCTCGCCCCGGACGGGCGCTGCAAGGCGTTCGCCGACGGCGCCGACGGCACCGGGTGGGGCGAGGGCGCCGGCGTCGTGCTGATCGAGCGGCTCAGCGACGCCCGCCGCCACGGTCACCCGGTCCTCGCCCTGGTCGCCGGGTCGGCGGTCAACCACGACGGGGCCAGCAACGGGCTCACCGCGCCGAACGGGCCGTCGCAGCAGCGGGTCATCGCCGCGGCGCTGCGGCACGCCGGGCTCACCGCCGCCGACGTGGACGCGGTGGAGGCGCACGGCACCGGCACCGCCCTCGGTGACCCGATCGAGGCGCAGGCGCTGCTGGCCACGTACGGCCGGGAGCACCCCGACGACGCCCCGCTGCGGCTGGGTTCGATCAAGTCGAACATCGGGCACACCCAGTCGGCGGCCGGCGTGGCCGGGATCATCAAGATCGTGCTGGCGCTGCGGCACGGGCTGCTGCCCGCCACCCTGCACGTCGACCGCCCGTCCGCGCACGTCGACTGGTCCGCCGGCGGTGTCCGGCTGCTCACCGAGCCGGTGCCGTGGCCCGCCGCCGAGCGGGTCCGCCGGGCCGGCGTGTCCTCGTTCGGCATGAGCGGCACCAACGCCCACGTGATCATCGAGCAGGCCCCGCCGGCGGCCGGGCGCACCGTCGACCGGGCCGGCGGCCCGTGGCTGCTGTCGGCCCGCACCGCCAAGGCGCTGCGCGCGCAGGCCGCGCGGTTGCGTGCCCACCTCGACGCCGAGCCCGGCTGGCGGCCGGACGACGTGGCGTACGCGCTGAGCACCACCCGGGGCCGGCTGCCGCACCGCGCGGTGCTGTTCGCCGACGACCGGGACGGCTACCCCGGGCTGCTCGACGCGCTCGCCGCCGACCGCGGCGCGCCCGGCCTGATCCGGGGCGTCGCCGGCGCCGGCGGGAAGGTCGCCTTCGTCTTCCCCGGCCAGGGCCCGCAGTGGCTCGGCATGGCCGAGGGGCTGCTGGCGTCCTCGCCGGTCTTCCGCGCCTCGGTCGAGGCGTGCGACGCCGCGCTGCGGCCCCGGCTCGGCTGGTCGGTGACCGACGTGCTGCGCGGCGCCGACCCGCAGCGGTCGCTCGACGACGTCGCGGTGGTCCAGCCCGCCCTGTTCGCGACAATGGTCTCGCTGGCCGAGCTGTGGCGCGCCGAGGGCGTCGAGCCGGCCGCCGTGGTCGGCCACTCCCAGGGTGAGGTGGCCGCCGCCTACCTGGCCGGTGGCCTGACCCTGGACGACGCCGCCACGGTGATCGCGGTGCGCAGCCGCCTGCTGGCCGAGCGGGGCGCCCAGATCGCCGGCGCGATGGTCGCCGTGTCGCTGCCCGCCGCCGAGGTGGAGGGCCGGCTGGCCGACTACCCCGGCCTGGACGTCGTGGCCGTCAACGGCCCCCGCACCGTCTCGGTGGCCGGCGACCCGCAGACCGCCGACCGGCTGTTCGCCGACCTGTCCACCGAGGGCGTCCGGGTCCGCAAGATCCGCATCCCCGGCGCGGCCCACTCCTGGCACATGGACGTGCTGCGCGAACCCGTGCTGGCCGAGCTGGCCGGCATCAGCCCCCGCGCCGGCGACGGCCCGGTGTTCTACTCCACCGTCACCGGTGCACCGGTGGACACCGCCGGGCTGGACGCGGCGTACTGGTACCGCAACATCCGGCAGACGGTCCGCTTCGCCGACGCGGTGCGGCGGCTGCTGCGCGACGGGCACACCGTCTTCGTCGAGGCCAGCACCCACCCGGTGCTGGTGCACGCGGTGCAGGACGCCGCCGAGGACGCGAACGTCGAGGCGGTCGCGGTCGGCTCGCTGCGGCGCGACGAGGGCGGCCCGGACCGGTTCCGGGCCTCGGTGGCCGAGGCGTACGCCCGGGGCGCCCGGTTCGACTGGACCGCGCTGCCGTCGCGGGTCGACGGCGCCGCGCCGCCGATGCCGCTGCCCACCTACGCGTTCCAGCACCAGCGGTTCTGGCTGGAGGCGAACCCCGCCGCCACCACCGGCACCACCTCCGACGCCGCCGAGGCCGGGTTCTGGGACGCGGTCGAACGCTCCGACCTGGCCCCGCTGATCGAGGCGTTCGGCGCCGACGACGCCGACCGGATCGCCCCGGTGCTGCCGGTGCTGGCCTCCTGGCGCTCGCGGGAGCAGCGCCGCCGCACCGTCGACGCCTGGCGCTACCGGGTCGAGTGGCGACCGGCGCCGGCCGGCGGCCCGGCGACGCTGTCCGGCCGGTGGCTGCTCGTCGCCCCGGACGGGGACCCGACGGCCGCCGAGGTCGACCGGCTGCTCACCGCGCACGGCGCCGAGGTGGTCACCGACGCCGGCGCGGCAGACCTCGCCGGCATCGTGTCGCTGCTGGCGCTGGACGAGACACCGCACCCGGACTGGCCGGACGTCACCCGCGGCACCGTCGGCAACCTGGCGTTGATCCAGGAGCACGCCCGCGGCGACCGGGACGTGCCGCTCTGGCTCGCCACCCGGGGCGCGGTGAGCGTCTCCCCGGCCGACCGGATCACCGGCGCCACCCAGGCCCAGAGCTGGGGGCTGGGCCTGGTGGCGAGCCTGGAACAGCCCGGCCGGTTCGGCGGCCTGATCGACCTCCCGCCGGTCGTCGACGGCCGCGCCGCCGGCCGGATCGCGGCCGTGCTGGCCGGGCTCGGCGACGAGGACCAACTCGCCGTACGGGCCTCCGGCGTCCTCGCCCGGCGGATGGTGCGCGCCGCGCCGAACCCGAACCGCCGGCCCGCGCCGAGCCTGCGCGGCACGGTGCTGATCACCGGTGGGACCGGCACGATCGGCGCCCACGTGGCCCGCCGGCTGGCCACCGCCGGCGCGCAACGGCTGCTGCTGACCAGCCGCCGCGGCCCCGACGCGCCCGGCGCGGCGGAACTGGCCGGGGAACTCGCCGCGCTCGGCGCGCGGGTGCGGATCGTCGCCTGCGACGTGGCCGACCGCGACGCGCTGCGCGCGCTGCTCGCCGGCGTCGACGACGCCGCCCCGCTGACCGCCGTCTTCCACGCCGCCGGGGTCGCCCAGTCCACCGCGATCACCGACATCGACCCGGCCGAGCTGGCCGCCACCGTACGCGGGAAGGCGACCGGCGCCCGCAACCTCGACGAGTTGGCCGGCGACGACCTCGAGGCGTTCGTGGTCTTCTCCTCCGGCGCGAGCGTGTGGGGCGGCGGCGGCCAGGCCGCGTACGCCGCCGGCAACGCCTACCTGGACGCCCTGTGCCGGCAGCGGCACGAGCGCGGCCAGGCCGCGCTGGCGGTCTCCTGGGGCGGTTGGGAGGGCAGCGGCATGGCCACCGCCGACGCGGTCGCCCAGCTCGCCCGGCGCGGTCTGCGCCCGATGCCGCCGCAGCTCGCGCTGGCCGCGCTGGACCAGGCGATGGGCGAGCCGGAGCCGCACCTGACCGTCGCCGACATCGACTGGGAGAGGTTCGCGCCCAGCTACACCGCCGCCCGCCGGCGACTGCTCGTCGACGAGATCCCGGAGGCGCGCGTCGGGCGGGAGGCGGACCGGCCCGGCGGCGCCGACGGCGAGACGGGCGAGTTCGCCGCCCGGCTGAGCGCGCTGCCGGCCGGCGAGCGCAAGCGTTTCCTGCAGGACCTGGTGCGCAACTTGGCCGCCGACACGCTCGGGCACACCGGGGTGGAGGAGATCGCGCCCACCCGGGCCTTCCGGGAGCTGGGCTTCGACTCGGTCACCGCGGTCGACGTCCGCAACAAGCTGCGCGCGGCCACCGGCCTGCAGCTACCCACCACGCTCATCTTCGACTACCCGACCCCGGCGCTGCTCGCCGAGCACCTGCGCGCCGAGCTGCTCGGCGAGGCGCCGGCCGAGACCGCCGCGACGGCCGCCGCCGGCGCCGACGAACCGATCGCCATCGTGGGCATGAGCTGCCGGTACGCCGGTGGCGTGCGCAGCCCGGAGGAGCTGTGGGACCTGGTGGTCAACGGCGTCGACGCGGTCGACGGGTTCCCCGACGACCGCGGCTGGGACCTCGACGCGCTCTACGACCCGGACCCCGACGCGCCGGGCGCCTCCTACGTCCGCGAGGGCGGGTTCATCTACGACGCCGGTGACTTCGACGCCGGGTTCTTCAGCATCAGCCCCCGCGAGGCGCTGGCGATGGATCCGCAGCAGCGGATCCTGCTGGAAACGTCCTGGGAGGCCATCGAGCGCGGCGGCATCAACCCGCAGACGTTGGCCCGCAGCCGCACCGGGGTCTTCGTCGGCACCTCGTTCCAGGGCTACGGCATGGGCGCGCACCTGGGGCTCGGCGCGACCGAGGGCTTCTTCCTGGCCGGCACCGGCACCGCCGCCGTCTCCGGCCGGGTCGCCTACGGGCTCGGGCTGGAGGGGCCGGCGGTCACCGTGGACACCGCCTGCTCCTCGTCGCTGGTGGCCCTGCACCTGGGCGCACAGGCGCTGCGGCAGGGCGAGTGCGACCTGGCGCTGGCCGGCGGCGTCGCCGTGCTGCCCACGCCTACCTCGTTCACCGAGTTCAGCCGCCAGCGTGGCCTGGCCCCGGACGGCCGCTGCAAGCCGTTCGCGGCGGCGGCCGACGGCACCGGCTGGGGCGAGGGCGCGGGCGTGGTCCTGCTGGAGCGTCTCTCCGACGCGATCCGCAACGGGCACCCGGTGCTCGCGGTGGTCGCCGCCACGGCGACCAACCAGGACGGCGCCTCCAACGGCCTGACCGCCCCCAACGGCCCCTCCCAGCAGCGGGTGATCGCGCAGGCGCTGGCGAACGCCGGCCTGGCGCCGGCCGACGTCGACCTGGTCGAGGCACACGGCACCGGCACCACGCTCGGCGACCCGATCGAGGCGCAGGCCATCATCGCGACGTACGGGCAGAACCGGCCGGACGACCGTCCGCTCTGGCTCGGCTCGGTCAAGTCGAACATCGGGCACACCCAGTCGGCGGCCGGCGTGGCCGGCGTGATCAAGGCGGTGATGGCCGTCCGGCACGGCGTGTTGCCGCCGAGCCTGCACGTCGACGAGCCCACCCCGCACGTGGACTGGGGGCGCGGCGCGGTCCGGCTGCTGACCGAGGGGCGGGCCTGGCCGGCCACCGGCGGCCCGCGCCGGGCCGGCATCTCGTCGTTCGGCGGCACCGGCACCAACGCGCACGCCATCGTCGAGCAGGCCCCGGATTCCCCCGCCGCCGAGGCCGACGCGCCGGCGTCGGCGGCGCCGCTGGCCTGGCTGCTCTCCGGCCGCACCGAGGACGCCCTGCGGGAGCAGGCCGACCGGCTGCGCCGGCACCTCGCCGGCCGACCCGACGCCGGGCCCGGCCCGGTCGCCTGGTCGCTGGCCACCACCCGGGCCGCCTTCGAACACCGGGCGGCGCTGTTCGGCGCCGGCCGGGACGACCTGCTGGGCCGGCTGGACGACCTGGTCGCCGCCCGCCCCTGCGCCGACGTGGTGACCGGCTCGGTGACGACAGGTGAGACCGTGTTCGTCTATCCGGGCCAGGGCAGCCAGTGGATCGGCATGGCCGCCACGCTGATGGACACCGCGCCGGTGTTCGCCGACGCCATCGACGAGTGCGCCCTGGCGCTCGCGCCGCACCTCGACTGGTCGCTGCAGGACGTTCTGCTCGACCGGCCCGGCGCCGCCTCGCTGGAGCGGGTCGACGTGGTCCAGCCGGTGCTGTTCGCCGTGATGGTGGCGCTCACCCGGCTGTGGGAGTCGTGGGGCGTGGTGCCGGACGCGGTGGTCGGCCACTCGCAGGGCGAGATCGTCGCCGCGCACGTGGCCGGCGGCCTCAGCCTCGACGACGCGGCCCGGATCGTCGCCGTGCGGAGCAAGCTCGTCGGCACCGTCGCCGGCACCGGTGGCATGGTGTCGGTGTGGCTGGGCGCCGACCCGGTGCGGGAGCGGCTCGCCGCGTACCCCGAGCTGTCGGTCGCCGCCGTCAACGGGCCGGAGACCACTGTGGTGGCCGGCCCGGCCGACGACCTGGACTCCTTCGTCGACGCCTGCGCCGCCGACGGCGTGCGGGTCCGGCGGATCGCCGTGGACTACGCCTCGCACAGCCCACAGATGGACGCGCTGCGCGACGAGCTGATCGCCGCGCTCGGCGCGGTCCGTCCCGGCCCGGGCCGCATCCCGATGTGGTCCACGGTGGACGGTGGGTGGACGGACACCGGCACGATGGACGCCGGGTACTGGTTCCGCAACCTGCGCCGGCCGGTGCTCTTCGACGCCGGCGTGCGCGCCCTCGCCGACGCCGGTTACCACTTCTTCGTCGAGGTCAGCGCCCACCCGGTGCTCGCCATGGCGGTCCGCGCGACGCTCGACGAGGCCGACGCGGACCGTCGCGTCGCGGTCGTCGGCACGCTGCGCCGCGACGAGGGCGACCTGACCCGGGTGCTGCGCTCGGCCGCCGAACTGCACGCCCAGGGCGGCACCGTCGACTGGTCGGCCGCGCTGGCCGGACACGCCGCGCCGATCGTGCCGCTGCCGACGTACGCGTTCCAGCGCAGCCGCTACTGGCTCACCCCGGCGCGGACGACGCCGGCCGGCGACCTGAGCGGCGCCGGCCTGACCGACGCCGGCCACCCGCTGCTCGGCGCCGCCGTGGCGCTTGCCGACGGCGACGGGCTGGTGCTGACCGGCCGGCTCGGCGCCGGCGACCAGCGCTGGTTGGGCGACCACGCGGTGCTCGGGACCGTGCTGCTGCCCGGCACCGCGTTCGTCGAGCTGGCGTTGCAGGCCGGCCTGCGGGTCGGCGCCGCGGCGCTGGACGAGGTGACCCTGGAGGCGCCGCTGGTGCTCACCGAGCGGCAGGCGGTCCGGATCCAGGTCGTGGTCGGCGCGCCCGGGGAGACCGGCCGCCGCACCGTCGCCGTCTACGCCCGCCCGGACTCCGACCCCGGCGACGAGGTGGAGTGGACCCGCTACGCGAGTGCGACCCTCGCTCCGGTGACGGCCGGCCCCGATTTCGACCTGCGGGAGTGGCCGCCGGCCGGGGCGCAGGCGGTGGACACCGCCGGCTTCTACGACGACCTGACCGAGCGCGGCTACGGCTACGGGCCGGCCTTCCAGGGGCTGCGCGCCCTGTGGCAACGCGACGGCGAGGTGTTCGCCGAGGTCGCGCTGCCCGACGACGGGGACGACGCGGCGGCGTACGGGGTGCACCCGGCCCTGCTGGACGCCGCCCTGCACGGCATCGGGCTGCTCCGGTCGCTGCACCGGGACGCCGCCGGCGGCGCGCCGCAGGGCGCCGAGCTGCCGTTCTCGTTCAGCGGGGTGCGGCTGTGGGCCACCGGCGCGGACACGGTCCGGGTCCGGCTCGGCCGGTCCGAGCAGAACGCCGTCGTGGTGCGGATCGCCGACGCCACGGGCGCGCCGGTCGTCGCGGTGGACGCGCTGGTGGCCCGGCCGCTGCCGGCCTCGTTCGGCGCGTCCGGCGCGGCCCGGCCGACCACGCTGTACGAGCTGGACTGGAGCGACCTCGCCGTCGCCCCGGCCGATCCGGGACACTGGCTGGTCGTCGGCGACGCCCCGCTGGCCGACCAGGTGCGCGCCGCCGGTGGCCGGGTCAGCGCCTGCGCCACGTTCGACGACGTCACCGCCCACTTCACCGGCGACGACGATCCGGCGGTGGTGGTGGTCGCGCTGTCCGCGTCCGACGGCGACGGCGACGCCGTCGACCGGGCGGCGGGCTGCGTGCACGAGGCCCTGGCGCTGGCCCAGCGGTGGATCGGCGACGACCGTTTCGAGCCGGCCCGCCTGCTGGTGGTCTCCCGGGGAGCGGTCGGCGCGAAGCCGGCGCTCGCCCCGGCGGCGGCCTGGGGGCTGCTGCGCTCGGCCCAGTCCGAGCACCCGAACCGCTTCGTCCTGCTCGACCTGGGCGTCGACGCCGACCTCGACCTGCTGCCCCCGGCGGTGTGCTCGGGCGAGCCGCAGCTCGCCGCCGGGGCCGGCCGGGTCAGCGCGGCCCGCCTGGTGCGTGTCGCGCCGGCCGAGGGCGACACCGCGCCGGCGTTCGGGCCGGACGGCACCGTCCTGGTCACCGGCGGCACCGGCACGCTGGGCAGCGCGCTGGTGCGGCACCTGGCGAGCGTGCACGGCGTACGCCACTTCCTGGTCACCAGCCGCAGCGGCGCCGACGCTCCGGGCACCGCCGACCTGGTCGCCGACGTCGCCGCCCTCGGCGCCGAGGCGACGGTGGTGGCGTGCGACGCGGCGGACCGGGACCGGCTGGCCGAGGTCCTCGCCGAGATCCCGGCCGACCGGCCGCTCACCGGCGTGGTGCACGCGGTCGGCGTCCTGGACGACGGGGTGATCGCGGCGCTCGACCCCGGCCGGGTCGACCTGGTGATGCGGGGCAAGGCCCGGGGCGCGATGAACCTGCACGACCTCACCCGCGGTCTCGACCTCACCGCGTTCGTGTTGTTCTCCTCCGCCGCCGGCACCTTCGGCGGCGCCGGTCAGGGCAACTACGCGGCGGCCAACGCGTTCCTCGACGCGCTCGCCCAGCGCCGCCGGGCGGACGGGCTGGTGGCGAAGTCGCTGCCGTGGGGCCCGTGGGCGCAGCCGACCGGGATGACCGGGGCGCTTACCGAACTCGACGTGCGCCGGGTCGAGCGGACCGGCCTGCGGCCGATGGAGACCTCGTTCGGGATGACACTGTTCGACGCGGCGGTGCGACACCCCGCGCCGGTGGTGGTGCCCCTGCTGTTCGCCCGGGGCGCGCTCAGCGCGGCGACCGGACCGTTGCTGCACCTGCTGCGCTCGTTGGTGCGTACGCCGGTGCGGTCCGCGGCCGGCCGGCCGGCCGAGAGCGACGGGCCGCCGCTGCGCGAGCGGCTGATCGCGCTGCCCGACGAGGAGCGGCAGCGGGTCGTGCTCGACTTCGTCCGCACCCACGTCGCGGTCGTGCTCGGCTATCCGTCCGGCGGCGAGGTGCGCTCCGAGCGGGGCTTCCTCGACCTCGGCATGGACTCCCTGACCGGCATCGAGCTGCGCAACCGGATCGCCGGCGTGACCGGCCTGCGGTTGCCGGCGACGCTGGTCTTCGACCACCCGACGCCGATGGCGCTGGCTGCGCACCTGCGGGTCGCGCTCGTGCCACCCGCCAGGCCGGCCGCCGAGGTCGCGCTGGAGGAGCTGGACCGGCTGGAGGCCGTGCTGGACGCGGTCGAGCCCGGCGACGACGCCCATGCACGTGTCAAGCGGAGGTTGCGCTCGCTCGTCGCCCGCCTGAACGGCGGGACCGAGGACACCGACGGTGAGCAGGACCTCGAGTCGGCGACGGCGGAGGAGCTCTTCGAGTTCCTCGACCGCGCGGTGTGAGCGACGGAAAGAGGCGCCATGACAGACCAGAACAAGCTCCTGGAATATTTGAAGCGGGCCACCGTCGACCTGCGGGACACGCGGGAGGCGCTGCGCGCCGCCGAGGACCGGGCCCGGGAGCCGATCGCGATCGTGGCGATGGGCTGCCGGTATCCGGGCGAGGTGGCCAGCGCCGAGGACCTGTGGCACCTGGTGGCGGCCGACGGCGACGCGATCGGCGCGCTGCCGTCCGACCGGGGCTGGGACCTCGACGCGCTCACCGCCGCCGCCGGCGGGCCGCGCGAGGGCGGCTTCCTCAGCGGCGCCGGTGACTTCGACGCCCAGCTTTTCGGCGTCTCGCCGCGCGAGGCGCTGGTGATGGACCCGCAGCAGCGGCTGATGCTCCAGGTCGCCTGGGAGGCGTTGGAGCACGCCGGCATCGACCACACGCTGCTGCGCGGCACCCGCACCGGCGTCTTCGTCGGGGCCATGTACCACGACTACGGCGCGCTCGCCGGGGCCGCCGGGGACCAGGCCGAAAGCTACCTGGCGACCGGCAACGCCGGCAGCGCCATCTCCGGCCGGGTCTCCTACACCTTCGGTTTCGAGGGTCCGGCCGTCACCGTCGACACCGCGTGCTCGTCCTCACTCGTCGCGGTCCACCTGGCCGCGCAGTCGCTGCGTCAGGGGGAGTGCACGCTCGCGCTGGCCGGCGGCGTCACCGTGATGGCCACGCCGTCCGTGCTGACCGGGTTCACCGTCGACAGCGGTCTCGCCGCCGACGCGCGCTGCAAGTCGTTCGCCGCGTCGGCCGACGGCACCGCCTGGTCGGAGGGCGCGGGGCTGCTCGTGCTGGAACGGTTGAGTGACGCCCGCCGCCACGGGCACCCGGTGCTGGCCCTGGTCCGCTCCAGCGCGGTCAATCAGGACGGGGCGTCGAGCGGGCTGACCGCCCCGAACGGCCCGTCGCAGCAGCGGGTGATCGCGCAGGCGCTGGCCGGCGCGGACCTGGGCCCGGGCGACGTGGACGTGGTCGAGGCGCACGGCACCGGCACCACGCTCGGCGACCCGATCGAGGCGCAGGCGCTGCTGGCCGCGTACGGGCGCAACCGGCCGCCGGACCGGCCGTTGTGGCTGGGGTCGGTGAAGTCGAACCTGGGGCACACCCAGGCCGCCGCGGGCGTGGCCGGGATCATCAAGATGGTCATGGCGCTGCGCCACGGGCTGCTGCCGCGCACCCTGCACGTGGACGAGCCGACGCCGCACGTCGACTGGTCGGCCGGGGAGATGCGCCTGCTCACCGAGCCGGTGCCGTGGTCGCGTCACGGCAGCGCCCGGCGGGCCGGGATCTCCTCGTTCGGTGTCAGCGGCACCAACGCCCACGTGATCGTCGAGGAGGCCCCCGCCGCGACGCCCGCCGCGACCCGCGAACCGGCCGGCGCCCCGGCGACGGTGCCGCTGCTGCTGTCGGCCGGCTCCGGCACCGCCCTGCGCGAGCAGGCACAGCGGCTGCTGGGCCGGCTGTCCGCCGACCCCAACCTGGCGCTGCTCGACGTCGGCCACTCGCTCGCCACCGGCCGCACCCTGCTCGACGAGCGCGCGGTGGTGCTGGCCGGCGATCCCTGCCGGACGACGGCGAGCCTGACCGCGCTGGCGCAGGGCACGGCCGACCCGGCGGTGGTCAGCGGGACCGCCCGCCCGGGCCGGCTGGCCGTGCTCTTCACCGGCCAGGGCGCGCAGCGCCTCGGCATGGGCGCGGAGCTGCGTGCCGCGTTCCCGGTGTTCGCGGCAGCGTTCGACGCGATCTGCGACCGCTTCGACGCCGTGCTGGACCGGCCGCTGCGGGAGGTGATCGACGCCGACGCCGACGCGCTGCACCAGACCGTGCACACCCAGGCCGGCCTGTTCGCCCTGGAGGTGGCGCTGTACCGGCTGGTGGAGAGCTGGGGCGTCACGCCGGACGCGTTGCTCGGCCACTCGATCGGCGAGCTGGTCGCCGCGCACGTGGCCGGGGTGCTGTCGCTCGACGACGCCTGCGCCCTGGTGGCCGCGCGCGGCCGGCTGATGCAGCAGTTGCCGCCCGGCGGCGCGATGCTCGCGGTCGACGCCACCGAGGACGAGGCCACCGCCGAGCTGGCCGACCTGGACGGCCGCGTGGACGTGGCGGCGGTCAACGGGCGGGCCCAGGTGGTGGTCTCCGGCGACGAGGACGCGGTGTTCGCACTCGCCGCGCGGTGGACCGCGCAGGGCCGGCGCAACAACCTGCTGCGGGTGTCGCACGCGTTCCACTCGGTGCGGATGGAGCCGATGCTCGACGAGTTCCGGGCGGTGGCGGAGGCGCTGACGTACGCCGCGCCACGCATCCCGGTCGTGTCCAACGTGACCGGCCGGGTCGCCGAGACCCTGGACGCCGAACACTGGGTCCGGCACGCCCGCCGCGCGGTCCGGTTCGCCGACGGGGTGGCCTGCCTGGAGGCGGCCGGTGTCACCCGGTTCCTGGAGCTCGGGCCGCACCCGGTGCTGACCGCGCTGACCCGACACTCGCTCACCGGCACCGCCGACGCGCCCACGGTGATCGCGCCGGCGCTGCGGCAGGGCCACGGCGAGACGACGACCCTGCTCGCGGCGCTGGCCGAGCTGCACGTGGCGGGTCAGCCCGTCGACTGGGCGGCGGTCTTGCGGGTGTGGGGCGGCGCCCGCGTCGTCCTGCCCACCTATCCGTTCGCGCGGGACCGCTACTGGCCGGTCCTCGCGCCGCCGCGGCCCGAGGTCACCGGCGCCGGCGCCTTCTGGGCGGCGGTCGACGACGACGACGTCGCGCGGTTCACCGGTCTGCTCGGCGTGGCGCCGGACACCCGGGTGACCGAGCTGCTCCCGGCCCTGTCCGCCTGGCGCGGGCAGGCCGCCGAGCAGGCGGCCACCGACTCCTGGCGCTACCGGGTCGAGTGGCGGCCGGCGCACCCGACGGCGGCCCGGCTCAGCGGCACGTGGCTGGTGGTGACGCCGGGCGACGACGACGAGATGGTCAGCGACGTGGCCGGCGCGCTGAAGGCCGGCGGCGCCGAGTCCCGGGTGGTCCTGGTCACCGGCGACCGGGCGACGGCGGCGGAGGGCCTGCGGCCGTACCGGTCGGCCGAGCTGGCCGGCGTCGCCGGCCTGCCCGGCAGCGCGGGCGCGGCCTGGCTGCTGAGCGTCACCCAGGCGCTGCACGACCTGGACTGGAACGTCCCGCTGTGGTGCCTGACCCGGGACGCGGTGACCGGCGACGACCCCCACGGCGACGTGGTCTGGGGGTTCGGCCGGGTCGCCGCCCTCGAATTCCCGCGCTGGTGGGGCGGCCTCGTCGACCTTCCCGTCCAGCTCGACGTGCTCGCCGCCCGGCACCTGGTGAGCGTGTTCGCCGACGGCCGGGAGGACCAGGTCGCCGTCCGCGCGTCCGGGGTGACCGCGCGCCGGCTGGTCCGGGCGCCGGCTCCCGCGCGCACCGGGGCCGGATGGACGCCGACCGGCACCGTGCTGCTGACCGGTGGCGCGGGCGCGCTCGGCGGGCACGTCGCGCGCTGGCTGGCCGACCGGGGGACGCCGCACCTGCTGCTCGCCGGCCGCCGGGGCGCGGACACCCCCGGCGTGTCGGAACTGGTCCGCGACCTAAAGGACCGTGGCGCGCGGGTGACCGTCGCGGCCTGCGACGTCACCGACCGGGACGCGGTGACCGCGCTGCTCGACGCCGTCCCGGCGGAGCATCCCCTGTCCGCGGTGGTGCACGCGGCCGGCGCCGGCACGGTGTGCCCGATCACCGAACTGACCCCGGCCGACCTGGCCGACGCGATGCGCGCGAAGGTGGTCGGCGCGGAGGTGCTCGACGACGTGCTCGGCGACACGCCGCTGGACGCGTTCGTCGTGTTCGGCTCGATCGCCGGCGTCTGGGGAGCGGGCGGGCAGGGCGCGTACTCCGCGGCCAACGCCCACCTCGACGGCCTGGTCCGGCGGCGGCGTGCCCGGGGCCGGCCCGGCACCTCGGTGAGCTGGGGCCCGTGGGCGGGCGCCGGCATGGCGGCGGGGGCGGGCGCCGACGCGTACCTGCAGCGGCGTGGCCTGCCGCCGATGGACCCCGGCCTCGCGGTGGCGGCGCTGGCCGGCGCGGTCGGCGGCGGCGACGGGTGCGTCGTCGTGGCCGACGTCGACTGGGACCGCTTCGCCCCGGCGTTCGCCGCGCTCCGGCCGCAACCCCTGCTGACCGGGCTGGCCGACGCCGCCGGCGGCGGGCCGGCCGAGCCCGACGGCAGCCAGGGCGACCGGGACCGGCTCACCGCGCTGCCCGCCGCCGAGCGGGCGGCGGCCGTCCTGGAGCTGGTGCAGCGGCACGCCGCGGCGGTGCTGGGCTACGCCCAGCCGGCCACCCTGCGGGTCGACCGCGCGCTGCGCGACCTCGGCCTGGACTCGGTGACCGCCGTCGAGCTGCGCGACCGGCTCGGCCGGGCGGTGGGTGAGCGGCTGCCCGCCGCCGTCGCGTTCGACCATCCGAGCGTCCGCGCGCTCGCCGAGCACCTCGACGCGCTGCTCTTCGGCGGCGCGGCCGAGGACGACGACGACACCCGCGTCCGCCGGGCGTTGCAGCTGATCCCGCTGTCCCGGCTGCGCGGCGCCGGCCTGCTCGACACGCTGCTGAGCCTCGCCGAGCCGGAGCCGGGCGCCGACCCGGTGCCGCTGGCCACCGACGAGATCGACGACCTGGACGGCGAGGACCTGCTGCGGCTGGCGCTCGGCGAACGGGCCTCCTGAACCACCCGACGCGACGACCCGCTGGAGTTCAAGATGGCTTCGACCGAAGACTACGTGGCCGCGCTGCGGTCGTCGTTGAAGGAGACCGAGCGGCTGCGCACGGCGAACCGCGCGCTGACCGAGGCCGCCACCGAGCCGATCGCGATCGTCGGGATGGCCTGCCGGTTCCCCGGCGCCGACTCGCCGGAGGCGCTGTGGCGACTGGTCGACGACGGTGGCGACGCGATCACCGGCTTCCCGGACGACCGGGGCTGGGCGGCGCACCCGGACGGGCCGGCGTACGCGGCCCGGGGCGGCTTCCTCGCCGGTGGCGTCGACTTCGACGCCGAGTTCTTCGACATCTCCCCACGCGAGGCGCTGGCCATGGACCCCCAGCAGCGGCTGCTGCTGGAGACGTCGTGGGAGGCGATCGAGCGGGCCGGGATCGACGCCGACGAGCTGCGGGGCACCCGGACCGGGGTGTTCGTGGGCGCGGCCACCTCCGGCTACCACTACCTGCTGCACGACGAGCCGGCGGCGGAGGGGCACGCGCTCACCGGCAGCGCCACAAGCGTGCTGTCCGGCCGGGTCGCCTACACCCTCGGGTTGGAGGGCCCGGCCGTCACCGTCGACACCGCCTGTTCGTCGGCGCTCGTCGCGGTCCATCTGGCCGGGCAGGCGCTGCGTCGCGGCGACTGCGCCACCGCGCTCGCGGCCGGCGTCACCGTGCTCGTGTCGCCCGAGGTGTTCGGCGAGTTCGCCAAGCAGGACGGCCTGGCCGCGGACGGGCGGTGCAAGCCGTTCGCGGCGGCTGCCGACGGCACCGGCTGGGCCGAGGGCGTCGGCGTCCTGGTGTTGGAGCGCCTCTCCGAGGCGCAGCGGCTCGGCCGGCGCGTCCTCGCCGTGCTGCGCGGCAGCGCGGTCAACTCCGACGGCGCCAGCAACGGCCTGACCGCGCCCAGCGGCCCGGCCCAACGCCGGGTGATCCGGCAGGCGTTGGCCGGCGCGGATCTCACGCCCGCCGACGTCGACGCCGTCGAGGCGCACGGCACCGGCACCCGCCTCGGCGACCCGATCGAGGCCGAGGCGCTGTTGGCCACCTACGGTCACGGCCGGTCCGCGGCCGATCCGCTGTGGATCGGCTCGGTGAAGTCGAACATCGGGCACACCCAGGCCGCGGCCGGCGTGGCGGGCGTGATCAAGATGGTGCAGGCGATCCGGCACGGCCGGCTGCCGCGCACCCTGCACGTGGACGAGCCGACCCCGTACGTCGACTGGAGCGCCGGCGGCGTCGCGGTCCTGCGGGACCCGGTGGACTGGCCGCGCCGGGACCGCCCGCGCCGGGCCGGCGTCTCGTCGTTCGGGGTGAGCGGCACCAACGCCCACGTGATCCTGGAGCAGGCACCGCAGCCGCCGGCCGGTGAGCCGGTCGAGCCGGTTGCCGGCCCGGTCCCGTGGGTGGTGTCCGGGCGTACCGCCGCGGGTCTGCGCGCCCAGGCCGATCGGCTGCGGGTCTTCCTCGGCGCGGACCACGACCGGCACGCGGTCGCCCGGGCGCTGGTCGGCACCCGCTCGGCCATGGAGCACCGGGCCGTCGTGTTGGCCGGTCCGCAGGGCCTGGCCGCGGTCCGGGACGGGCACGCCGCGCCCGGGGTGGTCCGGGGCACGGTCAGCGCGGGCAAACTCGCGTTCCTGTTCACCGGCCAGGGCGGCCAGCGGGTGGGGATGGGCCGGGAACTGCACGCCACCTACCCGGTCTTCGCCGCGGCGTTCGACGACGTCTGCGCCCGCTTCGACCGCCACCTGGAGCGTCCACTGCGCGACGTGGTGTGGCACGACGCGGACCTGCTCGACCGGACCGGCTACACCCAGGCCGGGTTGTTCGCGGTCGAGGTCGCGCTGTTCCGGCTGGTCGAGTCGTGGGGCGTGGTGCCGGACGTGCTGCTCGGCCACTCGATCGGCGAGCTGACCGCGGCCCACGTGGCCGGGGTGCTCTCGCTCGCCGACGCGGTCACGCTGGTGGCGGCCCGGGGCCGGCTGATGCAGGCGCTCCCGGCCGGCGGCGCCATGCTGTCGGTACGTCTCGGCGAGGCGGAGGTCGCCGCGGCGTTGCCGGACGGGCTCGACATCGCGGCGGTGAACGGCCCCGAGTCGGTGGTCGTCTCCGGCGACGCCGAGGCGGTCGCCGCGTTCGCCGCGAGCTGCGCCCGCGACGGGGTCAGGACCCAGCAACTGCGGGTCTCGCACGCCTTCCACTCGGCCCGGATGGAGCCGATGCTCGACGCGTTCCGCGCGGTGGCGGCCGGGCTGACCTACGCCGCGCCGCGCATCCCGATCGTGTCGAACCTGACCGGCACCGTGGTCGACGGCTACGACGCCGACACCTGGGTGCGCCACGTGCGGCGCCCGGTCCGCTTCCACGACGGCGTGCAGGAGTTGGCCGAACTCGGCGTCCGCCGCTACCTGGAGATCGGCCCGGACGGCGTGCTCACCGGCATGGCCCAGCTCGGCGCGGCCGGGACCGCCGAGCCCGAGGACCTGGCGCCGCCGGTGCGGGTGGCCGCGTCCCGGCGCGAGCGGCCCGAGCCGGAGACGCTGCTGGAGGCCGTCGGGGCGCTGTTCACGGTCGGCGTCCCGGTCGACTGGACGGCCGTCGTCGGGCGGGACACCGGACTGCCGGCCGAGCTGCCCACGTACGCGTTCCGGCGGGACCGTTACTGGCCGGCGCACCGCGCCCCGGCCGCCGACGACTGGCGCTACCGGGTGGTGTGGACGCCGGTCACCCCGGTGCCGGGCCCGCGCCCCGGCCCCCGGCTGGTCCTGGTGCCCGAGGGCGTCGCGGCCGAGGACGTGGTGGCCGCGCTCGGCGACGACGTCACCGTCCTGACGTTGACGGCGGTCGACCTGGACCGGACGGCCCTGGCCGCGCGCCTGGCCGCGACGGGCCGGGAGTTCGGCGCCGTCGTCTCGCTGGCCGGGCTGGCCGACGAGCCGATGCCGGACGGCGTGGTGGCGCGCGGTGCGGCGCTGACGCTGACCGTGTTGCAGGCCCTCGGTGACGCCGGCATCGCCGCGCCGCTGTGGACGATCACCCGGGGCGTGTCCGAGCACCCGCTCGCCGCGCAGGTGTGGGGGCTCGGCCGGGTGGCCGCGCTGGAGCACCCGGACCGGTGGGGCGGCCTGATCGACCTGCCCGCCGGCACCGGCGGGACGGCCCTGGGCCACCTGGCCGCCGTGCTGGCCGACGGCAGCGAGGACCAGGTGACCGTCCGGCCCACCGGGGTGACCGCGCGCCGCCTCGTCCGGGCCGCCCCGCCGGCGGCCGGGCGCGCTGGCGCCACCGGCGGTACGGTGCTCGTCACCGGCGGCACCGGGGCGCTCGGCGCGCACGTCGCGCGCATGCTGGCCGACCGGGGCGCCGGGCACGTGGTGCTGACCGGCCGGCGCGGCGCCGACGCTCCCGGCGTGGCCGGACTGGTCCAGGAGCTGGCCGGGCGCGGCACCACCGTCACGGTCGCCGCCTGCGACGTCGGCGACCGGGCCGCCGTGGCCGAGCTGGTCGCCGGCATCCCGGACCTGGCGGGCGTGGTGCACGCGGCCGGGTCGGGGGAGTTCGGCGCGCTGGCGGACACCGACCCGGCGGCGTTCGCCGCGACCCTGCGGGCCAAGGTGGCCGGTGCCCGGCACCTGGACGAACTCACCGCCGAGCTCGACTTCTTCGTCGTCTTCAGCTCGGTGGCCGGCGTCTGGGGCAGCGGGCAGCAGGGCGCGTACGCCGCCGCCAACGCCGTCCTCGACGCGCTGGTCGAGCAGCGGCGGGCCGCCGGCCGGCCGGGTCTGGCGCTCGCCTGGGGCCCGTGGGCCGGCGCCGGCATGGCCGGTGACGCGAGCACCCAGGAGTACCTGCGCCGCCGGGGCCTGCGCGCGATGGACCCGGCGCGTGCGGTGGCCGCCCTGGCCGCCGCGCTGGACGGTGACGACGACGGATGCGTGGTCGTGGCCGACGTCGACTGGCGGAGCTTCGCCCCCGCGTTCACCGCGTCCCGCCCGCAGCCGCTGCTCGCCCTCCTGCCCGAGGCGGCCGGTCCGGCCGCCGGGGCGGCCCCCGGCGGCGACCCGCCGGCGTTCGCGGTGACCCTGCGCGGGCTGCCCGCGGCCGATCGGGAACGCGCGCTGCGCACCCTGGTCCGCGAACAGGCGGCGGTGGTGCTCGGTCACCGTGACGCGGCCGGGGTGGACGTGCGGGTCCCGTTCAAGAAGCTCGGCTTCGACTCGCTGACCGCGGTCGAGCTGCGCAACCGGCTCAGCGCCGAGACCGGCCTGACGCTGCCGGCCACGCTCGTCTTCGACCACCCGACCCCGGTGGCGTTGGCCGGCCGGCTGCGTGAGCTGCTGGCCGGGGACTCCGCCGCCACCACGAGCGCGGAGCCGGCGGCCCGGACCGAGCCGGACGAGCCGATCGCGATCGTGGGCATGGCCTGCCGTTATCCCGGCGACGCGGACAGCCCGGAGGCGCTGTGGCGGCTGGTCGACGGCGACGGCGACGGCCTCACGCCGTTCCCGGTGGACCGGGGCTGGGATCCGGCGTCGCTGGACGACCCGGACGCGCGGGGCGGCTTCCTGCGCGACGTGACCGGGTTCGACGCCGACCTGTTCGCCGTCTCGCCGCGCGAGGCGCTGGCCATGGACCCGCAGCAGCGGATGCTGCTGGAAGTGGTGTGGGAGACCTTCGAACGGGCCGGGATCGATCCCCGCTGCACCGCCGGCACCCGCACCGGCGTGTTCGTGGGCACCAGCGGCCAGGACTATCTGGGCCTGCTCGCCGTCGCCGGCGAGGAGACCGACGGGCACCAGGGCACCGGCAACGCGGCGGCGGTGCTGTCCGGCCGGGTGGCCTACGCGTACGGGCTGGAAGGTCCCGCGCTGACCGTGGACACCGCCTGCTCCTCGTCGCTGGTGGCGCTGCACCTGGCCGTGCAGGCGTTGCGCCACGGTGAGTGCGCGACCGCGCTGGCCGGCGGCGTGACGGTGATGTCGACGCCGACCGCGTTCGTCGAGTTCCGCCGCCAGCTCGGCCTCGCCGCCGACGGGCGGTGCAAGCCGTACGCGGCTGCCGCCGACGGCACCGGGTGGGGCGAGGGCGCCGGGGTGTTGCTGCTGGAACGGCTCTCCGACGCGCGGCGCAACGGACACCGGGTGCTGGCGCTGGTCCGCGGCACCGCGGTCAACTCCGACGGCGCCAGCAACGGGCTGACCGCGCCGAACGGGCCGGCTCAGCAGCGGGTGATCCGGGCGGCGCTGGCCGCGGCCGGGCTGTCACCGTCGGACGTGGACGTGGTCGAGGGACACGGCACCGGCACCCGCCTCGGCGACCCGATCGAGGCGCAGGCGCTGCTGGCCACCTACGGTCAGGACCGCGCCGAGCCGCTCTGGCTGGGCTCGGTGAAGTCGAACATCGGGCACACCCAGGCCGCCGCCGGCGTCGCCGGGGTGATCAAGATGGTGCAGGCGATGCGGCACGACCGCCTGCCCCGCACGCTGCACGTGGACCGGCCGACGCCGCAGGTCGACTGGACGTCCGGGGCGGTGCGGCTGCTGACCGAGCCGGTGCCGTGGACCCGGGCCGGGCGCGCCCGGCGGGCCGGCGTCTCGTCGTTCGGCATGAGCGGCACCAACGCCCACGTGATCATCGAAGAGGCGCCCGGGGCCGCGCCCGTGCCCGCCACGCCGGCTCCCGCCGCCTGGTCCTGGCCGATCTCCGGGCGTACCGCGGAGGCGTTGCGCGCGCAGGCCGCCGCGCTGCGCGAGGTCGACGACGAGCCGGCCGCCGTCGCCCGCGCGCTGGTGAGCGGGCGGGCGGCGCTGGAGCACCGGGCCGTGGTCGTGGGCGCGGACGCCGCCGGCCTCGCCGCCGCCGCGACCGGCGCCACCGCCGCCGGCCTGGTCACCGGGGTACGGTCGGCGGCCACCGCCGAGGGCGGCGTGATCCTGGTCTTCCCCGGCCAGGGCGGCCAGTGGGCCGGCATGGCGGCCGACCTGCTCGACACCTGCCCGGTCTTCGCCGACCGGTTCGCCGAGTGCGAGGCGGCGCTGGCCGAGCACCTGGACTGGGCGGTCGGCGCCGCGTTGCGCGCTCGCGACGAGTCCTGGATGGAACGTTCCGACCTGCTGCAACCGGCGCTGTGGGCGGTGATGGTGTCACTGGCCGCGGTCTGGGAGTGGCTCGGCGTCGACATTGCCGGCGTGGTCGGGCACTCCCAGGGCGAACTCGCCGCCGCCGTGGCCGCCGGGGCGCTGAGTCTCGCCGACGGCGCGCGGATCTCGGTGCAGCGGGCCCGGATCCTGCTCCGGCTGGCCGGTCAGGGTGGCCTGCTGGCCGTCGGGACCGGCCCGGATCGGGCCGGGGCGCTGCTGGACGGCGTCGACGGCGCGGTGCTCGGTGCGGTGAACGGCCCGCACCTGGTGGTGCTGTCGGCCGACTCGGCCGGCCTGGCCACCATCGAGCAGCGGTGCGCCGCGGCGGGCCTCTGGTCGCGTCGGGTGGCGATCGACTATGCCTCCCACTCGCCTCAGGTGGAGGCCGTCCGCGACGACCTGCGGGCGGCGTTCGGCACGGTGCGCCCGACGGCCGGGCGGATCCCGTTCTACTCGACCGTCACCGGTGGCCTGCTCGACACCACCGCGCTCGACGCCGGCTACTGGTATGACAACCTCCGCGACCCGGTCCGGTTCGACGAGGTCGTGCAGGGACTCATCGCGGCCGGGCACACCACGTTCGTCGAGGTGAGCCCGCACCCGGTGCTGACCGCCGCGCTCCAGGACCGGGTCGACGCCGCCGGTGGCCTGGTGACCGGGACGCTGCGCCGCGACCACGACGGCTGGACCCGACTGCACCGGGCGGCGGCCGAGCTGTGGGTGCGCGGCGCCACGGTGGACTGGTCCGCGCTCACCCCGCCCGGGCCGGTCGCCGACCTGCCGACCTACCGGTTCCAGCACCAGCGGTTCTGGCCGCGGGTGCGGGCGACGGCCGGCGACGTCTCCGCCGCCGGGCTCACCTCGGGCGGTCATCCGCTGGTCGGCGCGGCGGTGACGCTCGCCGACGACGACGGGCTCGTGCTCACCGCCCGGATCTCCACCACCACCCACCCGTGGCTCGGCGACCACCGCGTGCTGGACCGGATCGTCTTTCCCGGCACCGCGTTCGTCGAGCTGGCCGGGCAGGCCGGGCGGCTGGTCGGCGCGGGCGCGCTGCGCGAGCTGACCATCGGTACGCCGTTGGTGCTGCCGGCGACCGGGGACGTGCTGCTCCAGGCGCGGGTCGGCGGCTCGGAGAGCGACGGCGCCCGCACGGTGCGCATCGCCGCCCGCGCCGGTGACGACGGCCCGTGGGTGCGCCACGCCGACGGCCTGCTGGTCGACGACGACGCCGCGCCCGGCTTCGACCTGCGGGACTGGCCGCCCGCCGGGGCCGAGCCGGTCACCGTGCACGACACCTACGAGCGGGCCGCGCAGGCGGGTCTCGACTACGGGCCGGACTTCCGGGGGCTGCGCGCGGCCTGGCGGCACGGCGACGACGTGCTGGCCGAGGTCGAGCTGGCGGAGACCGTGGACGCCGAGTCGTACGCGGTGCACCCCGCCCTGTTCGACGCCGCCCTGCACGCGGCGGCCCTGGTCGGCGGTCCCGGGGGTGCACGGCTGCCGTTCGCGTGGACCGGCGTCGGCGTGCACGCCGCCGGCGCGCGCACGCTGCGGGTGAGGTTGCGCCCGGTCGGCGAGGACGGCCTCGTCGTGCAGCTCGCCGACGCGTCCGGCGCCCCGGTCGCCGCCGTCGACAAGCTGGTGTTCCGCCCGGTCGCCGGCGACAGCCTGACCCGTGCCCCGCGGCTGGACGACTCGCTGTTCCGGATCGAGTGGGACGAGAGCGGGGCCGAGGGCAGCACCGCCGGCCGGACCTACCTGGCCGTCGGCGACCTGACCGTGCCCGACCTGCCGTTGCTGGCCGCGATCGAAGCCGGCGAGCCCGCCGACCTCACCCGCCGCACGCTCGACGCGGTGCAGCGGTGGCTGGCCGGCGACGACGACGCCCGGCTCGTGGTGCTCACCCGCGCCGCCACGGCGGCCGGCGGACCGGTGGCCGACCTGGCCGCCGCGACCGTGCTGGGTCTGCTCCGCTCGGCCCAGAACGAGTACCCCGGCCGGATCGTCCTGGTGGACACCGACGGGCTGCCGGAGTCGTGGGCGGTGGTGGCCGGCCCGCTGCCGGTCGACGCGGAACCGCAGATCGCGGTCCGCGCCGGCGGGGTGCTCGTGCCGCGCCTGAGCCGGGCGCTGCCCGCCGCCTTGGTGCCGCCGGCCGCCGGGCCGTGGCGGCTGGAGGCCGGCGCGACCGGCACCCTGGACGGTCTGGAGCTGCGCCCGTCCCCGGCGGCCTCGGCGCCGCTGGCGCCCGGCCAGGTCCGGATCGCGGTACGGGCGGCCGGCGTCAACTTCCGCGACGTCGCCATCTCGCTCGGCCTGACCGACCAGCAGGGGATGGGCACCGAGGCGGCCGGCGTGGTCACCGAGGTCGGCGCGGACGTCGACGACCTGGCGCCCGGCGACCGGGTCTTCGGCGCGATCGGCGGCGCGTTCGGCCCGGTCGTGGTGGCCGAACGCGCGCTGGTGGCGCGGATCCCGGCCGGCTGGAGCTTCGCCGAGGCGGCGTCGGTCACGACGGTCTACCTGACCGCCTGGTACGGCCTGCGCGACCGGGGCGGCCTGCGGGCGGGGGAGACCCTGCTGGTGCACGCCGCCGCCGGTGGGGTCGGGATGGCCGCGGTGGAGCTGGCCCGGCTGTGGGGGGTCGAGGTGTTCGCCACCGCGAGCCCGGCCAAGTGGGACACGCTCCGTTCCCTCGGCGTGGCCGACGACCACCTGGCCTCCTCGCGCACCCTCGACTTCGCCGACGCGTTCCGGGCGGTGACCGGCGGTCGCGGCGTGGACCTGGTGCTCCACTCGCTGACCGGCGAGTTCACCGACGCCTCGCTGCGCCTGCTGGCCCCGGGCGGCCGGCTGCTGGACATGGGCAAGACCGACAAGCGCGACCCGCTGGAGGTGGCCGACCGCCATCCCGGCGTCCGCTACGACGCCTTCGACCTGTTCGAGGCCGGCGCCCCACGCATCGGCGAGCTGCTGCGCGAGGTGCTGCGCCTGTTCGACCAGGGCCGGCTGCGGATGCTGCCGATCACCGCCTGGGACGTCCGGGACGCGCCGGCCGCGTTCCGGCACATCAGCCGGGCCCGGCACGTCGGCAAGAACGTCTTCACCGTGCCCGCGTCGCTGGACCCGGACGGCACCGTGCTCGTGACCGGCGGCACCGGGCAGCTCGGCGGCCTGCTGGCCGAGCACCTGGTGGCCGCGTACGGGGTGCGCAACCTGCTGCTGACCAGCCGCCAGGGCCCCCAGGCGCCGGGCGCCGCCGAGCTGGCCGCGCGGCTGCGCGGCGCCGGCGCCACGGTCGACGTGGTCGCCTGCGACGTGGCCGACCGCGACGCGCTCGCCGCGCTGCTCGACGGCCGCCGGCTGACCGGCGTGGTGCACTGCGCCGGCGTGCTGGACGACGCGACGTTCGCCGCGCTGACCGCCGACCGGATCGGCACCGTGTTCCGGCCCAAGGCCGACGCCGCGCGGCACCTGCACGAGCTGACCGCCGACCACGACCTGGCGATGTTCGTGCTCTACTCGTCGGTCGCGGCGACGTTCGGCTCGCCCGGGCAGGCGAACTACGCGGCGGCCAACAGCTACCTCGACGCGCTGGCCGCGTACCGGCGCGGGTTGGGCCTGCCGGCGGTGTCGCTCGGGTGGGGGCTGTGGTCGGGGGCGAGCGGGATGGCCGCGCACCTCGACGGCGCGCACCTGGACCGGGCCACCCGGGCCGGCGCCGCGCTGGACGCCGAGCGAGGCCTGGCGTTGTTCGACGCGGCGATGGGCCTGCCCGGCGCGCACCTGGTGCTGTCCGCGCTGGACCGCTCCGGCTTCGGCGACGAGGTGCCCCCGCTGCTGCGCCGGCTGGTGCGGCCGGCCGTGCGCCGGGCGGCCCCGGCCGCGGTCGCCGGGGCGGTCCCGCTGGCCGAGCGGCTGGCCGCGCGGTCCCCGGCCGAGCAGGACGCGTTCCTGCTGGAGTTGGTCGTCGCGCACGCCGCGGCCGTGCTCGGTCATCCCACCACGGACGCGGTCGGCGCGGAACGGGCGTTCAAGGACCTCGGCTTCGACTCGCTGACCGCGGTCGAGCTGCGCAACCGGCTCACCGCCGAGACCGGCGTGCGCCTGCCGGCGACCCTGATCTTCGACCACCCGACCCCGCTGGCCCTGGCCACCCGGGTCCGGGCGCTGCTGCTGCCGGACCGGGGCAGCCCGGAGGCGGTGCTGCGGCGCAGCCTGGACGACGTGGAGACGGCGCTGGGCGAGGTCGCCGGGCTGGACTCCAACGAGCGCTCCCGGCTGCGGATGCGGCTGGAGGTGCTGCTGGACCGGGTGCGCGACGCCGGCGACGAGGGCGCCGGCGTGCCGGCCGCCGCCGGCGACGACGACGACCTGGAGTCGGCCACCGCGGACGACATCTTCGCCCTCATCGACAGCGAACTCGGAACGTCCTGAGAGGACCCTCCTGATGCCTGAGCAGACAGCCGCGGAACCGACGACCGCCGAGCGCCTCGCCGCCCTGGACGCGCGGCACCGGCAGGTGGTGGAGACGGCCGAGGAGCGGGCCCGGCACAAGCAGCACGAGAAGGGCAAGCTCACCGCGCGCGAGCGGCTCGACCTGCTCTTCGACAGCGGTTCGTTCGTGGAACTCGACGAGTTCGTCCGGCACCGGTGCACCGACTACGGCATGACCGACGACCGGCCGGACGGGGACGGGGTGATCACCGGTTACGGGACCGTCGACGGCCGGCAGGTCTGCGCGTTCTCCCAGGACTTCACGATCCTGGGCGGCAGCATGGGCGAGGCGTGCGGCGGCAAGGTCATGAAGCTGATGGACCTGGCCATGAAGATCGGCTGCCCGGTCGTCGGCATCAACGACTCCGGCGGCGCCCGGATCCAGGAGGGGGTGCTCTCGCTGGCGCACTACGCCGAGATCGGGCGCCGCAACGTGCTCGCCTCCGGCGTGATCCCGCAGATCTCGCTCATCATGGGTCCGTGCGCCGGCGGCGCGGTCTACTCGCCGGCGATGACCGACGTCACGGTGATGGTGCGCGACACCTCGTACATGTTCGTGACCGGGCCGGAGGTGGTCGCCGCGGTGCTGGGGGAGCGCACCACGCGCGACGAGCTGGGCGGCGCGGAGACCAACAGCGAGGTCGCCGGCAACGTGCACCACGTGGCCGACGACGAGCCGGCCGCGATCGCCTGGGTCCGTGACCTCCTCGGCTACCTGCCCAGCAACAACCGTGCGGAGCCGCCGGTGTTCGCGCACACCGGCGCGCCGGAGGTCACCGAACGCGACCGGCACCTCGACGGCATCATGCCGGACACGGCGAACCGCGGCTACGACATGGTCGAGCTGATCGAGCGGGTCGTCGACGAGGATTCGCTGCTGCCGTTCCAGGAGTCGTTCGCGCCGAACATCATCTGCGCGCTCGCCTCGGTCGAGGGGCGCTCGGTCGGCGTGGTCGCCAACCATCCCGGCCACCTGGCCGGCGCGATCGACCTGGACGCGTCGGACAAGGCGGCCCGGTTCGTGCGGATGTGCGACGCGTTCCGGATCCCGATCCTGACCCTGGTCGACGTGCCGGGCTACCTGCCCGGCATCCAGCAGGAGCGGATGGGCATCATCCGGCACGGCGCCAAGCTGCTCTACGCGTACTCCGAGGCCACCGTTCCGCTGGTGACCGTGGTCGTGGGCAAGGCGTACGGCGGTGGGTACGCGGTGATGGGGTCGAAGCACCTGGGCGCCGACATCAACCTCGCCTGGCCGACCGCGAAGATCGCGGTGATGGGCGCCGGCGGGGCGGTGCTGATGCTCTACCGCAAGGCGCTGACCGGCGCCGAGGGCGCCGACCGCGAGCGCCTGCTGGCCAAGTACACCGAGGAGTACCGGCAGTTGTTCGACTCGCCGTACATCGCCGCGGAGCGGGGCTACGTCGACCGGGTGATCCGCCCGTCGCAGACCCGCCTGGAGGTGGCCCGCGCGCTGCGCGCGCTGCGGCACAAGCGGGCCGAACTGCCCGCGAAGCGGCACGGCAACATCCCGCTCTGAGCACCGGCCACGCCGAAGAGGCCGCCACGCCCGTCGGCGTGGCGGCCTCTTCGCGGGCTCCGTCGACTACCGGATGCTGCGGGCGAACTGGCGCGACGCCCAGTAGACCGACAGCGTGGTCAGGACCGTCAGCACGGCGAAGCTCTGCCAGACCACCGGCGCCTCGGGGTGCCCGGCGAACAGCTCGCGCATGCCCCGGACGACCCACGAGAACACGTTGAGGTTGGCCACGTTCTGCAGCCACACCGGCGCCAGCGCCAGCGGCAGCAGGATGCCGGAGAGCATCAGCAGCGGGTGCCCCACCGTGTTGATCAGCGGGCTGAGGATGCCCTCGGTCTTCAGCTTCAGCGCCGCCCCGTTGGACAGCGCCGACATGCCGAGCGCGATCATGCCGACCAGCAGGAACCCGAGCAGCAGTTCCGGCAGGCGTACCGTCAGGCCGAACAGCATCGCGGTGAGCGTCACGATGCCGCCCTGGAACAGCAGGTTGGCGACGTCCTTGAGGGACCGGCCGAGCAGGAGCGCCACCGTGCTCATCGGCGTCACCCGGGCCCGCTCGATCATGCCGGCGCGCAGCTCGACGAGCATGTTGAAGCCGGCGAACATGCCGCCGAAGATGGCCAGCAGCACCAGCAGCCCGGGCACGAACGTGGTGTACGCCGCCCCGGACGTCGGCGCGTTCAGGGCCCGCTGGAGCAGCGGCGCGAACAGGAACAGGTAGACCAGCGGATCCAGGATGCTGAGGAAGATCCAGATCGGGCTGCGGATGATCTGGCTGATCTGGCGGTGGAACACCAGCCAGGTGCCGCGGGCGACGTTCATGGCGGCAGGCCCCCTTTCAGGCTGCGGTGAGCGAGCGGCCGGCTTTGGCCAGGAACACGTCGTCGAGCGAGGGCCGGTGCACCTCGATCGTGTCGGGCACGATGCCGGCGTCGTCGAGGTCGTGCAGGATCTTCGGCAGCACGCGGTTGCCGGAGTCGACGAACAGGCGCAGGCCGTCGTCGGTGGATTCGAGCCGGGTCACGTAGGCGGCGGCGGTCATGACCTTCTCGGCGTCCGGCGTGCTGCCGTTGAGGCCGAGCGTGACCACGTCGCCGGCGACCTGACGCTTCAGCTCGTCCGGGGTGCCCTCCGCGACGACCTGCCCCTTCTCGACGATCGCCACCCGGTCGCACAGGGCGTCGGCCTCTTCGAGGTAGTGGGTGGTGACGAGCACGGTCATGCCGTCGGCGCGCAGACGCTCGATCTCGTCGCGGATGTCGGCCCGGCCGGCCGGGTCGAGGCCCGCCGTCGGCTCGTCCAGGAACAGCACCTTCGGCTCGTTGATCAGGCCCATGGCGATGTCCACCCGACGTCGCTGGCCGCCCGAGTAGGTCTTGCACCGCCGGTCGGCGTACTCGGTGAGCTTGAAGGTGTCCAGTGCCCGCGCGGCCCGCTCGCGGGCCTCGGCCTTGCCGATGCCGAACATGCGGGCCTGCAGGACGAGTTCCTCCCGGGCGGTCGAGTTGTCCGCGGTGCACCCGCCCTGCGACACGTACCCGATGCGGCGTCGCACCTCGGCCGCCTCGGTGGCGAGGTCGGCGTCGGCGATGACGGCGTGACCGCTGTCCGGCCGGATGAGGGTGGTGAGCATCCGGATGGTCGTGGTCTTGCCCGCGCCGTTGGAGCCGAGCAGGCCGAGCACCTGTCCTTTCTGGACGTCGAAGGTGACGCCACGCACGGCGGGGACGTCGATGGTCTTCCGCCCGAAGCGGATCCGGTACGACTTGCGCAGTTCGTTGACCTCGATCATGTCTACTCCCAAGCGGTGGCAAGGCACGGATGCGCCACGCCTGTCCATGCTCGGGGCGGATGTGCGGCGCGGTAACCCGTAGGCCGCCCCCTACTGACCCGAGACTGCGGGCGGGCCCTTCCGGATCTCTTGCGTCCGCTGTCGGCGCGTGAGGATCCTCGTCTCACATCGAGGGTTCCGCCCGACGGAGCTCAGCCGAGACGAGGGGCGACCAGCATGACCGACGACGACGCGGGCCTGTGGATCCGGGAGTACCACCCGGCCGCGCCCGGCAGTGTGCAGCTCGTGTGCCTGCCGCACGCCGGTGGCTCGGCGAGCTACTACTTCCCGGTGTCGCGGGCCCTGGCGCCCGACGTCGAGGTGCTGGCGATCCAGTACCCCGGCCGGCAGGACCGCCGGCACGAGCCGCTGGTGCGGGACCTGCCCGAGCTGGCCCGGCGGGTGCACGCGGTGCTGCGCCCGCGGACCGACCGGCCGCTGGCGCTGTTCGGGCACAGCATGGGCGCGAGCCTCGCGTTCGAGGTGGCGCGCCTGCTGGAACAGCAGGACGGGGTGAGGCCGGCGTGGGTGTTCGCCTCCGGCCGGCGGGCGCCGTCGCGGATCCGGGACGAGCGGGTGCACCAGCTCGACGACAGCGGACTCATCGCCGACGTACGCCGGCTCAGCGGCACCGAGGGCGGGCTGCTCGGCGACGACGAGGTGCTGCGGATGATCCTGCCGGCCATCCGCGCCGACTACACCGCCGCCGAGACGTACCGCTACCTGCCCGGCCCGCCGCTGTCGGCGCCGATCACGGCGTTCACCGGCGAGAGCGACAGCAAGGCGACGGTCGACGAGGTGCGGTCCTGGCAGGACCACACCACCGGGCCGTTCGACCTGCACACCTTTCCCGGCGGCCACTTCTTCCTCAACCGGCACCAGGCCGCGGTGCTCACCATCATCCGGACGCAGCTCGACGGCGTGCGGGCCGGTTCGCGCACCGCCTGACCCGGCACCACCGCGCAGCGGAAGAGGAATCAGCATGACCGACACGATCACGACGACCACGTCGCCCGACCTGACCACCATGCTGGCCAGGCGGGCGGCGGAGACGCCGGACACGGTGGCGTACTCGATGGTCCGGCCCACCGGCCGCCCGCGCGACGACGAGCTGACCTACGGCGATCTGGAGATCGCCGCGCGGGCCCGGGCGGCCGCCATGGTCGAGGAGGACCTCGGCGGGCGTACGGCGGTGATGCTCTATCCGTCCGGTCTCGAGTTCCCCCGGGCGCTGCTGGGCGCCCAACTGGCCCGGGTGCGCGCGGCCCCGGTGAAGGTGCCCAACCGGCGCAGCGGCCTGCTGCGGGTGCGCGCGGTCGCGGACGACGCGGGGGCGACCACGATCCTCACCACGGCGGCCGTCCGGGAGCAGCTCCTGACGCAGTTTCCGGATGCGCCGGAGTTGTCCGGGCTGTCCTGGCTGTGCACCGACACCGTCGCGGACGAGATTGCGTCGGCCTTCTCGCCGCGGATCGTCGTGCCCGACGACGTGGCGATGTTGCAGTACACCTCCGGCTCGACGGGCATGCCCAAGGGCGTCGTGGTCAGCCACCGGAACTTCTGCGCGAACGCCGAGGACCTGGCCCGGCGCTGGCCGGTGACCGACGGCGGCCGGGTGGTCTCCTGGCTCCCGCTGTTCCACGACATGGGGCTGCTGTTCGGCATCGTGATGCCGCTGTGGTCCGGGGCGCCGGCGCACCTGATGACGCCGGACGACTTCGTCCGCCGCCCGCTGGGCTGGCTGGAGGCGATCGCGGAGCTGCGCGGCACGCACACCGCCGCGCCGAACCTGGCCTACGAGCTGTGCGCGCGGGCGGCTGCCGGCGCCCCGAGCGACCTCGACCTGTCCTGCCTGCGGGCGACGATCAGCGGGTCGGAGCCGGTGCGGTGGGACACGGTGGAGCGGTTCGCCGCGGCGTTCGCGCCGTACGGGCTCCAGCGGCGTTCGATCAGCCCCGGATACGGCCTGGCCGAGAACACGTTGAAGGTCTCGGGCAGCCGGTCGACCGACCCACCCCGGGCGCGGTGGCTCTCCGCCGCGGCCCTGGCCGACCGGAAGGTCGTGGGCGTCGACCCGGCCGACCCGGACGCGACAGCGGTGGTGAGCTGCGGGCCGGCCGACGGGCTGACCGAGGTGACGATCGTCGACCCGGCCGGCCGCACCCGCTGCCCGGACGAGACCATCGGCGAGATCTGGCTGTCCGGTCCCTGCGTGGCCCAGGGCTACTGGCAGCGCCCGGCCGAGACCGCGGCGACGTTCGAGGCGACGCTCGCCGACGGCGACCCGGCCCTGCGCTACCTGCGCACGGGGGACCTCGGCTTCGTCTGCGACGGTGAGCTGTTCGTCGCCGGGCGGCTCAAGGACGTCATCATCCGGTTCGGCCGCAACTACTATCCGCAGGACCTGGAGCAGACCACCGAGAGCTGCGCCCCCGGGTTGCAACCGTCGTGCTCGGCCGCCTTCGCCGTCGACGGCGACTCCACCGACGACCTGGTGCTGGTGGTGGAGGTGAACGGCCGGGTCCTGCGGGACACCCCGGCCGGGCCGCTCACCGAGGCGGTCCGGACGACGGTGGAGTCGCGCCACGGCATCCCGGTCGCCGAGGTCGTGCTGATCCGGCGCGGCACGCTGCCCCGGACCACGAGCGGCAAGGTGCAGCGGCGAGCCTGCCGGGCCGCCTACCTCGACGGCACACTGGCCCGGATCGGCTCCGACTCGTGACCGGCAGCCGGATCCGCGGCGTGGGCGCCTACCGCCCGGCCCGGGTCGTCCACAACGACGAGATCTGCGGTCCGATCGACTCGACCGACGAGTGGATCCGGCAACGTTCGGGCATCGTCAGCCGCCGGTTCGCCGGCCCGCAGGAGACCGTGGTCAGCATGGCGGCGCAGGCCGCCGACGGCGCCCTGCGTCACGCCGGCGTCGCCGCGGAGAGCATCGACGTCGTCATCGTTGCGACGATGTCCTACCTCTACCAGTCGCCGGCCGCCGGCCCGCAGGTGGCGCACCTGCTCGGCGCGCGTCGGGCGACCGCCTTCGACCTCGGCGCGGCGTGCGCCGGGTTCTGCTCGGCGCTGGCGGTGGCCGACGGGCTCGTCCGCAGCGGTTCGGCCGGCCGGGTGCTGGTCGTCGGCTCGGAGCGGATGACCGACATCATCGACCCGAAGGACCGGTCGACCGCGTTCCTGTTCGCCGACGGCGCCGGCGCGGTGGTCGTCGAGTCGTCCGCCGCCCGCGACATCCACCAGGTGGTCTGGGGCGCGGACGGCGCCCGTAGCGGTGTCATCGGGCACGAGGGTTCGTGGGCCGGGACGCGCGACGATCCGGGCTTCTGGCCGGTGATGCGGATGGCCGGGCCGGAGGTCTTCCGGTGGGCGATCTCCGAGGTGGCGCCGGTCGCCGGCGAGGCGGTGCGGGCCGCCGGCCTGACCGTCGACGACCTGGCGGCCTTCGTGCCGCACCAGGCCAACGTGCGGATCATCGACCGGATCGCCGGTTCGCTGGGCCTGCCCGCGAGCGTGGTGGTCTCGCGCGACGTGGCGCACTCCGGCAACACCTCCGCCGCGTCGATCCCGCTCGCCATGGAGGCGCTGATCAGCGCCGGCCGGGTGCCGCCCGGCGGCCTGGCGCTCCTGTCCGGGTTCGGCGCCGGTCTGACCCATGCCTCGCTGGTGGCCCGGCTGCCCTGAGGGCCGGGTGGAAGGAGCTGACCCACGTGCACAAGGTCCTCATCGCCAATCGCGGCGAGATAGCGATGCGGGTCGTCCGCGCCTGCCGCGACGCGGGCCTGCGCAGCGTCGCCGTCTACGCCGACAGCGACCGCGACGCCCGGCACGTCCGGCTGGCCGACGAGGCGTACGCGCTCGACGGCGACACCGCGGCCGACTCGTACCTGCGGGTCGACAAGCTGCTCGCCGTCGCGGCGAGGTCGGGCGCGGACGCGGTCCACCCCGGGTACGGCTTCCTGTCGGAGAACGCCGACTTCGCCCAGGCGGTCGTCGACGCCGGCCTGACCTGGATCGGTCCGTCGCCGTCGGCGATCCGGGTGCTCGGCGACAAGGTGTCCGCACGGCACATCGCGCAGCGGGTGGGCGCTCCGCTGGTGCCGGGAACCGCCGAGCCGGCGCGGGACGCGGCCGAGATCGTGGCGTTCGCGGAGCGCGTCGGCCTGCCGGTCGCCATCAAGGCCGCCTTCGGCGGCGGCGGGCGCGGGTTGAAGGTCGCCCGGACCGTGGCCGAGATCCCGGAGCTGTTCGAGTCGGCGACCCGGGAGGCGGTCGCGGCGTTCGGCCGGGGGGAGTGCTTCGCCGAACGCTACCTGGACCGTCCGCGTCACGTGGAGGCGCAGGTGCTGGCGGATCAGCACGGCGCCGTCGTCGTGGTCGGCACCCGCGACTGCTCGCTGCAGCGCCGGCACCAGAAGCTGGTCGAGGAGGCGCCGGCGCCGTTCCTGACCGCCGCCCAGCGCGACCGGATCCACTCCTCGGCCAAGGCGATCTGCCGGGCCGCCGGCTATCACGGCGCCGGCACCGTGGAATACCTGGTCGGAACCGACGGCACGATCTCGTTCCTGGAGGTGAACACCCGGCTCCAGGTGGAGCACCCGGTCAGCGAGGAGACCAGCGGCATCGATCTGGTCCGCGAGCAGTTCCGGATCGCCGACGGTGAGCGGTTGCGGTTCGACGCCGACCCGCCGGCGCACGGCCACGCGATCGAGTTCCGAATCAACGGTGAGGACCCGGGCCGCGGCTTCCTGCCGGCGCCGGGCGTGGTCTCGGCGGTGACGTGGCCGGACGGGCCGGGCGTGCGGGTGGACGCCGGTGTCGAGTCGGGCAGCGTCGTCGGCGGGAACTTCGACTCGCTGCTGGCCAAGGTGATCGTCACCGGTGAGACCCGGGCCGAGGCGCTCGAACGTGCCCGTCGGGTGCTGGACGAGGTGGCGGTGGACGGGTTGGCGACGGTGCTGCCGTTCCACCGCGCGGTGGTCCGCGATCCCGCGTTCACCGACGAGCCGTTCCGGGTGCACACCCGCTGGATCGAGTCCGAGTGGCGCGACGACGTACCGCCGTTCGTCGGCGGCGGGACGGGTGGGCCCGCGCCGGAGCGCCCGAGCCTGGTCGTCGAGATCGACGGCCGGCGGCACCGGGTCACGCTGCCCGCCGGCTTCGCCGGTCTCGCGGCGGCACCCGCGCCGGCCGGCGCCGCCGCGCCGGCCGTCCGACCGCGTCGGCGGGCCGGCGGCGGCCGGAGCCAGCCGACCGGGGCCGACGGGGACACGTTGACCAGCCCGATGCAGGGCACCGTGGTGAAGCTGGCGGTCACGGAGGGTGACACGGTGGCCACGGGTGACCTCGTCGCGGTCGTCGAGGCGATGAAGATGGAGCAGCCGTTGCACGCCCACAAGGCGGGTGTCGTGACCGGTCTGGCGGTCGCGATCGGCCAGACCCTCACGGCCGGCGCGACGCTCTGCCTGCTCGTCTGACCGCCCACCCGGCAAATCCACGAATGGGCAAAAATCCCTTCCGTCGCAGCAAAGTGGAGGGAGTGGACGAAAGAGTCGGGCCGAATCGACGCATCAAAGACATCGATCGGTGCGACTATCGGGAGAACGGCCATTTGTGGCGGCCCGAAGGGTGGCGATCGTCGGGCCGGCTGGCACGGGCAGGAATGCTTTCGTAGTCTCGGTGGAGACACCTGGGGGCTAGAACAATGTGGACGAAGTGGTGGAACCGTTTAATGGTCTACGACTCCACCGGCGGGCGATCGCGGGGTGAACGAAAGGTGACGGACGTCCGCGCCGTGGCCTGCCCCGCACTCCTCGGGGCGTAGGGGGCGCACGTGGACTACCGCGTGCTCGGCCCGCTCGAGGTGCTGGTCGACGGCCGTCCCCTCGACCTCGGCGGCCACCGCCAGCAGATCGTGCTGGCCAGCCTGGTGCTGGAAGCGGGGCGCGTGGTCCCGGTGGGCCGCCTGATGACCGCGATCTACGGGGAGCAACTGCCGAACAGCGCCCGCGTCCAGGTGCAGATCTGCGTCTCCGCGCTGCGCCGTCTGCTCGCGTCCTCCGGCCGGGCCGACACCATCATCACCCGCAACCAGGGTTACGTGCTCGACCCGACCGGCAGTCACATTGATCTTGATAGATACGAGCGCCTGCTCGCCGAGGCCCGCCAGGCGACCGGCGCGGGCCACCGCGACGAGGCGGTCACCCGCTACCGGGAGGCGCTGCGGCTCTGGCGCGGCGCGGCCCTGGAAGGCATCGACAGCCAGGTGCTGCGCTCGGCCGCCGACCGGTTCGCCGAGCACCGGTTGACCGTCATCGAGGACTGCATCGAGCTGGAACTGGACCTGGGCCGGCACCGGGACGTCGTCGCCGAGCTCACCGGCCTGGTGCTGGCCCATCCGTTGCGCGAGCGCCTGCGGGGGCAGCTCATGCTGGCGCTCTACCGCTCCGGGCGGCAGGCGGAGGCGCTCGACTCCTACCGCCTGGCCCGGCAGACCCTGATCGACGAGCTGGGCCTGGAGCCGAGCGAGTGGTTGCGGCGGTTGGAGCGGTCGATCCACACCTCGGAGGCGGGCCTGGTCGTCCACCCCGACGCGGACGGGCCGCCGGTGCTCGTGGTCGCGGAGCCGCCCGCCGACAACACCGTGCCGGTCGTCGTGCCGATCGAGGTCGCCGGCCCGTCGCCGGTCACCGACGCCCCCGTCTTCCCGATCCTCGCTCCCGAGGACGATCCGCCGACGGCGCCCGCGCTGACCGTGGCGACCCCGTGCATGCTGCCCACCGACATCGCCGACTTCACCGGCCGGGCGCAGCAGGTCAACGACATCGAGGCGCGGCTGGCGCTGTCGGTGGAGAATCCGCGGCACCTCGCGGTGCCGGTCGTCGTCATCGCGGGAAAGCCGGGCATCGGGAAGACCACCCTGGGGGTGCACGTCTCGCACCGGCTGGCCGCGAGATATCCGGACGGGCAGCTCTTCGCCGACCTGCACGGCCGGGCCTCGCGCCTGGTCAGCCCGATGCAGATCCTGGAGCGGTTCCTGCGCACCCTCGGCGTGCCCGGCGGCGTCCTGCCGGACGGGCTGGAGGAGCGCGCCGAAATGTACCGGGGCCTGCTCTCCGACCGCCGGGTCCTGGTCGTGTTGGACAACGTCGGCAGCGAGAGCCAGGTCCTGCCGTTGCTGCCCGGCAACCCGCGGACCGCCGTCATCATCACCAGCCGCAGCCGGCTCGGCGGCCTGCCCGGCGCCACCCACGTGGACATCGACGTCTTCGGCTCCCGGCACTCCATCGAGCTGCTGTCGCGCATCGCCGGCGACTGCCGGGTGCACGCCGAGGCCGAGGCCGCCGCCGACCTGGCCGAGCTGTGCGGGCAGCTGCCGCTCGCGCTGCGGATCGCGGGCGCCCGGCTGTCGGCCCGCCCGCACTGGACGCTGGAGCAGCTCGCCGGCCGCCTGGAGAACGAGTCGCGCCGCCTCGACGAGCTCAAACACGGTGCGATGGGCATCCGGGCCAGCATCTCGATGACCTACGACAACATCAGCGAGGACGCCCGCCGGCTGTTCCGGCTGCTGGCCGTCCTGGACTGCCCGGTCTTCTCCGGCTGGATGGGCGCCGCGCTGCTCGACCGGTCACTCGACGACGCGCAGGACCTGCTCGACGACCTCGCCGACGCCCAACTCGTGGAGATCACCGGCGCCGAGAGCGGCCTGCACAGCCAATACCGTTTCCACGAACTGATAAGAGTCTTCGCCCGGGAGCGCCTGGCCGCCGAGGAGGCGGTCGCCGAGCGCAACGCGGCGCTGGAGCGGGTGCTGGGCGCGCTGCTGTTCCTCGCCGAGGTGGCGCACCGGCAACTGCACGGCAACGACAACCTCCAGGTGCACGGCGAGGCGACGCGGTGGGAACTGCCGCCGCGCACCGCCGCCCGGCTGGTCCGGGAGCCGTTGAACTGGTTCGAGCGCGAGCGCCAGTCGCTGGTGTCCGCGGTGCGGCAGGCCGCGAAGATCGGCGCCGTCGAGCTGTGCTGGGACCTCGCCGTCACCGCCGTCACGCTCTTCGAGTCGCGGGTCTATCTCAACGACTGGCGGGACACCCACCAGGTGGCGCTCGCCGCCGTCCGGCAGGCCGACGACCGGCGCGGCCAGGCGGTGATCCTCTATTCGATCGGCTCCCTGGCCATCGTCGAGAAGCGGTTCGCCGACGCGCGCCGCAGCCTCGACGAGGCCGCCGAGTTGTTCCAGAGCGTGCCCGACGCCCAGGGCGCGGCGCTGGTCAGCCGCAACATCGCCTTTCTGGAACGGATGGACGGCAACCTGGCCGAGGCGGCCCGGCGTTACGAGCGGGCGCTGGCGGTGCTGCGCAACGGCGGTGACCTGGCCGCCGCGGCGTACGTGCTGCACAGCCTGGCGCAGGTCGAGCTGGAGCGGGGGGACGCCGCCAGCGCCAAGGACATGCTGCCCCAGGCGTTGGAGCTCAGCCGCCAGGCCGGCAGCCGGCGGATCGAGGCGCAGGTGCTGCACCGTCTCGGCGACGCGCACCTGCAGGCCGGGGAGCCGGCCGAGGCGGTGGCGGCGTTCGGGGAGGCGCTGGCCGCGGTGCACGACCTCGGCGATCCGATCGGTGAGGCGTACGCGCTGCACGGTCTCGGTCTGGCGCACCTGCGCGGCGGCGACTTCACCGAGGCGGGCACCGCGCTGGCCAGCGCCCAGTCGCTGGCCAGCAGCAACGGGGAACAGCTGGTCGAGGCGCGGATCGCGTTCAGCCTCGGCGAGTTGGCGCTGGCCTGCGGCAAACCGCCCCAGGCGGTGGTGCATCTGCACCGCGCGCTCGGCCTCTTCCGCAGCATCCAGGCACCGGTCTTCGAGTCGCGGGTGCTGGCCATGCTCACCGAGGCATACACTGCGGCGTCCGGTTCCGATCCGGCGATCATCGAGTCGAAGGCCTCGTAGACCCGGCGGCGCAGCCGCCGGTGCGCAGACGGGAGCGCCGTCACCGCGGGGGCGGCGACGGCGCGGCGGTCGTTGGGAAAGGTCAGCCCCAGGGCCAGTTGCCGGTGGTGACGATCGGGGTGGAGGCCGGCGCGTTCGGGACTGTGTCGTCCGCGTTGGCCGGGTTGACGGCCCCGAGAGCGAAGCCGGCGCCGGCGACGGCGGCCACGACGATGCGGGCAATGGTACGGATGTTGAAAAATCGCATGGAATCCGGCTCCTCGGTCTTGCTTCCGACTTGCGCCGGTCGCGGCTTCGATGGAAACCACGCTAGGAAGCCCCGCCATCAACTCCTTATCGATGTGTTTAAGAAGCGTTCCGACGGCTCCGCCGGCGGTCGATAACGTGTCGAATGCCGGTCGATAACGGCGCTGCCGATGATGACGCGACAGGTGCCCGCGTCGCGGGTCCGAACATTAGGTGAGTAGTCAATGAGTGTCTCTGCGCAAGCCTTGGATGCCGTCTACGGACGTTCCGCGGCCGGTGTCCGTGCCCGCCTCGAACGGCCGAACGGGGAAAGTTGGCGGATCGTCTCGCATGCGGAGACCGACAGTGACGGCCAGATCCTGGACTGGCTGGACGACGAACTCGAACAGGGCGCGTACCGCATCGTCTTCGACAGCGACTCGTACTTCGCCAGCCTCGGGATCAGCGCCGCCTATCCGGAGGTCGCCGTCGTGTTCCGGGTGCAGGACGAGTCCGACACCTGCCAGATCCAGGTCCTGCTCGCACCCTATTCCTATTCGATGTTCTTCGGCAGCCGGTGTTGAACGGGCTGGCCCGGAGGGAGGAGGAACGTGGTGAACCCCTTTCGACGAGCGGTGCGGCGGTACCGGTCACCGGCCGTGATCCCGCTGGCCGAGCGCGCGTGGCCCGGCCGGAGCATCACCTCGGCCCCGAGGTGGCTCTCCACCGACCTGCGTGACGGCAACCAGTCACTTGTCAACCCGATGAACCCCGAGCGCAAGCTGATCATGTTTCGGCTGCTCACCGAGATGGGGTACCGGGAGATCGAGGTCGGCTTCCCGGTGGCGAGCCAGGACGACCACGACTTCCTGCGTACGCTCATCGAGCGGGACCTGGTGCCGGACGACGTCACCATCTCGGTGCTCGTGCCGGCCCGCGACGACCTGATCCGCCGGACGGTGGAGAGCCTCGCCGGTGCCCGCCGCGCCACCGTGCACCTCTACAACGCCACCTCCCCGCTGTTCCGGCGGGTGGTGTTCGGCATGGACCGCGCCGAGTGCAGGGAACTCGCGGTGCAGGGCACCCGGCTGTTCATGAAGTACGCCGACCGCAGCCTGAGCGGTTGCGACCTCGGCTTCCAGTATTCCCAGGAGCTGTTCAACGACACCGAGCTGGACTTCTCGCTGGAGGTGTGCGAGGCGGTGATGGACGTCTGGCAGCCCGAGGCGGACCGCCCCATCATCCTGAACTTCCCGACCACCGTCGAGCGGACCACACCCAACGTCTTCGCCGACCAGATCGAGTGGATGGGCCGGCGGTTGAGCCGCCGCGAGCACCTCTGCCTGTCGGTGCACCCGCACAACGACCGGGGCACCGGTGTGGCCACCGCCGAGCTGGCGATGCTGGCCGGCGCCGAGCGGGTCGAGGGCTGCCTGTTCGGCAACGGCGAGCGGGCCGGCAACGTCGACCTGGTCACCCTCGGGCTCAACATGTTCAGCCAGGGCGTCGACCCGGGCATCGACTTCGCCGATCTCAACCGGGTGCGGCGCACCGTGGAGCACTGCACCGAACTGCCGGTGCACCCGCGTCACCCGTACGGCGGCGACCTCGTCTACACCGCGTTCTCCGGGTCGCACCAGGACGCGATCAAGAAGGGCTTCGACGAGCAGAAGCGGGTTGCCGCCGCGGCCGGGACACCGGTCGCCGACGCGCGCTGGGAGATCCCGTACCTGCCGGTCGACCCGGCGGACGTGGGCCGCACCTACGAGAGCGTCGTGCGGATCAACAGCCAGTCGGGCAAGGGCGGGGTGGCCTACGTGGTCAGCTCGCTGCTCGGCCTCAACCTGCCCCGCGACCTGCAGGTCGAGTTCGCCGCGCTGGTGCAGGCGCGCACCGACGCCGACGGCGGCGAGGTGGCGCCGGAGCGGGTGGCCGCGCTGTTCGAAGCCGAGTACGTCTCCCGGCCCCTGATCTCCGTGCCGCTCCCGCTGCCCGCCGCGGTGCCCGCCTATCTGCACGTCGACGGCGCGGCCTTCGAGGTGGGCGCGGCCCGGGCGGACCAGATCGAGCGGGTACGCGGTCGCCTGCTGCCCTGGGGTGTCGACGTGCACGCCGTGCACCGCACCGGCACCGCGCTCACCGGCTGCGGCGGGCTCGCCGTCTACGCCGAGCTGCGCGCCGGCGACCAGGTGCGGTGGGGCGTCGGCGTCGACGCCGATCTGGAGGTCGCCGCGTCGGCCGCCGTCCGGTGCGCGGCCGCCCGGTTGAACCGGGTGGCGGTCCCGCCCGCGCCGCAGCTCCGGTCGCCCGGCCCGGCCCGCCTCGCCCGCGCGGTCTGAGCGCCCGCACCCTCTCCCGGGTCGCCGTCCACCCGGACGGCGTCCCGGCCGCCGTCCACCGGCGTCCCGGCCTTCCGATAGTCGGGGAATAACGGAACGACAAGGGTCGACCGTAGCGTCACCACCACGCAGAGCGGCCGGTTGGACGCCATCCGGGGGTTCCCGAGGTGCCGCTGGAACGCGCCGCCCACGGCGCCTCTCGTGACTAAGGAAGTGAAGAAGATGGGTTTGGTGGAGCGTACCGAGGCGATCGAGACACTGGACGGCCTGCTGGCCGCCGCGGTCGCCGGGAAGGGCCGGGTCGCCGTCGTCACGGGCCCGGTGGCCACCGGCAGGACCGAGCTGCTGAACACCTTCGCCGACCGGGTGGTGGACCTCAACGGCCTGGCCATCACCGCCACCGGGTCGCGGTCCGAGCAGGACCTGCCGCTCGGCGTGATGAGCCAACTGCTGCTGGACGCCCCGCTGGTGGACGACGAGCGGCGACGCGCGATGAACCTCCTCTACGAGGGCACGCAGACCCTCACCCCGGGTGACGGCGGAACGCACCGCCTCGACCCGCAGATCGTGCACTCGCTCTGCACCGTGCTGCTGGAGCTGTCCCGACGCTATCCGCTGGCTGTCGTGGTCGACGACCTGGACCGGGCCGACCACGCCTCGCTGGTCTGCCTGTCGTACCTGGCCCGCCGGGTGCGGTTCGCGCCGATGCTGGCGGTGTTCAGCCACTCCGGACAGCGGCGGTCCGGTGCTCCGGTGTTGGACGCGGACGGTCTCGCCCGCCCGCCGCACGGCGCCCACATCGGGCTCGCCACGCTCTCCGTGGACGGCGTGCGGGAGATGGCGGCCGAGGAACTGGGCGAGGACGACGCGGCGCGGCTCGCCCCCCGCTGGCACCAGGTCAGCGGCGGTAACCCGCTGCTGGTCGGCGGCCTGGTCGAGGACCACCGGCAGGCGCTCGCCGACGGCGCCGCGCCGGGTGACGAGCCGGTGCCGGGCGGTCAGTACGCGGAGGCCGTGCTCTCCTGTCTGCGCCGCACCGAGGAGCGCACGCAGCGGGTGGCGCAGGCGCTGGCGATCCTGCCGGACGCCGGTTCGCTGGACAAGCTGAGCGGGCTGGAGCCGGCGCAGGTCGCCCAGGTGATCCGGGTGCTGACCGCGGCCGGCCTGCTGCACCGGGGCGACTACCGGCACCCGGTGGCCCGCGAGGTGGTGCTGGCCCAGATCGACGACGGCGAGCGGATCGCGCTGCACCGGCGCGCAGCGGAGATCGCCTACCACGAGGGCGCCGTCAGCCAGGTCGTCGCCGAGCACCTGCTGCGCGCCGGTCAGGCCGACGACCCCTGGGTGGTGCCGGTCCTCGAGGACGCGGCTCGGCAGGCCCTGCGCGCCGGCCGGGTGGACGCGGCGGTCGACTACCTCCGGCTCGCCTGGCGGACGTGCGCGGACGACCGGCACCGCGCCACGATCATGACGACCATGATGCGGGCCGGCTGGCGGATCAACCCGAGCATGTCCACCGGCTACCTGCCCGAGCTCACCGCGGCGATGCAGAACGGCTTCCTGCGCAGCGGCGACGCGCTGGTGCTCACCAAGGCCCTGCTCTGGAACGGCCAGTTCGCCGACGCCCGGTCGGTCTTCGAACAGCTCAACGCGTCGGCCGACGAGCACGACCAGGAAACCCTCACGGAGCTGGCGATCGCCCGGCCGCTGCTGCGCGCCACCTTCCCGTCGTTCTTCCCGATGCTGCGCCCGCAGGCGCCGCTCGCCCCCACGCCGATCCCGACCGTCGCGGCCGGGCATCGCCTGGAGGCCGCCAGCGCGCTGGCCACCGTGCTCACCCGCGGACCGTCCGAGCCGCTCGCGGCCGGCGTCGAGCGCATCCTGCACAACTCCCGGCTCGACGAGATGAGCCTGGACACCGTGGAGAGCGCCCTGTTCGCGCTCACCTACAGCGGCCACGCGGACCGGGCCGTGCCCTGGTGCGACGCCTTCATCGAGGAGGCCGGCGCCCGCCGGGCGCCGAGCCGGCTCGCCCGGCTGGCCGCGATCCGGGCGGAGATCTCGCTGCGCCTGGGCGAGCTGCCCGCCGCGGTCCGGCACGCCCGGCTGGCGTTGGAGAGCATGCCGCCGAGCAGTTGGGGCGTCGCCGTCGGCGGCCCGCTCGCGGCGTTGATCACCGCGGCCACCGCGATGGGTGACGACGACCTGGTCCGGGAGCAGCTCGACCAGCCCGTCGCCGCGGAGATGTTCCAGACCCGGTACGGCATGCACTACCTGCACGCCCGGGGCCGCTACAGCCTGGCGATCGGTCAGCTTCCGTTCGCGTTGCGCGACTTCGAGCAGTGTGGTGAGCTGGCCGTCCGGTGGAAGCTCGACGTCCCCGGGCTGATCCCGTGGCGGACCGACGCCGCCGAGGCGCTGCTGCGGATGGGCCGCCCCGGCCCGGCCCGCAAGCTGATCGACGAGCAACTCGCCCGGTGCGGCAAGGACTCGCCCCGGGTGCACGGGATGGCGATGCGCCTGCTCGCCGCGACCAGCGAGCTGCGGCACCGCCCGATGTTCCTGCGCCAGGCCGTCGATCTGGCCAGCGGCGGCGGTGACGAGTACGAGCTGGCCCGCGCCCTGGCCGACCTCACCGAGGCCTATCACGTGCTCGGCGAGTCCCGCCGCGCCGGCATGATCGCCCGCCGGGCCCGGGCGTTGGCCGACAAGGCGCAGGCACAGCCACTGCTGAAGATCCTCACCCGGGGCGCGGGCTGGGACGAGTCCGAGCCGCTCGCCCAGCCGCTCAACCCGGCCGCCGGCGCGGCCCTGCTCAGCGACGCCGAGCAGCGGGTCGCAGCCCTCGCGGCGGAGGGGTACACCAACCGGGAGATCTCCATGAAGCTCTATATCACCATCAGCACGGTCGAGCAGCACCTCACCCGGACCTACCGCAAGCTGAACGTGACCCGCCGCACCGACCTTCCGGCCAACCTCAACCTCGACTTCTCCGCCGCGGGCTGAGCCTCGTGCACCGCAACGGCCGGGCCCCTCGGGGCACGGCCGTCGTGGTGTTCGGGGCGGCGGCTCAGCGGGGCCGGCGGGCGGCGACCCGGCGGCCGGCGGGCTGGATCCGGGCGCCGGCGGGAGCCAGCACGGTGATGGCGGTGACGATGAGCCCGTTGCGTGCCAGCCAGCGCCCCGAGAAGCCGGTCAGCTTCCGCCCCTGCACCCACGGCGCGCTCACCAGGAGGCCGGCGGTGAACGTGCCGGTGAGCGGGTCGAGCACCACCTTCGCGTCCTCGAAGTCGAGCCACCGGCCGGTCAGCGGGAACCACGCCTTGTAGACCGACTCCTTGGCGCTGAACAACATCCGGTCCCACGACACGGCCGGGTGGTCGTGCTGGAGGACGGCGATGCGGTCACGTTCCTCGGGCAGCGAGATGGCGGCCAGGATGCCGTTGGCGAGCGGCTCGTCCGGCTCGGCGTCGATGCCGACCGTGGTGACCTGCCCGCGCTCGGCGACCACCGCGCCGCGATAGCCGGCGCAGTGCGTGATGCTGCCGACCAGGCCCTCCGGCCACTGCGGCTCACCCCGGGCGCCGGGCAGGATCGGCGCGGGCGGTCGGCCCAGCCGACCCATCGCCTGGCGGGCGCACCACCGGGCGGTGGTGAACTCGCGGCGGCGCTTGTCGACCGCCATCCGGATGACGGCCTCCTCGTCGCGGAAGAGGGTGGCGTCCGGTGGGTCCACGAACGTGTCGACGGCCGTGACCGCGGCCGGGAGAATGGACTCGATCATGGCTTCCTCCGTGCCGGAGAAACGGGTCCTGGGCCAGCGGAGGCCAGGCCGGCGCCGAGGGGCGCCGGGTGCGTGGCCGTGCTGACAGGTGTCACGCCTCGACAGTATCGACGCTGATGGCACCGGGAAACGCGGCGCGTGCCATTCACGGGCCGCTCGGGCCGGGCTAAGGGAGTGGTGCCGCCGGCTAGGGGCCGCACAGCGCCCCGGCCCCCGCCGGCCGGCCGTCGCGCCCACCGACCGAGGCGTGAGACACGTTGGCGATCATCGATGAAGTGGCGGCATGGTCGGGATATGACAGGCGTCCCCACCTTCCCGCTGTCCCGCCGTCCGCGGCCCGGTCCACCGGCCGTCGTCGCGCTGGTGACGGTGCTGCTCGGAGCCGCCCTGGGTGCCGCGCCGGCGGCCGGCGCGGGCAGTACGCCGCCCGCCGCGCACCCGGCGCTCGCGCCGGTACCCGGCACGGCGACGGTGTCCACCGCGGACCCGACCGGATCCGCCCCGCCGGCGCCGAGCACGGCGTCCAGCACGCCGGACACCTCGCCCTTCCCGCCGGGCGCGCCCACGAACCTGACCGCCAGCGAGGTGCGGACCGGATCCGTCACCCTCACCTGGACGGCCGCCGAGCCCGGCTGCTGCCCCGTCGTCGGCTACGACATCACGTACTACCAGGCATTCAGCGACGTCATCTTCAGCGCCAGCGTCGGGAACGTCACCGCCACCACGATCACCACCTACCTCGGGCCCGGGCGGCAGTTCTCCTTCCGGGTGGCCGCCCGCGACAGCGTCGGACACCGCTCGACCGCAACGCCGGCGTTGACCGTGGTCACCCCGGTGACGGACACCGGCCCGGACACCACCCCGCCGAGCGCCCCGCGGAACCTGACCGTGGGCGAGGTGACCGCATCGACCGCCACGCTGTCCTGGTCACCGTCGACCGACGACGTCGGTGTGCTCGGGTACGACGTCTACCGGTTCGACGGCTGGTTCAGCTCGACGCTCGTCGCCACCCTGCCGGGAACGACCTACACCGCGTCGCTGCCTCCGCCGACGCCGCTGCGCAACCTCTACTACGTGCGGGCCCGGGACGCGGTCGGCAACGTGTCGATCGCCTCCGACACGGTCACCCTGCCCACGGTGTCCACCCCCACACCCCCGCCGCCCTCGACCTGCCGGGTGACCTACCGGAACCAGTCCGAGTGGCAGGGCGGGTTCGTGGCCACCGTGACGGTCCAGAACACCGGGGCGGCGCCGATCGACGGCTGGACCGTCACCTTCGCCTTCCCGGGGGACCAGCAGGTCACCTCCGGGTGGAACGCCACGCTCGGCCAGAGCGGCGCCACCGTGACCGCCCGCGACGCCGGTTGGAACCGCGTCCTCGCGCCCGACGGCTCCGCGACGTTCGGCGTCCAGGGACGGTGGAGCGCCAGCGACGCGCCGCCGACCGACTTCTCGCTGAACGGCGCCCGCTGCGCCGTGGGCTGAGCGACCCGGATGAAGAATCCCGTGAGCACACCCTCGCGCCGCCCCAAACCCCTGGTCGCGGCGGTCACGACCGCCACCGCGGACGCCGACAGCAACGCCAACGCCCGCTGGTTCTACGACGGCATCCGCGCCCAGGGGGTGCGGTGGGACGTCACCGCCCTGTCCTACTACTGCATGTGGCACGGCAGCCTGGCCAACCTCCACCGAGACATCGTCGACCTGCGCGGGCGCTACGGCAAGCCGGTGGTGATCGCGGAGACCGCGTAGCCCTTCACCCGGAACGACGCGGACAGCGAGCCGAAGGCCTTCGGCGACGCGACCTGCGACGGCATCGGCGCCACCTGGTCGGGGCAGGCGCAGGAGTTCGACTGGGCGCTGGACACCCTGACCCGTCGCCGCCCGCCGCCGAAATCGGTGGCGACGGCCGCCGCGGGCATGTGAACCTGGAGCCGACCAGCAGCACCACGAGGAGGAGTGACGATGCGAGCAGATTCCACGCCCCGGACCCTGACCCGTCCCACCGTGGAGTTCTGCCTTGGCGTTGTTGAACCTCGGAATCGTCGCCCATGTTGACGCCGGAAAGACCAGCCTGACCGAACGCCTGCTCTACGATGCCGGCGCCGTCGCCCGGTTGGGCAGCGTCGACGCCGGCACGACGCGCACCGACTCGATGGATCTGGAACGGCGGCGCGGCATCACCATCCGGGCCGCCGTCACCTCGATCACGATCGGTGACCTGCGCGTCAACCTGCTGGACACCCCCGGCCACCCCGACTTCATCGCCGAGGTCGAGCGGTCGCTGGCGGTGCTGGACGCCGCCGTGCTGGTGGTGTCGAGCGTGGAAGGCGTGCAGCCGCAGACCGTCGCCATCTGGCGGGCGCTGCGCCGCACCGGCGTGCCGACGGTCTTCTTCCTCAACAAGGTGGACCGGCGCGGCGCCGACGTCGAGCGGGTGACCGCCCAGCTCCGCCGGCGGCTCGGGGCGCGCCCGGTCGTGCTCACCACGGTCGCCGGTCAGGGCACCCACCAGGCCCGGGTACGGGCCGTGCACCTCGACGCCGAACCGGTGGTGGAGGCCGTGGCGGAGGTCGACGACGAGGTGGCGGCCCGGTGGCTGACCGACGAGTCGGTGCGCGTGCGCGACGTCCGGCGCGCGATCCGCAACGCGGTGTGCGGGGCCGCGATCAGCCCGGTGGCGTGCGGCTCGGCGATCACCGGCGCCGGGGTGCGGCACCTGTGCCGCCTCCTCGCCGACCTGCTGCCCCGGGGCGAGCAGCGGGACGGTCCGCTGGCGGGCACGGTCTTCGCCGTCGACCGCGACGGTCAGGGCCGGCGGGTCTGGCTGCGGTTGTGGTCCGGGCGGCTCCGCGTCCGCGACCGGGTGCGTCTCGCCGGGTCCCGCCCCCAGACCGTCACCCAGATCGGCGTCATCGAGCCCGACGGCGTTCTGGTGCGCCCGTCGGTGTCCGCCGGGCAGATCGCCGCGGTACGCGGCGTGTCCGCCCGGATCGGCCAGCACATCGGTGACCCGCCGCGCCGGCACGCCTACCGGTTCCCGCCGCCGACCAGGCAGGCAGTCGTCGAGCCGGTCGAGCCGGAGCAGCGACTGGCGATGTTCGCCGGCCTGGCCGAACTGGCCGACGAGGACCCGCTGGTGGACCTGCGGCTCGACGAGCAGCGGGCGGAGGCGGTGATCCGCCTGCACGGCGAGGTGCAGAAGGAGGTGCTCGCCGCCCTGATGGCGGACCGCTACGGGGTCCGGGTGCGGTTCTCCGGCACCCTGACGGCGTGTATCGAACGGGTCGCCGGCACCGGCTGCGCCGAGGAGCGGGTGCGTGAGCGTGGCAATCCCTACCTCGCCGGATTGGGGTTGCGCATCGAGGCCGCGCCGGTCGGGCACGGCGTCGAGTTCCGCGCCGGGGTCGAGCCCGGTCGGCTTCCGCCGGCGTTCGTCGCCGCCACCGAGGAGGGCGTGCGGGCCGCGTTCCGGCACGGCCGGCACGGCTGGCCGGTCACCGACTGCACGGTCACCATGACCGCGTCCCGGTACTGGCCACGACAGAGCCGGCCGCACCAGAAGTTCGACAAGTCCATCTCCACAGTGGCGGCGGACTTCCGCAACCTGGCCCCGGTCGTGGTGGCGGCGGCGTTGCGCGAGGCCGGCACCCGGGTGTGCCAACCGATCGAGCGGTTCGACGTCAACCTGCCGCAGCACGCGGTGGAGGCGGTGCTGGCGTTGCTCGGCCGGTGCGGCGCGATCGTCCACGACACGGCGGTCGCCGGTGGCTACCTCGAGGTGAGCGGCACTCTGCCGTCGGCGCGGATCCCGCAGGTGGTCGCCGCGCTGCCCGACCTCACCGGCGGCGAGGCCGTGCTGACCACCACGTTCGACCACTACGCGCCGGTGGCGGGGGAGCAGCCGCCGACGCTGCCCCGCCGCGGACCCGACCCGGCCGACCGGGAGGCGTGGTTCCGGGCGGTACCGCGATAGGCCGGTCGGGCGTGGCACGCCGGCCGCCGGCGTCCTTACGGCTCCGTTACGGCAAACCGGCGCGGCGCGCGCGGACCGTGGCCGGGCGTGATGCTGAAGGCCGTTCACCAAATTCGGGGAGACCGTCATGAATTCATCGATCCGACGCGGCCTGTCGGCGGCGACGCTGGTCACCGCCACGGTCGCGGCCAGCCGTACGCTGGCCACTTCGACGGCGCCACCTGGACCGGGCACGTGCCGTTGGGCCCCTCGGCGGTGAACTCGGGACTGCTGGACGTCGCCGCGACCGGGGGCGGACGGGCGGTGCTCGTCGGCCACGACAGCGGCCGGCCGCTGGTCGTCGAGGGTGACACGAGTCAGTTCAACATCCGACGGAAGCGTGTTCGCCGCGGGCGAACGGTACCTCGCCGACGCCCCCTACCCGGTGCCGATGATCGTGCAGCGGGTCGGCGGCGGACCGGGTGACGGGTGCGGGCCGGCACTACCTCACCGGAAAGGCTCACCCGTCCGCGGCGCCGGCGACGTCGACGACCGTGACGGGGGTGCCGAGTTCGACAGTACGGGACACGGTGCAGAGCCGGTCGTGCGACTGCCGCAGGGATCGAGGCAGCGCCTCGCGCGCCCGGTCGCCGTCCGGCCCGTCCGGGAAGGTCACGGTGAACTCCACCCGGAGGTTGCCCATCCGGTTGCCACCGGACTCGTCCTTGATCTTGTCGCCGCTGACCACGATGGAGAAGCCGTCCGGCTCGGCGCGGCGGGTGGTGATGTGGTCGACGTCGACGGCGGTGCAGCCACCGATGGCGGCCAGCAGCAGCTCCACGGGCGTGAAGCTGTCGCCCTGGCCCGAGCCCATGGAGATCGACCCGCCGCGGGCGTTGCGGACGGTGTAGCTCGCCAGGCCGGTGCGCTCGATCTCCACCGAACGGAAGGTGTCGTCACTCATGACAGCGAACCTACCGAGGCCCGCCGGCCGGTATCCAGGGGACGCGCGGCCCGCTCGACGGCGAGAGCGGGCTCGCCGCGCTCACGCTGCCCAGGACCGGCCGCTACCTCGTGGTGAGCCGGGAACCCGCGGCGACCGAGCGGGAACTCGCCGGCCGTCGCACGTACGGCACGGGGTGCGCGCTGCGGGCCGCGTTGGCCGGCGTGGCCTGCCCCGCCGTGGTCTGGGCCGTCAGTCTCGCGATGAGCTGACGGCGCCTGCCGGTCCGGTCGCGACGTCGTGGGCGGCCATGGTCTCCTGCCGGTCGGGCTCCTCGCGCAGGATCGCGCAGTGCAGCCAGGCGTCCGGGACGGCGAAGCCGTCCACGAGTGTCCGCATGTGCGGGCGCAGCTCCTTGAGCAGGCCGTTCACCACCGAGGTGAGCGCCTTGGCGCGGACCGGGGTGAGCCGGCCGTGCTCCAGCAGCCAACCCTTGTCCGCCTCGATGACGCTGAGCGCGTAGAGGTCACAGACCCGGGAGAGCAGCGCCCGGGCCGCGGGGTCGGTGACGTCCTCGATGCCGGCGACGAACGCCTCCAGGGTCACCCGGTCGACGTGCGCGGCGGCGACGGCCAGGACGTGGTCCTGCACGTCGTTGAAGATGTCGAAGGGGTGGTCCTTCTTCCGGGCGGCGCCGTTGCGCAGGCGGCGGACCGCGCCGTCGAGGCGGTGCCGCTCGCGGTCCTCGAAGACCTTGAGCTGCCAGCCGCGGTCGGTGACGGCGACCTCCTCGTCGCGGCCCGGCCCGGCGCTGATCAGCCGCTCGATCAACGCCCGCGCGGCGGTGCGTTCGAGCACCATGTCGCGGACCTGGTCGGCGACGAAGGAGGCGCGTCCCCAGCCGTCCAGCGAGCCGAACTCGTCGCGGTGGCCGGTGAGCAGCCCCTTGGCGACCAGTTGCAGCAGCACCGTGTTGTCGCCCTCGAACGTGGTGAAGACGTCGGTGTCGGCCTTGAGGCCGGGCAGCCGGTTCTCGGCCAGGTAGCCGGCGCCGCCGCACGCCTCCCGGCACATCTGGATGGTGCGGGTGGCGTGCCAGGTCTGCGCGGCCTTCAGGCCGGCGGCCCGGGACTCCAGCTCCCGCTGCCGGTGCTCGTCGACCGGGCCGTCGCCGCCCTGCACCTCGCTGAGCGCGGTGACCAGCTCGGCCTGCGCGAAGGTCAGCGCGTACGTGGTGGCCAGCGCGGGCAGCAGCTTGCGCTGGTGGGCGAGGTAGTCGTTGAGCAGCACCTCCCGCTCGGCATCGGGCGTGCCGAACTGGCGGCGGATGTCGCCGTAGCGCACCGCGATGGTCAGCGCCGCCTTGGTGGCCGCCGAGGCGGCGCCGCCCACGCTCACCCGGCCACGGACCAGGGTGCCGAGCATGGTGAAGAAGCGCCGGGAGTCGTTCTCGATCGGGCTGGAGTAGGTGCCGTCGGCCGCGACCTGGGCGTAGCGGTCCAGCAGCATGTCGCGCGGCACGGGCACGTGGTCGAAGCGGAGCCGGCCGTTGTCCACTCCGAGCAGGCCGGCCTTCGGGCCGGCGTCGCCGATTGTCACGCCGGGCAACGGGTTGCCCTGGTCGTCGCGGATCGGCACCAGCCACGCGTGCACGCCGTGCCGCCGCCCGTCGACGACCAGTTGGGCGAAGACCACCGCCATCCGGCCGTCGCGGGCCGCGTTGCCGATGTAGTCCTTGCGCGCCGCCTCGTGCGGGGTGTGCAGGTCGAACGTCTGCGTCCGCGGGTCGTACACGCAGGTGGTGCGCAGTTGCTGGACGTCCGAGCCGTGGCCGGTCTCGGTCATCGCGAAGCAGCCGAAGATGTCGCCGGCGATGATGTCGCGCAGGTAGGCGTCGTGGTGCCGGCGGGTGCCGAGGGCGGCGACCGCGCCGCCGAACAGGCCCCACTGCACGCCCGCCTTCACCATCAGCGACAGGTCGACCTGGGCCAGCATCTCGATCGCGACGATCGAGGCGCCGACGTCGGAGTCGCCGCCGTACTCGGTGGGGAAGCCACCGCCGATGCCCAGCTCGACCGGGAGTTCGCGGAGCAGGCGGCTGATCCGCTCCCGCGCCTCGTCGCCGGTCTCGCCGTAGACCGGCAGGAAACGCTCGTCGAGGTGTGCGCGGTGCGCGTCGCGGACCCGGGCCCACGGTCCGTCGAGCACGGCCCGCAGGTGTGCCGGGTCGACCGGGTCGGTGATGCTGGTCATGGCTACCTCGGGAGACGACGTCATGGGTACCGCTCGTACCCGCTCAACGCCGCTGACCTGCCTCGGTGACGCGGTGAGAACCGTCACGGCGACGCTCGCTAGGCTGTCGGACAGGCGTTTGGCTCGGGTGGCGAGTGGCGGGTGGTTTGTGGTGGAAAGAGGCACGATCGTTCGGTTCGACGACGTCAGGGGTTACGGGTTCATCGCGCCGGCGCACGGCGGCGACGACGTGTTCGTGCACGCGAACGACTTCGGCGACGAGCGGCACGCGGTCACCGCCGGGATGACGGTGAGTTACGAGGTCGTGCAGTCCGATCGTGGCCCCAAGGTCGCGAGCGTGACGCTGGACCCGCCGCCGGTGTCGCTGGCCGGGGCGAGCAACGCCGTGCCGGCCCGCACCGCCTCGCCGGTGCAGGACGACGAGTGCGACGTGCTGGCGGTCGGGCAGTTCGAGGCGTCGCTCACCGAGCTGCTGCTGGCGAACGTGCCGACCATGACCGGTGCGCAGATCCTGCAGGCCCGGCGGGCGCTGGTGGCCATGGCGCGTCAGCACGGTTGGGTGGAGGACTGACGCGAGTCGGTCAGCGGTTGCGCTCCACCACATACTCGGTCAGGTCGAGCAGGAACCGGCCGTCGTCGGTGTCGGCCGCGGGGCCCAGCGCCCGCTCCGTCTCCCGCCGGGCGGCCCCCGCGAAATCCCGGGCGCTGCGCCACAGGTCGCCCGCGTTCTCCCGGCCGGTGGCGAGCCCGTTGGCCACGTCGGGCGTCAGCCGGGCGAGATTGAGTACGGTGTCCAGCGCGTCGTGGGCGTCCGAGGGGTACCGGCGGATCACCTCGCCGCGCCGGTCGTCGGCCATCCGCCACTGCCCGACCACGGTGTCGATCAGGGCGTGCCCGTCGGTGCGGACCCGCGCCACGAGTTCGTCGAACGCCTCCGGGTCCACCCGGCGGCTCTCGCTCTCGAAGCGCTCATCGGTGCGCTCACGCTCGCCGTCCGCCATGGGCGACGTGTCGCCGGCACTGGACGACACGCCAACGGGATGTCGCCAACGTGACTGGGGGTGATCGGCGTCGGGGGGAGAGCCTTCTCACCGACGCCGGTATGGCCGACGACCGGCGCCGAGGTGGCCGACCTCGCGACGGCCGGCGCCGCCGCGGTCAAGGCGGGGCGGCTGCCGGTACGCGTGGCCGCGGCGCCGCGTGCGTCGCAGGCCCCGCAACGGGTACGCGTCGAGGTTCTCGATCGACAGACGACCGCGCAGGCCGGGGTGGCCGGCGTGGTACTGCGGCTCGGCCGCGCCGACGGCGTCGCCACCGCCGGCCGGACCAGGGTGAGCCTCGACTATCGATCGTTCGCCACGGCCTACGGCGCGGACTGGTCCAGCCGGCTCCGGCTGGTGTCCCTCCCGGGGCGCGCGCTGACGACGCCCGGGAGGAAGGAGTGTGCCGGCACGCCCCTGCCGTCACGCAACGACCTCGTGACCATGTCGGTGTCGGCCGAGGTGTCGGTCGGCGCGACGCAGTCCCTGGTCGCGGCGACGGCTGGAGCCTCCGGTCCGGCCGGCGACTACTCGGCGACCCCGCTGAGCCCGTCGGCGACCTGGGCTGCCGGCGGCTGTCATCGGTAGCATCCGGCGGGACGGTGTCATCGCGCAGTCCATCGGGGACGGAGGACCGCCGGTGCCGAAGCATTTCGAGAACGACGGCCGCTCCGGTGGATTCATCCTCCCGACGCACGACGCCCGGGGTAATGCCGTCGAATACCGGGAGTGGGGTACGGTCCAGTCGCGGAACGACCCCAACCCTGGGGGCGAGCGGATCGTCACGGGCTCGGACGGCTCCGTGTACTACTCGCCCGCTCATTACCAGTACTTCATCGTCGCCGTACCGGGGTCATAACGTGTGGGAGAATTCAGAATCTCCTGTCCAGGTGCTCGCCCGCACCACCCGACTCTCCGTGGACGATGCTGTCCCACCGTCCGGTGAGGTGGCCGTGGCCCGGCTGGACGGTGCGGCGATGACGGATGTCGACGGCGTGTTCGAGCAGTTCTCCGACGCGTTGCGGTTCCCGAGTTACTTCGGGTGGAACTGGCCGGCCTTCTCGGAGTGCCTCCAGGATCTGCACTGGCTGGCGGCCCGCCGCTATCTGGTCCTCATCGAGAACACCCCCCCCCGAGGGTCTGTCAAGTTAACGGCTGATCTTGGTTGTTGAGGTGGTCAGTGGTTGGCCGGGGTGAGCCGGCCTTCGAAGGCGATCTGGAAGGCGTTCAG
>NZ_JBFAGS010000020.1:0-103899 GCF_040653835.1 Micromonospora sp. NPDC050980 | reverse complement strand
TCCGACCTCCTCCCCACCACCCTCGGGTAAGGAGGGGCCCCTTGTTAACAGACGTCTGTTAACAAGGGGCCCCTCCTTACCCCGTGGTAGAACGGGCAGGGTGCGGGGGCGTACGGCGGGGGTCCTGGTTGTGGTGGTCGCGGTGGTCGCGACCGCCTGCCAGCGGCCCGCGCCGCGCCCGGCGCCGTCGCCCACCCCGACCGGGCCGCGCGCCCCGGCCGACGTCGTCGACCTGGCCGCCGTCGACCCCACGGTCCGCACCGACATCCGGTACGCCTCGGCGCACAACTTCGTCGGCCGGCCGATCGACGGCTATCCCGAGCCGCTCTGCCTGCTCACCCGCCGGGCGGCCGAGGCGCTGCACCGGGTGCAGACCGCCGCGTCGGCCCGGGGCCACAGCCTGAAGGTCTACGACTGCTACCGCCCGCAGCGCGCCGTGAACGAGTTCGTCGCCTGGGCGAAGCGTCCGCAGGAGCAGCAGATGAAGGCGGAGTTCTACCCGGACCTGCCGAAGGACCGGCTCTTCGCCGACGGCTACATCGGGGCTCCCACGGCCCACAGCCGGGCCAGTACGCTCGACCTGACCCTGGTGCCGGTGCCCACCCCCGCGCAGCCCACCTACACGCCCGGTGACCCCCTGCTGCCGTGCACCGCACCCGCCGGCCGCCGCTTCGCCGACAACTCGGTCGACATGGGCACCGGGTTCGACTGCTTCGACCCGCGCGCCCACACCGCCGACGCGAGGATCACCGGGGCCGCCCGGGCGAACCGGGAGCTGTTGAAGCGGCTGATGACCGCACAGGGGTTCGAGAACTACCCGCTCGAGTGGTGGCACTACCGGTACGTGGACGAGCCGTACCCGGACACCTGGTTCGACTTCCCGGTGGCCCGCGCGTCGCTGCGGTAACCCCGTTGCGTCATGATCCACGAAGGCTAGGCTGCGGTGACCGCACCCGCCCGGAAGGACGTCCCGTGGAGACCGAACGGATCGGCCCGCCGCTGCGGGCCGGCGAGCGGGAGACGCTGCGCGCGTTCCTCGACTTCCACCGGGCCACCCTGGCCCTCAAGTGCGAGGGGTTGACCGACGAGCAACTGCGCCGGCGGGCCTCCCCGCCGTCGACGCTGTCCCTGCTCGGCCTGGTCCGGCACCTGGCGGAGGTGGAACGCTTCTGGTTCCGCCGCGTCATCGCCGCCGAGGACGTGCCGCTGGTCTGGTCGGACAGCGGCGACTTCCAGGCGGCGTACGACACCGGCGGGGCCGACCGGGCGGAGGCGTTCGAGGCGTGGCGGCGGGAGGTCGAGCACGCCCGCCGGATCGAGCGGGCGGCCGAGTCGCTCGACGCCACCGGCCACCAGGCCCGCTGGGGCGAGGACGTCTCGCTGCGCCTGGTGATGCAGCACATGCTGCACGAGTACGCCCGTCACAACGGCCACGCCGACCTCCTGCGCGAGGCCATCGACGGCACCGTCGGCGTGTAAGGCCGGGCCCCCTGTTAACGCCTCCGGTAGAGCAGGGGCCCCCGCTCAACACGTCGATCATGAGGCGCGGGACCGAGGTCCCGCCCGCCGGGTCCTCCGGCCCTGCCACCCGCAGTCGTGGGCGAGAAGCGTGGGAGGTGACAACGGCGTGAGGAGGAGCCATGAAGGCACTCGTGTACGGCGGGCCGGGCGAGAAGTCCTGGTCCGAGGTCCCGGATCCCACCATTGCCGGCCCGCGTGACGCGATCGTCCGGGTGGACGCGGTCACCATCTGCGGCACCGACCTGCACATCCTCGGCGGCGACGTGCCCGAGGTCGAGCCGGGCCGGGTGCTCGGCCACGAGGCGGTCGGCACGGTCGTCGCGGTCGGTGACGGCGTTGCCAACCTCACCCCCGGCGACCGGGTTCTCGCCTCCTGCATCTCCGCGTGCGGCGTCTGCCGCTACTGCCGAGACGGCGTCTACGGGCAGTGCCTCGGCGGCGGCGGGTGGATCCTCGGGCACACCGTCGACGGCGTGCAGGCCGAGTACGCCCGCGTCCCGTTCGCCGACCTGTCGACGTACCGCCTGCCGGAGGGCGTCTCCGACGAGGCGGCGGTGCTGCTGGCCGACATCCTGCCCACCGCGTACGAGGTCGGCGTACTCAATGGCGGGGTGCGGCCCGGCGACACCGTCGTGGTGGTCGGCGCCGGCCCGATCGGCCTGGCCGCGATCCAGACCGCCCGCCTCTTCTCACCGACCCACGTGATCGCCGTCGACAAGGCGCGCAGCCGCCTCGACGCGGCCAAACGGTTCGGCGCGGACCTGACCGTGCTCGCCGACGACGACCCGCTCGACGCGGTGCGCTCGGTCACCGGCGGGCTCGGCGCGGACGTGGCGATCGAGGCGGTCGGCGTGCCCGCCAGCTTCGAGCTGTGCACCGCGCTGGTGCGCCCCGGCGGACGGGTCGCCAACATCGGCGTGCACGGCGCGCCGGCCACGCTGCACCTGGAGCGGCTGTGGATCCGCGATGTCACCATCACCACCGGCCTGGTCGACACCCGCACCACGCCCAAGCTGCTGGACATGCTGGTCGCGGGCCAGCTCGACACCGCGCACATGGTCACCCACCGGTACCCGCTGGCGGAGATCGTCGAGGCGTACGACGTGTTCGCCCGCCCCGCCGAGACCGGCGCGCTGAAGGTCGTGCTCACCCGCTGAGCGGTGTTAAGCGGGGCCCCCTCCTCCACCGGAGGCGTTAACCGGGGGCCCCGCCTTACACCCGCAGCGGGAGCCAGGCGAGGACGTCGGCGATGCGCGCGTCCCAGTAGGCCCAGTCGTGGTCGCCGGGGCCGAAGTCGACGGTGAGCGGCCGGCCGCACCGCCGGGCGGTGTCGACGAACCGCACGCTGTCCTCGTGGAGGAAGTCCTCGGTGCCGCAGGCGACGTAGAGCGCCGGCAGGTCGTCGCCGGCCCGCTCCAGCAGCGTCACCGTGTCGTCCTCGTCGGGCGGCGGGCGGTCGCCCCACACCGTGTGCCACACGGCCGGATCGACCGGGCTGGACGGGTGGTGGCGTCGCCGCACCACGTCGAGCGCCCCGGAGAGGCTGGCCGCCGCCGCGAAGCGGTCGGGGTGGCGCAGCGCCCACTTCAGCGCGCCGTAGCCACCCATCGACAATCCGGCGACGAACGTGTCCTCCCGCCGGCCGGAGAGGCGGAAGAACGATCGGCACACCTCGGGCAGTTCCTCGCTGAGGAACGTCCAGTACCGGTTGCCGTGCTCCTCGTCGCGGTAGAAGCTCCGCTGCACCTGCGGCATCACCACGGCGAGCCCCAACGGGGCGACGTAGCGCTCGATCGACGACTGCCGGGTCCACGCCGTGTCGTCGCCGGTGAGGCCGTGCAGCAGGTAGAGCACCGGCGGGTCGCCGTCGCGGGCGGCGCCGGCCAGGCCGACGCCGGCCGCGCCCGGGTCGGGCAGCAGCACCGTCATCGAGGTGCCCATGCCGAGCGCCTCGGAGAAGAAGTCACAGCGGATCCGAGCCATGAGCCGGCAGCGTACCGGGCCCCGACGGGGTGCGGGTCGACAGTTCCTATTGCCGCGGGCCACCCGGGCGGGACAGGATGGGCATGCGTGCCGGAAACGTGTTCGTAACCTGCGCGCTGCTGGTCTCTGTCACGAGGAAGTGGGAGTCAGGCATGAGCGACGTCTCGGCGGCACTGGGTGTGCGCCTCTACCCGGACCTGGTCGAGCCCGGCGGTCTGGCTCCCGCGCTCGCGCAGACCGCGACCGCCCACCAGCTCGACGTCGGCCGGGTGACCGCACCGGAGCAGGGTCGCAGCCGGTTCACCTGCGCCGAGCTGACCTCGCAGCGGGGCGTGGTCTGCGTCAGCCTCGGCTCGCAGGCCCGCTACTTCATGATCGACCTGCGGGTCGACGGCGAGGTCGAGGCCCGCGGCGACGCCACCGACCTGCTCCAGGTCGCGCAGGTGGCGGACGCCTGGCGGGCCGGCGCCACGCTCGCCGAACTCACCGCGCGTTTCCCGTTCATGGAGCAGGCGAAGCGCCATCCGGTGGCCCAGGCCGGCTGACCCGGTCGCGCCCGCCCGTTTGCGAACGGCGGGCCCCGGCAATATCGCGTTGCCGCCCCGAAGCGGGTGCCCGTACCGTGAGCGGGCAACGTCGTACTGATCAATCCAGGGAGCATCCGGTGTCGCAGCAGAATCGCACCCGCGCCGAGCGGCTCTTGCCGCGCGTCGGTGCCCTGCTGCCCGAACCGGGCCGCGAGGCGTGGTCGCAATCCGGGTGGTGGCGCGTCTAGCGCCGGCGCGACGATCTCGCGCGAGCCGCCCGCCCCCCAGACCGGAGCCGGGCGGTTTTTCGTTCGCCCGGCACGGGCCGTTGGAGCAACTGGCAGCTCACCCGGTTCTCACCCGGGAGGCTACGGGTTCGAGTCCCGTACGGCCTACGACCCCACGACACGAGGAGACGACGATGGGTTTCACCCCGCTGGCCGGTACCCGGGCGCCGGTCCGGGTCTGGACCGACCCGTACACGATCGAGGCGCAGGCGGCCCGGCAGCTGCGCAACATCGGCGCGCTGCAGTGGGTGCAGGGCGTCGCGGTGATGCCGGACGTGCACTTCGGCAAGGGCGCGACGGTCGGGTCGGTGATCGCCATGCGGCAGGCCGTGTCGCCGGCCGCGGTCGGCGTGGACATCGGCTGCGGCATGTCCGCGGTGCGGACCTCGCTCACCGCCGCCGACCTGCCCGACGACCTCGGGCCGCTGCGGTCGGCGATCGAGACGGCCATCCCGGTCGGCTTCGCGATGCGCGACGACGCGGTCGATCCGCGCCGGGTACGCGGGCTGGAGCAGGCCGGCTGGGACGAGTTCTGGCGGCGGTTCGGCACGCTCGACCGGCGGGTGGCGCAGCTCGAGACGCGGGCGCAGCGCCAGCTCGGCACGCTCGGCGGGGGCAACCACTTCATCGAGGTCTGCCTGGAGCAGGGTGGCCCGGACGACGGGCGGGTCTGGCTGATGCTGCACTCGGGGTCCCGCAACATCGGCAAGGAGTTGGCCGAGCGGCACATGGCGGTGGCGCGCGGGCTGCCGCACAACACCTGTCTGCCCGACCGTGATCTCGCGGTGTTCCTCGCCGGCACGCCGGAGATGGACGCCTACCGGCGGGACCTGTGGTGGGCGCAGGAGTACGCGCGGCGCAACCGGGCGGTCATGCTGGCCCTGCTCGCCCAGGTGGTCCGCGACGCGTTCCCGCAGGTCGGCTACGACGAGGCGATCTCGTGTCACCACAACTACGTGGCCGAGGAGAGCTACGACGGGGTGGACGTGCTGGTCACCCGCAAGGGCGCGATCCGCGCCGGCGCGGGCGACCTGGGCATCATTCCCGGCTCGATGGGCACCGGCTCGTACATCGTGCGCGGGAAGGGCAACGTCGACGCGTACTGCTCGGCGTCGCACGGTGCGGGTCGGCGGATGTCGCGGGGGCAGGCGAAGCGGACGTTCAGCACGGCCGACCTGGCCGCGCAGACGGCCGGTGTGGAGTGCCGCAAGGACGCCGGGGTGGTCGACGAGATCCCCGGCGCCTACAAGGACATCACCGAGGTGATGGCCCAGCAGGACGACCTGGTTGAGGTGGTCGCCCACCTCAAGCAGGTCGTCTGCGTGAAGGGCTGAGGCGGGGCCGGCGTCGGAGGGGGCGCCGGTCCTACCGGGTCCGGCGGGCGGCGCGCACGGCGACGGCGACGGCGCCGATGACCAGCAGACCGGAGAGGAGTTGAAGCCCGGGGGAGTCGTCGGCCTCCCCGTAGACCAGTCCGGCGACGCCGAGCGCGGCGGCGGAAACGACGACGGCGGCGAGCAGTGCTCTCATCGCTCGTCCTCGTCGGCGACCCATTCGAGGAGGTCGCCGGGTTGGCAGTCGAGCACCCGGCACATGGCCTCGAGCGTGCTGAACCGGACCGCCTTGGCGCGGCCGTTCTTCAGCACGGACACGTTGGCCGGGGTGAGCCCGACGCGCTCGGCGAACTCGCCGACGCTCATCTTGCGCCGGGCCAGCTCGACGTCGATGCGCACGACGATGGGCATCAGATCACCGCTTCCATGTCGGTGCGCAGCGTGGTGGCCTGCCGCAGCAGCGCACGCATCACGACCATCAGCAGCCCCAGCACGCTGACCCCGGTGGTGAGCAGGAAGAGCAGCAGCGGCAGGCCCGGGTCGTTCGCGTTGAACCCGACCCAGAGGAAGACGCCGACCAGGCTCACCCAACCGACGACGATCGCCCAGACGATGCCGTCGACCCAGGCCAGGGACGCCTCGGTGAAGATCCGATCATGCTTGACCAGAGTGAGGAGTTGCCAGGTGCACACGATCACCACCTGCACGCAGAGCACCCAGAACACCGTGACCGCGGTGGCCGGCCAGCGCAGGTACGCGTCGTCCGGGTTCTCCCGGGCCAGGTGCGCGAACTGCCCGGGCAACGACATCGTCTGGAACAGGACCAGGACGCCGAACAGCAGGACGAGGAAGGCGCGGAGTGCCGTCACCGCGCGCTCGGTAGTCAACATGCATCGACTATCACTCGCTAGCTATCGAAAGTCAATCGACTCGTTCACCGTGCCGTAGTCAGCTCGCCCGGGACGCGCACCACGTCGACCCGGCAGCCGTCGCGCGCCGACACCTGGCACACCTCGACGCCGCCGCCGGCTGCCGCGCCCCGGTAGCGGACGGCCAGCCGGTAGGTGCCCCGGCAGCCGGAGCCGCAGGAGGCCGACCGAGGTGAACCCGGTGCCGACCTCCCGGCCGATGCGAGTCGCCTCCGCGCCGGGCGGCACCAGCGTGGTCAGGCCGGCGGCGCGCTCCGCCCGGGACGGGCCGGCGGCCAGTTCGGTGAGCGCCAGGTGGGAGGTGGTCGCGGCGGCGGGAAGGCCCGTCGGAGGCGCTGATCGACGCCGCCGGCTCACCAGGCTCACGTGGACCGTGATCCGTACCGTCTGGCGGTTAGAGGGGGCCCCTCCTCTACCGAATCCGTTAAGAGGGGGCCCCTCCTTACGCGGCTCAGCCGTACACCGGATGGTCGGCCTGGAAGTCCAGCCGGTGGTCCGCGCCGGCGGCCAGCTCGGCGAGCACGTCGTCGAGGTCCAGGAACGTCCGCCACGGCTCCTGCCCGGTGATGCCGGCGAGCCGGTCCACCACGAGCTGCTCCAGGTCGGTGACCCGGCGCCCCTTCCACACCTTGTCGGCGAGGCTGACCAGCAGGTCCTCCAGTTGCACGCCGGGGGAGTGCCAGGCGGCGTGGGTGACGGCGAAGCGGGCCCGCTCCTCCGGCACGCCGTAGCGCAGCAGCAACCGGTAGCCGGCCTCCTCGTGCGCCGAGCCGGGACCGGTCAGCTCGGCCGGGTGCTCGACCTTGCCGAGGTCGTGCACGGCCGCGCCGAACAGCACCGCCTGCCGGTCGAACGGCACCGCGGTGAAGCGGTCGGCGAACGCGGCGGTGAGGTGCCAGGCCACGTCGTGCACCAGCCGCAGGTGCGCGCCGAGGCGGGGCGGCGCGGCCAGGGCGTCCAGCAGTTCGACCACCACGCCGGGCAGCGGCAGCAGCGGCGGGTCGCCCGGCTCGGTGAGGGCGCGGCGCAGCGCGTCGGAAGTCACCGGGGCGAGGGTACCGCCTGTCCCGCCCGGTCACCCCGCGTCCTGACCGAGTGGCTGACGGTGATCCGCCTGCTCGCCCGATCCCGGCGTGATCGTCCGGTCAGGAGGGTGGAGCAATGCCTACCACGGGGGAAGCCACATGACCGAGTTGAGTCGTCGTACCCTGCTGCGTGCCGCCGCGTTGACCGGCGCCGCCGCCGCGACCGGCCTCGTCGCCGCCACGCCGGCCTCGGCCGCCGAGGTCGCCAACGGGCCGTGGCTGGTCAGCGTGGGCTGGGGCGTGCTCCAGATCGACCCGGGCCGCACCACGCCGCGACCGCTGCTGCCGGACGGCGACCACGCCAAGACCTCGCCGGACGGCCGGTATGTGGCCTGGGTGAACTCCGCCTGGTCGGGCGACGGCACGTTGCTGCCGTACGTGGCCGTGCACGACCGGGTCACCGGTCAGAAGCGCACGCTGCTCGCCGACCCGCCCGGTGTCCGCTACGGCGCGCCGACCTGGTCGCCGGACGGCCGCGAGATCGCTCTGGTCACCGGGAAGCAGAGTGACACGCTGATCGCGGTCGACGTGGCGACCGGCGGGACCCGGGTGCTGGTCCAGGGCCACGCCATGGGCTCACCGGACTGGTCCCGGGACGGCTCGATGATCGTCATGCACTGGCGCAGCCGTTCGGAGGGCCCGCAACTGCGCGTTCTGGAGGTGGCGACCGGCGAGGTGCGGCGACTCTACGCACCGCAGGTGGGGGAGCGCTTCAGCGGGCCGGTGTTCACGCCCGACTCCCAGCGCGTGGTTTTCTGCACCACCCGCTGGTATCCCCACCTGGAGACGCTCAACCAGTCGCTGGCGTCGGTGCGGGTCGGTGGCACCGGCCTGAAGAAGCTCACCGACGAACCGCGGTTCTACCTGTCGCCGGTGTTCTCCCCGGACGGGCGCTACTGCGCCGCGTTGTCCATCCCGCCCGAGAACGAATACCCCGACGGTGGCAACATCATCGTCTCCACCAGCGGCTTCGGGGCCCAGTGGTGGATCCCCGGCGACGAGTACGACGACAGCACCCGGCTGGACTGGGCGCGCGCGATCTGACCCGCCCGCACCGACGCGGCGGCCGGACGACGGCCGCCGCGTCGGCGTATCCGGAGTGGATGTCCACGCCGTCGGGCGCGCGCGGTGCGAGGCTGGGGGCGGACGCCGCCGACGGGGCCGGCGACCGCTGGGGGAGATGCGATGGCCGAGCCGCCGACGGGACCTCCGCGCACCGCGCGCAGGCGCACGGCCGGCACGCCAACCAGCACCGCTACCACGACGGCGCGCAGGTCGACGGGTACGTCGACGACCCGTACCACCGGGTGCGTCGGGCGGTCGCGGCCCGGCTGGTGGCCGACGGGGTGACCGGCGGCGGGCCGGTGCTGGAGCTGGGGTGCGGGTCGCGCGGCATGCTCGACCCGACCGCGCTGCCCGGGCCGCTGGTGCTTGCCGACATGGCGGAGACCGCGCTGGGCACGGCCCGGCGGGCGGCCGGCGGCCGGGCTTTGCCGGTGCGCCTGGACGCCACCCGTGAGCTGCCGTTCCGGGCGGGATGCTTCACCGGCTGCCCGGCTGCCCGGCTGCCCGGCTGCCCGGCTGCCCGGCTGCCCGGCTGCCCGGCTGCCCGGCTGCCCGGCTGCCCGGCTGCCCGGCCGACCGGCGCAGCTTCGTGGCCGGCCCGCCGGAGACGATCGACCGGCTGGTCAAGCTGGTCACCGCGGCACAGTGGATCGAACCGCAGGTGCGCCGGCTCACCCCGGTCAGCCTGGGCTCGGTCGGCTGGTGAGCTGATTCGCGGGCCCGGCCCGGGTGCGGTGCCCCACCAGGGAATCAGCGGACGACGACCAGATTGGCCATGTCCACCACCGGCCGGAAGCCGAGGCGGGCGTAGAGCCGGTTCGACGTGGGGTTCGCCTGGTCGGTGAAGAGGCACACCCGGGCGCCCTCGGCCCGCAGCCGCCGACTCACCTCGGCGACCGCGTTGCCGGCCCACCCTCGGCCGCGCTGCCCCGGTGGCGTGTAGACCGGTCCCACCCGGGCGACGCCGAACGCCGGGGGGTTCGCGGCGGTGAGGTGCACCGGCCGGCCCGCCGCGTCGGTCCAGAACCAGATCCGGCCACCCCGGATCCGGCGGAGCAGCTCGTCCCGGTCGGGCGTTTCGTGGGCGCTGGCGCCGCGCGGGCGGCCCGCCTGTTCGTCGGCGTCGGCCATGAACGCGCCGAACCAGGCGGCGACGAGGTCGACGTCGTCCTCGCCGGCGGCGGTCAACGCCCCCGGCGCCGGCGCGGGCGGCACCAGCGCGTCGAGTTCGTGCAGCCGGGTGTGCTGGGCGACCTCGACCCGGCCGCCGCACAGACGGGCCACCTCGTCGGCGCAGTCACGGGCCGCGGGCAGGGCACCGTTGACCGCCGACACCTGCTCGCCGCGTCCGTGCCAGGTCCGGGCCAGCGCGACCGCCGCCTCCGCCGGCATCGGCAGCAGGAACGGCGGGCGCGGCGGGAACGGCGCGGCCCGCATCCCCGCGCCGACCACCGCGCCGGAGTCGTCCCGGACCACCAGCCACCAGTCGTCCTCCGGCAGGCTGATCCCCTCGGCCCGGTGGGCGGCCATCCGGTGGGCGACGGAGGCGACCACCGTGTTGACCACCGGGTCGGCCGCCAGGTGGTCGCCAGCGGCGTCGAGGAACGCGTCCGGCTCGGCGTGGAAGTGCAGGGTGGGGGTCATTCCGGCACGGTAGTGCTCGCGCGGGCCCGGCCGTAGCGGATTTCCGGCCCGGTCGTCGGTGCCCGCCGTCTCGCCGCCGAGCCGACACCGCCGGCTCAGGCGGTGGCCAGTTCCGCGAACCAGCGGCCACCGTCCGGCCGCAGGTCCCGCACCACCAGCCCGGCCGCGTCGGCCGGCGCGTGCACCGACCGGGTGTCCAACCGTGCCCAGCGGAAGCTGGGTCCCCGGCGCCGGCCCGACACCACGCGCGCCTGCCCCTGCCAGGCGCCGCTGCCGGGCGGATCCAACTCGACCAGCACGGTCCCCTCCGGGTGCAGCAGTTCCCGGCATCGACCCAGCAGCCGGGCCGGGTCACCACCGATGCCGATGTTGCCGTCCAGCAGCGCGACGTGCCGCCACCGGCCCTCCGCCGGCAACGGGTCGAACAGGTCGGCGCGTACCGCGACCGCACCGCGAGCCCGGGTCAACGCCACCGCCCGGGGGCACACGTCGACCCCGACGGTGGTCACACCGGCGCGGGTCAGCGCCGCGGCGAGCCGGCCCGGCCCGCAACCCAGGTCCAGTGTCGGGCCGTGGCAGCGGGCCACCACCGCGGCGGTAGCCCTCTCGGCCGGACCGTGCCACCGCTCGACCGGCAGCCGCCGACGCACCCCGTCGGCCTGCACCAGCCAGTGGGCGCCGGCCCGCCGCCGCAGCGCCGCGCCGAACCCGTCCACACCGGCCCGCCGGCCCGGCTCGCTCCTCGCGCTCAGGGAGCCGGCGTCGGTTCGCGACTGCGGGGCTCGCAACCCCGGCTCATTCCTCGCGCTCACGGGGCCGGCGTCGGTTCGCGACTGCGGGGCTCGCAACCCCGGCTCACTCCTCGCGCTCACGGGCCACCCACCAGGGTCGGCCGCAACGCGGCGACCTCGCGGGCGAAGCGGCCGTCGGGTGCGCAGCGGGCCACCGCCCGCGCGTCCACCCAGTCGTCCACGTCGCGCAACGTCGGCAGCGCGCCGACCCGGAGGCCGGCCCCGACCAGCGCCGCGTGGGTGAGCCGGCAGGTGTCGGCGGTGGACATCGGCACGCCGCGCAGCGCCGCCGCCCGGCGGGGGTCGCGCAGGCCCAGACCCCACCAGCCGCCGTCCGCGGCCGGGCCGAGCACCGCGTCGGTGCCGGGCGCGGACAACCGGCGTACGGCGGCGGCGAGCCGCCCCGGGGTCACCTGCGGGGTGTCCATGCCGATCTGCACCACCGGCCGCCCCGGGTACGCGTCGGCCACGTCGGCGTGCGCGTGCGCGAGTCGATCGGCCAGGCCGTCGCCGCGCTGCGGCAGCACCGGCCACCCGGCGACCGCGGCGGTCAGGTCCGCGCCGTCCTCCGCGTCGGCGAAGCGCCCGGCCAGTGCCAGCACCGGCAGGACGCCCTCGGTGGCGGCGACCGCGTCCAGCGTGTCGCGCAGCGCGGCGGCGGCGATACGGGCGGCCTGCGCCGGGGTGGCCGGTGGGCAGAGCCGGGTCTTGACCGCCCCCGGCACCGGCGCCTTCGCCACCACCAGCAGGACGGTCACCGCGGGCCGTCCACGCTGCGCAGGACCGTCAGGAAGTCACGGGTGGCCCGGACCGTGCCGCGTACCGAGCCGGACACCTTCGACTTCGTGCCGGCGGCGCGCGGGGCGTAGCGGACGTCGCGCTCGTGGATCCGCCAACCGGCCGCCGCGGCCCGGATCATCAACTCCAGCGGATAACCGAACGCCCGGTCGGTCACGCCGAGGGCGAGCAGGTCCGCGCGCCGGGCGACCCGGATCGGGCTGAGATCGCGCAACGGCACCCCGCGCTGGCGCAGCAACGCGGCGACCAGCGCGGTGCCGGCCCGGGCGTGCCACGGCCAGGCGCCGGTGGACACCGGCCGGCGGCGACCCACCGCCAGGTCGGCCGTGCCGGCCGCCACCGGGGCGACGAGCGCCGGCAACTCGCCGGGGTCGAACGAGCCGTCCGCGTCCAGCACGCAGACCAGTGCGGTGTCGGCGGCCTCCAGCCCGGTGTGCACCGCCGCGCCGTAACCGCGCCGAGGCTCGCGTACCACCCGTGCGCCGTGCCGGGCGGCCACCTCGGGCGAGCCGTCCCGGGAGCCGTTGTCCACCACGATCGCCCGGTAACCGGGCGGTAGCGCGTTCAGCACCCCGGGCAGGGCGGCGGCCTCGTCCAGGCACGGCAGCACCACGTCGATCTGTGTCGGCATGCCGCCGAGGCTAGGCCGGCAGCCGCCCGGGTGAGCCCGGATCGCCCTTACGGAACCCTTACCGGTCAGGCATTTCTTACCGACCGGTGACAGGTCGGCGGTTGTCCTGACGAGCGGTGCCGGCGGGCCGTACCGTGCGGTCGTCATGAGACTCGCACCCACACTGCGCCGCACCCCCACCGCGGAGCGGGCCGGGCCCTCACGCCGGGGCGATCTGGTCGCGGTCGCCGTCGAGGCGGCGCTGCTCGCCGCCGCCGTCGTGGTCGGGCTGGTGCTCAACCGGCGCGGCGTCGGCCTGCACGCCGACACCGCGCCGCTGTACGCCACCTGGCACCCCCACGTGGGCTGGGGCACGCCGCTCGCGGCGGCGGTCGCGCTGGTCGTGCTCGGCCCGGGACTGCGCTGGTCGCGTTCCGCGCGGTGGGGGCCGCTGCTGGCCGCCGGCTGGCTGGCCGCGGTGGCCTGGACGCTGGCGCTGGCCCTGGTGGACGGCTGGTCCACCGGGCTGACCCGGCGACTGACCGCGCAGGCGGAGTACCTGCACGAGGTGCCCCGGGTGACCGACATCCCGGCCATGCTGGCCGGCTTCACCGGTCGGATCCTGGACTTCCAGCCCGAATCCTGGTCCACCCACACCGCCGGGCATCCGCCGGGCGCGCTGCTGATCTTCGTCTGGCTGGACCGGGTCGGGCTGGGCGGCGGCGCCGCCGCCGCGCTGTGCTGCGTGCTGGTCGGGGCGACCGCCGTGGTCTCCGTGCCGGTCACGCTGCGCGCGCTGGGCGCCGCCGACGCGGCCCGGGCGGTGCTGCCGTTCCTGGTGCTGCTGCCCGGCGCGGTGTGGTTGGGCGCGTCCGCCGACGCGGTGTTCACCGGCGTGGTGGCCGCGGGGCTGGCGCTGCTGGCGGTCCGCGGGCCACTCGCCGCGCTGGCCGGCGGCCTGCTGCTCGGCTTCGCGCTGCACCTGTCGTACGGATTCGCGCTGGTCGCCGCGCTGGCGGTGACCGTGCTGGCGTTGCGGTCCGACCGTCGCCGGGCCGCCCTGCTCACCGCGACCGCCGGCGTCGCGACCGTCATGGCGCTCTTCGTGCTGGCCGGCTTCCGCTGGTGGGAGGGGTACGACCGGGTCGTCGAGCGCTACTACCAGGGCTGGGCGGCCGACCGCCCGTACACCTACTGGGTATGGGCGAACCTCGCCGCGCTGCTGCTCTCCGCCGGCCCGGTGCTCGGCCCGGCGCTGCGCCGCACCGCCGTCGCCGCCCGACCCGTGTTCGGTCCGGCGCTGTGCCGCACCGCCGTCGCCGCCCGGGCCACCTGGTCGGCCGCCGTCACCGGGCGAGCCGCTCGCGACCGTGCCGGGTCGTCGTCGGTTGCCGCGCCGTCGTCGGACGACACGTTGTTCGTCGGCCGGTCGGGGGCTCGGGTCGTCGGGGTACGGCGACTGGTCGGACTCGGGCCGGCGGTGCTGCTGCCGGCCGCCGCCGCGCTGGCGGTGACCGCCGCCGACCTGTCCGGGATGAGCAAGGCCGAGGTGGAGCGGATCTGGCTGCCGTTCGTGGTGTGGCTACTGGTCGCCGCCGCTCACCTGCCCCCACCGACCCGCCGCCGCTGGCTCGCCGCCCAGGCCCTGACCGCCCTGCTCGTCAACCACCTCCTGCTCACCGTCTCCTGACCGGCCGCGATTCACCGAGCATGGAGGGGTGGCGCCCAGGATGTCGGACAGGACCGATATCGGAGGTCCACCACTCCATGCTCGACGAGTCGATCCGGCCGGGCCGGGGGCGGGTGGTCAGGCGGGTTGGGGGGAGAGGGCGGCGGGGGAGCGTAGGGGGTCGGTGGCGAAGGCGGTGACGCCCTCGGTGAAGGTGACCCGGGCGGTGTAGCCGAGCAGATCCCGGGCACGGGCGGGGTCGGCCACCACGTGCCGGACGTCGGCCGCCCGCGCGCCGCCGGCCACCACCGGGTCCGGGCCGCCCATGGCCGTCGCCAGGGCCGTCGCCAGGTCGCCCACGGTGTGCGGCTCGCCGGAGCAGACGTTCACCGGCACCAGGCCGTCGGGCGCCGGCGCGGCCAGCGCCAGCAGGTTCGCCCGGGCCACGTCGGTGACGTGCACGAAGTCCCGGCGCTGGCGGCCGTCCTCCAGGACGACCGGCGCGCGGCCGGCGGCCAGCGCCGAGCGGAACAGCGACGCGACCCCGGCGTACGGGGTGTCGCGGGGCATCCGGGGGCCGTAGACGTTGTGGTAGCGCAACGCCCACACCCCGCCGCCGGTCTGCCGGGCCCACGCGGCGGCGTAGTGCTCCTGGGCGAGTTTGCTGGCCGCGTACGTGCTGCGCGGCTCCAACGGCGCGTCCTCGGGCACCAGCGCCGGGGCGAGCGTGCTGCCGCAGTCGGGACACGTCGGGTCGTACCGGCCGGCGGTCAGGTCGGTGGCGCGGCGCGGGGCGGGGCGGACCACGCCGTGCCGGTCGCAGGTGTAGCGCCCCTCGCCGTAGACGACCATCGAGCTGGCCAGCACCAGCCGGCGCACCCCGGCGGAGTGCATGGCGGCCAGCAGCACCGCCGTGCCCAGGTCGTTGTGCGCCGCGTAGTCGGGCGCGTCGGACGGGTCGAGGCCGTGCCCGATCATGGCCGCCTGGTGGCAGACCGCGTCCACGCCGGACAACAGCCGGCCCAGCAGCGCGGCGTCGCGCACGTCGCCGACCACCGGGTCGTGCCGCCGGGACCACTGCGGCAGCGTGCCGCCGTGCGCCTGCGGCAGCAGGGCGTCCAGGCAGACCGGCTCGTGGCCCTCGGCCGCCAGCAGGTCGGCGATCTGCGATCCGATGAAGCCGGCCGCGCCGGTGACCAGTACCCGCATACCGGCCCACGCTAGGGCACCCGGGCCGGGTCGGCGGCCGGTTCAGGCAGGACGTCAGCGGTCCGTAAGAGACGGCGGCGGTAAGGCATCGGTAATGCGGCAAACGCCGTCACGGGCCGCCGGCGGCGTCTAGCGTCCCATCCCGTGAGCAACGACGTCCCGCCGCCGCACGACCCGGCGTACGCCGCGCCGGCCCGGCTCTGGCGCACCCTGGACCGCCACCGCCCGCCGGGCGTCGACGCGGTCGACCGGGCCTGGCGCAGCCCGGTACGCGGACCGTGGCTGACCTCGGTGCTGGGCGCGGTGCTGCTGGCCACCCTGCCGCTGGTGGTGGTCACCGGGCTGCTCGACTGGATCGCCTACGGACCCCGCTTCGACCAGGCGTTCCCCCGCGACGTGGGCTGGCTGCACCCGCCGGTGTTCGACTGGCCGACCCGGCCGGCCTGGCTGTTCCGCCTCACCCAGGGGCTGCACGTGACGCTCGGCATCGTGCTGGTGCCGGTGGTGCTGGCGAAGCTCTGGTCGGTGGTGCCGAAGCTGTTCGCCTGGCCGCCGGCCCGCTCGGCCGCGCAGGTGCTGGAGCGGCTGTCGTTGCTGCTGCTGGTCGGCGGCATCCTGTTCCAGAGCGCCACCGGCCTGCTCAACATCCAGTACGCGTACCTGTTCGGCTTCGACTTCTACACCGCGCACTGGTACGGCGCGTGGATCTTCACGGTGTCGTTGGTCGCGCACGTGGCGATCAAACTTCCCCGGTTGGTGACCGCGCTGCGCGGGCCGGGCTTCGCGCGTACCCGCGTGGACCGGACCGCACCGGAGCCGGCGGACCCGGACGGCCTGGTGGCCCGCCGCCCCGGCCCGGCCACGATGAGCCGCCGCGGGGTGCTGGCGCTGGCCGGCGGCGGCGCGCTGCTGCTGGCCGCGCTGACCGTGGGGCAGAGCGTGGACGCGCTGCGGCGCACCGCGCTGCTGCTGCCCCGCGGCCGGCGCGTCGGCGGCGGGCCGACCGGCTTCCCGGTCAACCGCACCGCCGCCGCGGCCGGCGTGACTGCCGAGGCCACCGGGCCGGGCTGGCGGCTGTCGCTGCGGACCGGCGACCGCGCCGTCACGCTGGACCGGGCCGGGCTGCTCGCGCTGCCGCAGCACACCGCGACCCTGCCGATCGCCTGCGTGGAGGGTTGGTCCACGTCGCAGACCTGGACCGGGGTACGCCTGCGGGACCTCGCCGCGCTGGTCGGCGCCGCCGACCCGGCGGCCGCCCGGGTCAGCTCGCTGGAACGCGGGGGTCTGTTCCGCCGGGCGACCCTGCACGGCGGGCAGGTCACCGACCCGGACGCGCTGCTCGCGCTGCGGGTCAACGGCGTCGACCTGAGCGCGGACCACGGTTTTCCGGCCCGCGTCATCGTGCCGGCGCTGCCCGGTGTGCACTGCACCAAGTGGGTGGAGGAGATCGTGTTCGATGGCTGACCTCCGGCGGGCGTACGGCGCGGCGCCCTGGCACCTGCTGCTCCTGGTCGGCTGCTTCGCGGTCGCCGGGTGGGTCGCGCTGCGGCTGGCCGGCGAGCCGGGCGCGGGGCGGATGCTGCTCTGGTTCGTCGGCGCGGTCATCGCCCACGACCTGGTCCTGTTCCCGGCGTACGCGGCGGCCGACCGGGCGCTGGGGCACGCCGGCCCGTCGCTGCGCAACCACGTCCGGGTGCCGGCGCTCGCCTCGGCGCTGCTGTTCCTGGTCTACCTGCCGGGCGTGCTCGGCCTCGGCGACGGCACCTACGCGGCGGCCACCGGCCTGACCCCCGAGCCCCTGCTCGGCCGCTGGCTGGTGGTCACCGCGGTGCTGTTCGCCGCGAGCGCGCTGCTCTTCACGATCCGCCGGGCGCTGCGCTGGACGTCCTGACCCGGCCCGGCCGCCAGTCGGTCAGGCGCCGGGGCCGACCAGCAGGGCGGCGACGGTGACGGTCGTGGCGAGCGCGGCCAGCGCGGCGCTGGTGGCCACGAACCGCCCCAGCGGCACCGCCAACCCGGCCGCCCGGCAACGCTCGTACCAGATCAGCGTGGCCAGTGATGCCCACGGCGTGGCGAGCGGGCCGACGTTCGTGCCGACCAGCAGCGCCAGCAGTTGGGTGTGCCGGTCGGCGGCGATGACCGCCTCGCCGGCCACGTACGCGGGCAGGTTGTTGACCACGTTGCTGAACAACGCGCCGACGGCGCCTGCCCGCAGCGCGCCCTGCATGCCCGGATCGCTGCCGATCAGCGCGCCCATCACGGTGTCCAGCCCGTGCCGGCCGACGGTCTGCACCACCAGGAACAGCCCGGTGACGAACACCAGCAGCCGCCACGGCACCAGCGCCGGGCGCAGCCGGTGCCGGGCCCGCACCGCGAAGCCCGCCAGCAGGATCGCGGCGGCCACCGCGGAGGCGACGCCGATCTCGACGCCGGCCAGCACCCCGGCGACGAAGAGCAGGCAGGCGGCCAGCGCGGTCCGGTGGAGCAGGCGGTCCGCCGGCACGTACGGCGGCGGCGGAACGAACTGCTCGGCGCCGGCGCGGGCCGGTCGCCAGTACCACCGCCACAGCAGCAGCATGGTGACCGCGACGGCGACCACCTGCGCCCACCACATCCGGGCCGCCCACGGCACCGGATCCAGGCCGATCCGGTCGCTGGCCAGGATGTTCGTCAGGTTGGACACCGGCAGCAGCAGGCTCGCGGTGTTGGCCAGCCAGACGGTGGTCATGGCCAGCGGCGTCGCCGGCACGCCCAGCGTCCGGGCCAGCGCGATCATCACCGGCGTCAGCAGCACCGCGGTGGTGTCCAGGTTGAGCGCGATCGTGGTCACCGACGCGAAGCCGACGCAGAGCCAGAACAGCGCCCGGAAGCTGCCCCGCGCGCTGATCGCGACCCGCGCGGCGAGCGCGTCGAAGACCCCGGCCACCGCCGTCAGCTCCGCCAGCACCACCACCGTGCCGAGAAAGACCAGGATCGGGGCGATCCGGCGGAGCGTGGCCTCGGCGTCGGCGCGCGGGAGCAGGCCGGTGAACACGCAGGCCACGCCGACGACGGCGAGCGCGATGGCGATCCAGTCCAGCACGTGCAGCCGCCGACGGGGCCGGTCCGGCGCGGCGGACGGCGGGTCGCCGACGGTTTCCACGAACGCCGATCGTCGCACATCCGCCCGGTCCGGTCCGCCCGAGGCGATCGGTGCGTCGAGCTGCCGACGGTGGGAGCCGGACGAAGCGCGGGCGGCGCCGGAGGTGGCCGCGCTGCACTCGACGGCCGGTCCGGCCTGGGTGGGGCCGGGGCGGGCGGTGGGTGCCGCCCGCCCCGGCTCACCGGTCGGTCAGCGCCGCCACTTCTGGTTGGCGGTGCCGCCGCACTCCCAGATCTGCAGCCGGGTGCCGTCGGCCGAGCTGGGTCCGGTGGCGTCCAGGCACTTGTTGGCCTGCGGGTTCACGATGTCGCCGGCCGAGCTGAACACCCACTTCTGCGCGCCGGTGCCGTTGCAGTCGTAGAGCTGAACCTTGGCGCCGTTCGCGGTCGACCCGGAGGCCACGTCCAGGCACTTGCCGAGCGCGCGCACCGAGCCGTCGGCGTTCCACGTCCAGCGCTGGGCGGCGGTGCCGTTGCAGGTCCAGAGCTGGACCGGGGTGCCGTTGGCGGTGTTGGCGCTGGCCACGTCGACGCACTTGTTGCCGTATCCGACGATCTGCCCGCCGGTGCCCCCGCCACCGTTGTCCCAGGCCTGCACCCGCACGTAGTCGACGGTCATGGTCTGCGGGAACGTGGTGGAGCCGTCCGGCGAGCCGGGCCAGTTGCCGCCGACCGCCACGTTCATGATCATGAAGAACGGGTGGTCGAAGACCCAGCGGTTGCCGCCCGCGTCGGCCGGCGTCTTGCGGGAGTACGCCACGCCGTCGAGGTACCAGGTGATCGAGTCCGGGGCCCAGTCGACGGCGAACGTGTGGAACGCGTCGGCGAGGGCCTGGCCGCCCGGCAGGGACGTCGACGCGCCGATGCCGTTGCCGCCGGAGTAGCCCGGGCCGTGCAGGGTGCCCCAGACGGTGGACGGCGCGTAACCGACGTTCTCCATGATGTCGATCTCACCGCTGTTGGGCCACGGGTTGCTGCCGATGTCGTTGCCGAGCATCCAGAACGCCGGCCACAGCCCCTGCCCGCGCGGGATCTTGATGCGGGCCTCGAACCGCCCGTACGCCTGGGCGAAGGTGCCGTTGGTCAGCAGCCGGGCCGAGGTGTACTGGCAGCTTCCGTACCAGCAGTTGTAGCCGGCCGGGTTCTCCTTGCGGGCGGTGATGACGAGATTGCCGTTACCGTCGAGCGCGGCGTTGCGGGTGCTGTTGGTGTAGTACTGCAACTCGTTGTTGCCCCAACCGCCGCCGCCGATGTCGTAACGCCACTTGCTCGCGTCGGGGGCGGCGCCGGCCGGGCCGTTGAAGTCGTCGGACCAGGTGACCGCGCCGGGGGCGGCCACCGCTGGGGTGCTCGGGACGGTGGTGAGGGCGGCCGTGAGGCCGACCGCCGCCATCGCCAGTGCGGCGACGGTACGGATGCTGCGCACGGGGTGCCTCCTGCGGTGGTGGGGTCCGTTCACCGTCCGTCCGGCCGCCCCCGTCGAACGGTTAACAAACCATAGAGATAGGCTTCGATGAAGGTATGAACGAAGCCGCCCGATGTCAAGAGAGCGCTTCCTCCGGCTCGCGCTGCCACGCCACCGGCGACGGGCGGCCCATCGTGCGCCACGGCCCGCCCAGCAGCGGCGTGAGCACCACCAGCAGGTAGCAGGCCCCCATCACGACGAGCGTGGAGGCGGGGCCGAACCGGTCGGCGGCCAGCCCGGCGCCGAGCGCGCCGACCGGCATGGCCGCCCAGGCGCCGGCGCCGATCACCCCGTACACCCGGGCCCGCATCGATGCCGGCACCCGCTCCAGCTCCACCGCGCCCATCAGTGGGTTGAGCGCACCGGCGGCCAGCCCGGCCACCGCGACCACCGCGACCACCACCGGCAGCGGCGGCGCGGCGGCGAGCGCCCACAGCGGCGGCGCGCCGCAGATCGCGTACGCGGTGACGAACGTGGCCCGGCGCGGCAGCCGGTGCCCGACCCCGCTGAACACCAGCGAGCCGATCAGCGCACCGCCGCCCATGACGCCGACCAGCAGGCCGAACGCGGCCGGACCGCCCAGTTCGCGGTCGGCGACGACCGGCAGCAGCACGTTGCTCTTGGCCGCGTCGAACAGGTTCGTCACCAGCACCAGCAGCACCATGGCGCGCAGCAGCGGCTCCCGCACCAGGAAGCGCAGCCCGGCGGCGAACTGCCGCCAGTAACCGCCCGCCTCCACCTCGTCGTCCTCGATGGACCGGCGTAGACCGCGCGGCACCAGCAGCGTCACGACGAGCGCCGAGACGGCGAACGTCGCCGCGTCCACGGCGAGCACCGGCAGCGCGCCCAGCACGCCGACCAGCAGGCCGGCCACCGGTGCGCCGATCATGCGGGCGCCCCGTGAGGTGGCCTCCGCCCAGCCGACCGCCCGTTCGATCGGCACCCCGGCCGCGACGGCCGCCTCCGGCAGCAGCGCGGTGCGGGCGGTCTGGCCGGGCGTGTCCAGCAACCCGCTGACGAAGACCAGCGCCAGCAGCGCCGGGAACGGCAGACCGACAGTGGCGTGCAGCAGGGGCACGGCGGCGACGGTGACGCCGGAGATGACGTCGGCCAGCACGCTGGACCGCCGGTAGCCGATCCGGTCGACCAGCACGCCGCCGAACGCGCCGCCGAGCACCACCGGCGCGGTGGCGAACGCGCCGGCCAGCCCGGTGGCCGCCGGCGAGCCGGTCTCGGCCAGCACGTAGAGCGGCAGCGCGATGAGCGTCAGCACGTTGCCGGTCAGCGAGACGGCGTGCCCGATCAACAGCCCGGCCAGCGGCCGGCGGTCGCGGCTCACTGCGGCCCCCGGTAGGCCTGCCAGATCAGCGTGACCATCTCCGCGCCCGGCCGGCCCGACGCGCCCCGCTCGCGCCAGCGCCGGCCCAGCGCGGACAGCTCGTCACGCAGCTCGCCCAGCTCGTCGGGAGTCAGGTGCAGCACCGTGTCGCTGCTGGTGGTGCCGCGCACCCAGGCCAGGTCGAGGCTCGCCTCGGACTCCAGATAGGCCTGGTAGCGGGCCGCGTAGCGTGCCATCACGGCCCGGCTCAGCAGGTTGCTGGCGAGCCGCCGCTCCGGGTCGTCGAGCAGCTCGACCGGATCCCAGTCGGTGGTGGCGTGCGCGGCCCGCCACCACCGCTCGCGGCGGTCGCGGGCCAGCTCGGGCGCCTCGGCCACGAAGCCGTGCTCGGCCAGCTTGCCGACGTGCCAGCTGACCGAGCCGACCGCCTCGCCGGTGCGCTCGCTCAGCATCCCCACGGTCTGCGGGCCGCGCAGGCGTAGCTCGCCGAGCAGTCGCAGCCGGGTCGGGTGGGCCAGCGCCCGCATGGCCCGCGGGTCGGTCAGGCGCACGTGCCGGGGCTCGGTGGACATGCCGTCAGGCTAGACGGACAAGAAACGACGTACAAGGTGTCTTGTATGTTCGCGGGTCAGTCCAGGCAGAACTCGTTGCCCTCCGGGTCGGTCATCGTCAGGTGACCGGCGTCGAGCGGGGGAGCGGGCTCGTGGCGGGCGACCCGGCCGGCACCGCGCGCGACCAGCCGGTCGGCCGCCGCCTCCAGCGCCGCCATCCGGGCGTCGCCGGTCAACCCGGGCGCAGCGCGCACGTCCAGGTGCACCCGGTTCTTGACCCGCTTCGGCTCCGGCACCCGCTGGAAGAACAACCGCGGTCCGGTGCCCTCGGGGTCGACCACGGCCGAGGCGTCGTGGTGCCGCTCCGCGGGCACACCCATCGCGGTCAGCGCCTGCTCCCACGAGTCGAAGCCGTCCGGCGGCCCCTGCACCCGGTAGCCGAGCGCCTCGGCCCAGAACGCGGCCAGTCCGGCCGGGTCGGCGCAGTCGAAGGTGAATTGCACGTCGAGGCCCATCTCAGCTCTCCTCACGTCGGGTCCCGGCCAGCCTGCCGCAGAAAGCGGTCAGGAACTGTCCGTGACCCGCCGGGGAGTCAGGACCGGCGGGTCGTCCCGGCCCGGCCCTTGAGCCGCCGCCCCATCTCCCGGGCGATCTCCCGCTTGGCGTCCCGCTCGGCGAGCGCCTGACGCTTGTCGTACGACCGGCGGCCCCGGGCCAGGCCCAGCTCGACCTTGGCCCAGCCGTCGGCGAAGTAGATCGACAGCGGCACCAGCGTGACGCCGCCGTCGCGCAGCTTCTCCAGGATGCGGGCGATCTCCACCCGGTGCAGCAGCAGCTTGCGGGTGCGCCGGGGCGCGTGGTTGGTCCAGGTGCCGAAGCCGTACTCGGCGATGTGCAGCCCGTAGAGCCAGATCTCGCCGTCGCGCTCCTGAGCGAACGCGTCGACGAGCGACACCCGCCCCTCGCGCAGCGACTTCACCTCGGTGCCGGCCAGCACGATGCCCGCCTCGTAGGTCTTGAGGACGTCGTAGTCGTGCCGCGCCCTCTTGTTCGAGGCGATCGGTTTGCGCCCGTTCTCCCTGGCCACGCCGGCAGGATACCCGCCGGCACCCGGCGGACCGCCGACGCCGCTCAGGCGGGCACCGCCTCCGGCTCCCGGTCCACGTCGGCGCGGTCGGCCACCCAGCCGGTGACGATCAGCAGCAGCGCCGCAGCGTAGGTGCTCATCACCAGCAGGCCCGCGCCGGGCAGCTCCGTGCCGGCCGCGCCCACGCCGATGAGCAGGTCGGATACGAGGAAGCACGCCCCACCGGCGGCGACCCGCGCCGACACGCCGGTCGCGGCGGCGGCCATCAGGCACAGCGCCAGGCTGTAGCCGAGCACGGGCGCCCGTAGCGGCCCCAGCGCGCCCCACAGCAGCGCGTTGCCGACGGCCCAGGCAAGCAGGTAACCGGCCCAGGCCGGCACCGGCGGTCGGCCGCGACGCAGGAACGCGGCGAGAAAGGCGAGCTGCGCGATCAGGAAGAACCCCATCCCGAGCAGGAACGCGGTACGTCCCGGCACGAGCAGGGCCACGTCCCCGGCGGTGGCCGCGACCAGACCCGCCGCCACCGCGTCCACCCGGCGCCGGTGCGCGTGGAGGTACGCCAGCAGCACCGGCGCCAGCAGCGGCTTGGCCAGCCACTGGAGCACTGTCGAGTCGAGTGTGACGCCGACCAGTTCGACAGCGGCGACGACGCCGAACAGGGCGAGCCAGGGGCGTCTCACCGGGCCGGCTGCCAGCCGGGACGGCCCAGCAGGTAGCCGAGCCGGTGTCGCCAGCAGGTGGCCCGGCGTAGGTCGGCGAGGATCGCGGCGAACTCGTGGGTCGCCACCCGCAGCGGGTTGTAGGTGCCGATGTTCTTCGTCAGCCCGTAGCGCGCCGGGGCCCGCTCCGGCTCGAAGCTGCCGAACAGCCGGTCCCAGACGATCAGGATGCCGCCGTAGTTGCGGTCGAGGTATTCGGTGTTGGAGCCGTGGTGCGCCCGGTGGTGCGACGGCGTGTTGAAGACCCACTCGATCGGCCGGGGCAGCTTGCCCACCCGCTCGGTGTGCAGGAAGAACTGGTAGAGCAGGCTGATCGACTGCTGGAGGAAGATCATCCACGGCGGGATGCCGAGCAGTGCCAGCGGCAGCCAGAACGGCAGCGAGGTCATCGGCGTCCAGCTCTGCCGCAGCGCGGTGGAGAGGTTGTAGTGGACGCTGGAGTGGTGCACGACGTGGCTGGCCCACAGCACGCGCACCTCGTGGTGCGACCGGTGGAACCAGTAGTAGGCCAGGTCGTCGGCGAAGAAGACGATCGCCCAGGTCCACCAGTCGCCGGGCGAGAGGTGCACCGGCGCGACGGTCCACAGCGCGGCGTAGAGGCCGACCGTGAGCAGCTTCCACGGCACGCCGATGAGCTGGCTGCCCAGCCCCATCGACAGGCTGGTGGTGGTGTCGCGCAGCTCGTAGCCGCGCTCGTCGTCGTCGGGCAGGAAACGGTAGGAGACCGCCTCGATGACGATCAGCAGCAGGAACGCCGGGACGGCGTACAGCACGGCGGGGATCATGCGCGCGCTTCCCTTCCGGGGGTGGGGGTGGTGGGGGTGGTGACCGGGGCGGTCAGCAGCGCCCGGGCGTGCCGGGCGGCCGCCGCGCCCTGGCCGGACGCGACGGCGGCGGCGAGCCGGCGGTGGCCGGCCACGTCGAGCAGTTCGGCGGCGCGGGCGTCGGGGGGGACGTCGCCGACGGCGAACGTGCCGGCCACCAGACTGTTGAAGGCGAGCTGGTAGGCGGTGTTGCCGCTGCCCAGCACGACCAGTCGCCAGATGCGGATGTTCGCCTCGGCCATCCGGTCGAGGTCGGGCGCGAGCGTGCCGTACTCCTCGGCGGCGTGGACCAGCGCGGCGACGACGTCGGTGTCGGCGCGCTCGGCGCAGAGCCGGGCCGCGTCGACGCCGACGCACGCCCGCATCTCCAGCATGTCGCGCACCAGCGTCTCGACCGGGAGTACGTCGCCGGAGCGGGCCAGCGACAGCGCCAGGTCGAGCCCGGCGTGCACCCGCCAGTCGAGCACCCGGGTCGCGCCGCCCTGGCTCACCCGCACCAGGCCGAGTTGTTGCAGCCGGCGCAGCGCCTCCCGGACCGCGTGCCGGTTGACCGCGAACGCGGCGGCCAACTCGCGCTCGCCGGGCAGCGTCTCGTCCGGGCGGTGCCGGCCGGCCACGATGGCGTCGCGGAGCTGACCGAAGACGTGGTCGGAGACCGAGGCGCGGGGGGCGGGGACGAAGGTCATGCGCAGCAGTGTGGCCCGGGACACATCAACCCGTCAACTGGTTGGACCAGTTTAGGTGCCGGCCGGTGCGTGCCGTCGCGGTCACCCCTCGTATCCTTTCGCCGTGGACCCACGACCGGGAAGGGAGTCGGTGTGAGCGACCGGGTCGAGACGTTGGAGTTCCAGGCCGAGGCGCGTCAGCTCTTGCAGTTGATGGTGCACTCGATCTACTCAAACAAGGACGTCTTCCTGCGTGAACTCATCTCCAACGCGTCGGACGCGCTGGACAAGCTGCGGCTGGAGTCGCTTGTCGACAAGGAGCTGTCCGCCGACACGTCGGACCTGCACATCGAGCTGGAGGTCGACCGGGACGCCCGCACGCTCACCGTCCGGGACAACGGCATCGGCATGTCCCGCGACGAGGTGGTCGCGCTGATCGGCACCATCGCCAAGTCGGGCACCGCCGAACTGCTGCGCAAGCTGCGCGAGACCAAGGACGCCGCCGCCTCGCAGGAACTGATCGGCCAGTTCGGGGTCGGCTTCTACGCCACCTTCATGGTCGCCGACAAGGTGACGCTGCTGACCCGCCGCGCCGGGCAGGCCGCCGGCACCCGATGGGAGTCCACCGGCGAGGGCACCTACTCCGTCCAGCAGGTCGAGGACGCGCCGCCGGGCACCTCGGTCACCCTGCACCTCAAGCCGGTCGACACCGACGACAACCTGCACGACTACACCGACGAGCGGACCATCCGGGAGATCGTCAAGCGATACTCCGACTTCATCGCCTGGCCGATCCGGATGACCGTCGACAAGCCCGGCGAGGACGGCGCCACCGTCCGCGAGGAGCAGACGCTCAACTCGATGAAGGCGCTCTGGGCGCGCTCGCGCGACGAGGTCGACGAGTCCGAGTACAAGGAGTTCTACCGGCACGTCGCGCACGACTGGGCCGACCCGCTCGACACCATCCACATGCGGGGCGAGGGCACCTTCGAGTACGAGGCACTGCTCTTCCTGCCCTCGCACGCCCCGCTCGACCTGTTCTCCCCGCAGGGCCGCCGCGGCGTGCAGCTCTACGTCAAGCGCGTGTTCATCATGGACGACTGCGAGGCGCTGATTCCCAACTACCTGCGCTTCGTCAAGGGCGTGGTGGACGCGCACGACCTGTCGCTCAACATCTCCCGGGAGATCCTGCAACAGGACCGGCAGATCCGCGCGGTGCGCCGGCGGCTGGTCAAGAAGGTGCTCGGCACGCTCAAGGACATGTCGGCCGAGTCGTACCGCACGTTCTGGACCGAATTCGGGCCGGTGGTCAAGGAGGGTCTGCTGGAGGACCCGGACAACACCGAGACGCTGCTCGACCTGGTGCGCGCCGCCTCCACCCACGACCCGGCCGAACCCACCTCGCTGCGCGGCTACGTCGAGCGGATGAAGGACGGGCAGACCGAGATCTACTACGCCACCGGCGAGAACCGCTCCACCATCGAGAACTCCCCGCACCTGGAGGCGTTCCGGGCCAAGGGCTACGAGGTGCTGATCCTCACCGACCCGGTGGACGAGGTGTGGGTCGAGCGGGTCGGCGCGTACGACGGCAAGACGCTGCGCTCGGTGGCCAAGGGCCAGGTCGACCTGGAGACCGAGGAGGAGAAGGAGCAGGCGGAGGCCGAGCGGCAGGAGTACGCCGACCTGCTCGCGTTCCTCGGCGACGCGCTCACCGACAGCGTCAAGGAGGTGCGCCTGTCCACCCGGCTGACCACGTCGCCGGCCTGCGTGGTGGGCGACGCGTACGACATGACGCCGACGCTGGAGAAGATGTACCGGGCGATGGGCCAGGAGGTGCCCCGGGTCAAGCGGATCCTGGAGCTGAACCCGACCCACCCGCTGGTCACCGGCCTGCGCAAGGCCCACGGCGAGGGCGGCGACACCGCCGCGCTGACCGAGACCGCCGAGCTGCTGTACGGCATGGCGCTGCTGGCCGAGGGCGGCGAGCTGGCCGACCCGGCCCGCTTCACCCGCGTCCTCGCCGACCGTCTCGCCCGCGGCCTCTAGCGGTAAGGAGGGGCCCCTTGTTAACGCCTGGCGTTAACAAGGGGCCCCTCCTTACCCGCAGGTGCGGAAGGATCGAGGCGTCCCGACCAGCCGCAGCATCCGCGGCTGGTACGCGCCCACCCCGATGCCCACCGGGTGCGCCGGGCGCCGGCCCGCTCCGTTCCTCGCGCGATCTGGCCCGGTCCCGCCCCACGGTAGCCCCACCTCAGGTCGGCGACGGCGAACTCGTGTCCCTGGACGCGGTAGCCCGACCGGGTGAAGAACGTCACAAGAAGTGGTCGATCGTCGCGAATCGTCCCTAGCGTCGGTTCCGTTCGCAGTCGCGGACACCACGGTCCGGCAACGCCCAATCCCGCCGCCGGCCGGTGGTACCCGAACCTCAGGCGGGAGCGGGGGACCCACAGGTTCCATGGTGCACGTCACCTCGGGGTGAAGCCGCCACCGGCGGCCGGGCTCCTCGGCCCGAACCCGACAGCTCACCTCGTCGGCGTGGAGGAATCCACATGTCAACTGCATACTCATCCCGGCGCCGCCGGACCGTGGTCGGCGCGCTCGTCGCCGGCGCCGCCACCGGTGCCGCGGCACTGTTCGGGCCGGCCGCGCCGGCCAGCGCCGCGAGCGTGAACTGGGACGCCGTCGCCCGCTGCGAGTCGGGCGGCAACTGGCACATCAACACCGGCAACGGCTACTACGGCGGGCTCCAGTTCTCTCGCAGCACCTGGAACGGCTACGGCGGCCAGAAGTACGCCGCCCGGGCCGACCTGGCCAGCCGCGCCGAGCAGATCGCCGTGGCCGAGAAGGTCCTCGCCGGGCAGGGCATCGGCGCCTGGCCGGTCTGCGGCAGGAAGGCCGGGTCGGGCTCGACCGCGTCCACGAAGAGGGCCGCCAGCCCGACGAAGAAGACCGTTTCGCGCCCGTCGGGCGGGGAACGGCGCGGCGCACCGACCACCGGGTCCCACCTGGTGCGGCCCGGCGACACGCTGTCCGGGATCGCCGCGGCGAAGCACGTCGCCGGTGGTTGGCGGGTCCTGTACGCGCGCAACCGGGCGGTCGTCGGCGAGGACCCGGGTCTGATCTTCCCGGGGCAGCGGCTGCGCTTGCGCTGATCCCCGGCCGCGGGTGGTGTCCCGCGGCGGGCCGGCGCTCTTGAGCCCTGTCGCACGCCGTGGGGCCGGTGTCGCGTCGTGCGGGTGCCTGCCACTCCGCGACACCGTCCGGTGGCTCCGCGCGTCGTGGTCCCTCGGGACGTGTCGCGCCTGGACGACGCGAACGCCCGGCCGGTTCGTCCGGCCGGGCGTTCGCGGTCTGCGCGACACGCCGGGCGCGGAGGTGTCCGCCCTGCTCCCGGCGTCACCTGCCCGGCCGGGCGCGGCTGGTGACGAGGTTCCGTCGGCGCCGGTTGCTATGGTCACGAGGCTCGGCTAAGACGTGAAGAAAGCGCGGATATGACCAACGATGCGTTCTCGGCCGCCGCGAGCCTCGACGAGCTGCTGACCCGCACGCAGCAGGCGCTGGCCGCGATGCGGTCCCGGGCCTGCGGGCTCGCCGACGGTGAGCCGGGCGAGCTGCTGCTGGCCGAGGGTGCGGCTGCCGGCGGCCGGGTCCGGGCGGTCGCCGTCCAGGGTGGCCGGTTGCACTCCGTCGTCGTGGACCCGGAGTTGGCCGGGGTGCCGCTGGATATCCTCTGCGGACACCTCGTCGACGCCGTCAACGACGCGCTGAGCGAGTTGGACGCTCAGGTCAGCGCGTCCGCCCGGGCGGACACCGACGCGCTGGCCGCCCGCCTCGGCGGCCCGCCCGACCAGGCGGAGCTGTTCAGCCGCACGATGCACGAGGTGGCCGCGCGGATCCGCCGCGACCGCGCCGCCGCGTCCCGCCCCGCCTGACTCGCCCGACCGCCCTCAACGGCGGACGAACGCCCGCCCGCTGGCGCGCTTCGGCTGTTGATCGACTCCGGTGCGGGGAGGTGGCGGTCTCGGGGACACGTGGGTGCCGCCACCTCCCCGCACCTGCGCCAGGCAACCGGCCGGGACGTGGAACGGCCGGCCGTCGGGAGCCGACGGCCGGCCGTTCGTGTCGCGGTCAGCTCAGCGTGACCGCCGTGTCGTCGACGACGAAGGACGTCTGCAGGGAGGCGTCCTCCACGCCGCTGAACGAGATGGTCGCCGTGGTGCCGGCCAGCGACGAGATGTTGAAGGATCGCTGCACGTAGCCGGTGGCCTTGTTCAGGTTGGAGTAGGTGGCCAGCGTGGTGCTGCCGGCCTTGACGGTCAGCTTGTCGTAGGCGGTGCTGGTGGTCGACTCCGCGCTGTCGATGTGCAGCCAGAAGGTGAGCGTCGCCTGGCAGCCGGCCGGGATGCTCACCGACTGGCTGAGCGTGTCGGTGTGCGAGGAGCCGTAGCCGTCGAGCCACGCCTTGTACGAGCCGCTGTGCGCGGCCTGGCCGCTGTCGGTGGTGATGACGCCGGAGGTGGCGCTCCAGTTCACGTTGCCCGACTCGAAGCCGGGGTTGGCGAGCTTGTTGCCGGAGCAGCCGCCGGACGGCGGGGTGGAGGTGGCGGTCGGCGTGGGCGTCGTGCCGCCGGAGCAGGTCGGGTCACCGGACTGCGCCGGCACGCTCACCGCGTTCCAGGCCGCCTTGACGGCGTTGAACTCGGTGCAGCTGCTCGGGTAGAGGTTCTTCGCCGCCTGCAGCGTCCAGGTGCGGTACTTCAGGTACGACGAGGACGAGGTCTTCAGCAGCATCGCGTTGTACATGATCTTGATGGCCTTCTGGATGCCCAGGCCGGTCACGCTGCTGCCGTTGCAGGTGGAGCTGGACGGCTGCCCGTTGGTCGGGCTGCTGCCGTTGGCCAGCAGGTAGAACCAGTGGTTGCCGGGGCCGGCGGAGGCGTGCACCTCGCCACCGGGAACGCTGCTGGAGTAGCAGTTCGGGTCGCCGAGCGCGCCCGGGTTGTACATGTTGCGGATCGGGCCGGAGCCGACCAGGTTGATCTTCTCGCCGACCAGGAAGTCGGGCGCGTCGTAGCTGGACGGCTCGTTGGCGAACCACTCGGTGGCCGCGCCGAACGTGTCCGCCACGAACTCCTGGGTGCCGCCCCGGGAGATGCCGCCCGGGGTGTGGTCGTCGATGCCGTGGCCGATCTCGTGGGCCACCACGTCCAGCGAGCCGATCCACTGGTCGGCGGTGTTCTTGCCGATCTGCACCTGGCTGCCGTCGTAGTAGGCGTTCTGGTCGTTCAGGCCCACCCGGATCGGCCAGTAGCCGCCGTTGCCGTCGGCACCGTTGCGGCCCAGCCACTGGCTGAGCATCTTGTGCTCGGTCTGCGCGGCGAACAGCGCGTCGACGCAGCCGGTCTCCCGGTTGGTGGCGGTGCCGTTGCCCCAGGCGTCGTCGGTGCCGCTGAACGTGGTGTTGTTCGCCGCGTCCTGGCAGCTCAGGTTCGTGACGGTCGGGTCCTTCATGGTGTAGGTGCTGCCCGACTTGGTGGTGTTCAACGTGAGCGGGCTCGGCCCGTTCCAGGCGCCGGTGCCGGTGCCGGCGACGACGTGCTCCTGCGTGCCCAGGACCGCGCCGGTCCGGGCGTCGACGTCCACGGTGAGCCGGCTGGGGCCGTCGGCGTTGGTGCCGCGCACGGTCGTCTCCCAGGCCAGCGCCGGGCTGGCGCCGAGCGTGTAGACGACAAGCGTGGTGCCCTCGACCGAGCTGACGGTCTTGAGCTGGGCGCGTGCCTTCTTCGCGGCGGCGGCCGAGGTCAGCTTCGGGGTGGTGGCGAGCGCGCCGATCGGCCGCTGCTGGGCGACCGAGGCGTACTTCAGGTTGCCGGCGGCGTCGGTGGCGAGCACGAAGTCGCCGCCGACCACCGGCAGTCCCTTGTAGGTGCGCTCGTAGGGCACGTACTGGGTGCCCTCGGAGGAGATGACCGGCTTCTGCACGAACGCGTCGTCGGAACCGGCCTGCAGGTAGGCGGGGCGGTCCGCGACCAGTGCGCGGGCCGAGTCGGCCGCCGCCGCGCGGGCCTGGGCGGGGTTGGGGGCGGCGGGCCCGGGGGGCGCGGCCTGCACGGCCGCGGCGGTGCCGGCGGCGATCACGCCGGCCGCGGCCGCGCCGGTGAGCGCGGCGAGGCGAGGTGAGAGCTTCAAGGGGGTTTGCTCCTGTTCCTAGGCGCGCAGCACGGAGCCCGGTGGGGTCGGGCGGCGCGATGGTGCGAGGCGGGGGTGACGGCCGGTCACCGGAGCTGCCGGCGTGGCTCCGGGTCGACAGATCGACCGTCCGAGCCGCCGGGGGTTCGACGACTCGCTTGCTGCACAATCACACGCCGTCGGAGTCGCGAGCAATGGGTGACCCGGGCAACCGACGACTGCCGGACACCTCGCCGTCGACCCGGATTCAGGAAGCAATGATCTTCAATAGCACCTGATCAGGGTGAACATTGTCGACGATGGACGGCGGGGTGCCCGACCTGCGTGCATTGCCGCAGTTCGCGGATCGTGCACAGAGTTTCAGCGCGGTTGCGCCGGAACCGCGCCGCACCGGCAGGCGTGCGCCGGGCGGGCCCTGGGTACCAGGACCCCCATGGGGACGAACCCGGCCGAGCGCGCCGACACCGCAGCCGTGGCGACCGGTGTCGTCGCGGTCGTCGCCCACCGCAAGAAGACGTTCGGCGGCGGTCTGGACGAGCTGCGCGCCCGGCTGGCCGGCGCCGGAGTCGGGCGGCTGCTGTGGCACGAGGTGCCGAAGAGCCGCAAGGCCCCCGACCGGGTCCGCCGGGCGCTGGACGAGGGCGCCGACCTGGTGCTGGTCTGGGGCGGCGACGGCATGGTGCAACGGTGCGCCGACGCGCTGGCCGGCAGCGGCGTGCCGATGGGCATCCTGCCCGCCGGCACCGCCAACCTCTTCGCCACCAACCTCGGCATCCCCGCCGACCTGCCCGCGGCGGTCCGGATCGCGCTGCACGGACCGCGCCGGCGGCTGGACCTGGGCCGGATCAACGGGGAGCACTTCGCGGTGATGGCCGGCGCCGGGTTCGACGGCGACCTGATCCGCGACGCGGACCGCAAGCTCAAGGGCCGGCTCGGCCGGTTCGCCTACGTCTGGACGGGGCTGCGGCACGTGCGCGGCGAGTGCGTGCGCACCCGGATCCGGGTGGACGGCGCCGACTGGTTCGACGGCGAGGCGAGCTGTGTGCTGTTCGGCAACGTCGGCACCATCACCGGCGGCATCCCGGCCTTCGACGACGCCCGACCCGACGACGGCGCGCTCGAGGTGGGCGTCGCCACCGCCAGCGGCGCGGTGGACTGGGCCCGCACGCTGGGCCGGATGGCCACCGGCCGCTCCGACGAGTCGCCGTTCGTGCGGATCACCCGGGGCCGCAAGGTCACCGTGCGGTTCGCCGCGCCGAAGACGTACGAGCTGGACGGCGGCGCACGGGGCACGGCGAAGCGGTTGAAGGTCAAGGTGGCACCGGGCGGGCTGACGGTCTGCTGCCCGGAGCGCGCGGACTGACCCCCCGGGCCGGTCCGCTCCTGGCCGGGCAGGATGTCGGCATGCGCGACGACGTCCGGGACTACCTCGCCGAGTTGGTCCGGCGCGCCCGGGGCGTGCTCGGTGCCGAGCTGGTCGGCGCGTACGCGGCCGGCTCGGTCGCGCTGGGCGCCTACCAACCGGGGCGCAGCGACGTGGACGTGGCGTTGCTGGTCGACGGGCCGCCGTCCCCGGCCGCGAAGCGGACGCTGGTGCACCGGTTGCGGCACGAGGAGCTGCCCTGCCCCGCGCGTGGCCTGGAACTGGTCGCCTACACCCGGGCGGTGGCCGCCGCCGGCCGCAGCGAGCCGGGCTTCGAGCTGGAGCTGAACACCGGCGCCACGATGCCGTCGCGCGTCACCTACCACCCGGCGGACCGGCCCGCCGCCGACGGCCGGTTCTGGTATGCGCTGGACCGCAGCATCCTGCGCCAGTCCGGGCTGACCCTGCTCGGTCCGCCGGCCGCCGACGCGTTCGCCGATCCGGCCCCGGCGGCGCTGCGGGCGCTGCTGGTCGACGCGCTGCGCTGGTGGCTGGCGTTGCCCACGCCGCCCGGCGACGCGCCGGCGCCGGGCGCCGAGGACGCGGTGCTCGGGGCCTGCCGCGCGCTGGTGCGCTGCCGCGACGGCGTCTGGCTCGGCAAGGTCGACGCCGGGCGGCGGGTGGCCGCCGACGACCCGGACGCCGCGCTGATCCACCGGGCGGTCGCCGCGCGCTCGGGCGGGCCGCCGCCGTCCGGCCCGGCGGCCCGCGCGTTCCAGCGGCGGGTGCTGGCGCAGCTCGACGCCGGTTGAGCCGCCGCTAGGGTGGGCGGGGGGAGGTGCGGTGATCATGGCGGAGCTGGGCGCGTCGGTGCGGGCCGGGCTGGAGGCGGCGGTGCCCGGCGGCGTGAGCACCCGGGCCGCGGACCGGCTGAAGCTGGCCCACGACGCGTCGCACTACCTGCTGCACCCCGGCGCGGTGGTCACCCCGACCGACGCCGGTCAGGTCGCCGCGCTGCTGGCGCAGAGCCGCCGCGCCGGCGTACCGCTGACGTTCCGCTCCGGCGGCACCAGCCTCAGCGGCCAGGCGGTCACCGACCGGCTGCTGGTCGACGTCCGCCGGCACTTCCGCGACCTGACCGTGCTCGACGACGGGCGGCGGGTGCAGGTCCAGCCGGGGGTGGTGCTGCGGCAGGTCAACGCCCGGCTCGCGGCGCACGGCCGCAAGCTCGGCCCGGACCCGGCCAGCGAGGCCGCCTGCACCGTCGGCGGGGTGGTCGCCAACAACTCCAGCGGGATGACCTGCGGCACCGAGTTCAACACCTACCGCACGCTGGAGTCGCTGGTGCTGGTGCTGCCGAGCGGCACCGTGCTGGACACCGGCGCGCCGGACGCCGACGCCCGGCTGCGCGCCACCGAGCCGGCGCTGCACACCGGCCTGCTGCGGCTGCGCGACCGGGTGCGCGGCAACCCCGACTCGGTGCGCCGGGTCCGCGCCCAGTTCGCCATGAAGAACACCATGGGGTACGGGATGAACGCGTTCCTCGACCACGACGACCCGGCCGACCTGCTCACCCGGCTGGTGGTGGGCAGCGAGGGCACGCTCGCGTTCGTCGCGTCGGCGACGTTGCGCACCGTACCCGTGCTCCGGCACGCCGCGACCGGCCTGCTGGTCTTCGACACCCTCGGCGCGGCGATGGCCGCCATGCCGGCGCTGGTGGCCGCCGGGCCGGCGGCGGTGGAGTTGCTCGACGCCGCCGCGCTGCGGGTGGCCCAGCGCGATCCGAAGGCGGACGCGGCGCTGCGTGGCCTGGCCGTGCGCGGGCACGCCGCGCTGCTGGTGGAGTGGCAGGAGTCCGACCCGGACGCGCTGGCCGAGCGGGTCGCCGCCGCCCAGCCGGTGCTGGCCGACCTGCCGCTGACCACGCCGGCGGGGCTCAGCGGCGAGCCGGCGGCCCGGGCCGCGCTGTGGCACATCCGCAAGGGCCTGTACGCGGCGGTGGCCGGCGCCCGGCCGTCCGGCACCACCGCGCTGCTGGAGGACGTCGCCGTGCCGATGGCGGCGCTTGCCGACACCTGCGCCGCGCTGGCGGACCTGTTCGACCGCCACCGCTACGCCGACAGCGTCATCTTCGGGCACGCCAAGGACGGCAACCTGCACTTCATGCTCAACGAGCGGTTCGGCGGCGGCGAGGCCCCGGCGCGCTACGCCGACTTCACCGAGGACATGGTCGACCTGGTGCTCGGCCACGGCGGCACGCTCAAGGCCGAGCACGGCACCGGCCGGGTGATGGCCCCGTACGTACGCCGCCAGTTCGGCGACGAGCTGTACGACGTGATGCGCGAGCTGCGCGCGCTCTGCGACCCCGAGGGCGTGCTCAACCCGGGCGTGCTGCTCGGCGACGACCCGCAGGTGCACCTGCGGCACCTGAAGACCGTGCCGACCGTGGCGGAGGAGGTGGACCGTTGCGTCGAGTGCGGCTACTGCGAGCCGGTCTGCCCGAGCCGGGACCTCACCACCACGCCCCGGCAGCGGATCGTGCTGCGCCGCGAGATCGCCGCCGCCGAGGCGGCCGGCGACCGGGCACTGGCCCGGGAGCTGTCGGACGCCTACGACTACGACGCGGTGCAGACCTGCGCCGTGGACGGCATGTGCGCCACCGCCTGCCCCGTCCTGATCAACACCGGTGACCTGGTCAAGCGGCTGCGCGCCGAGGAGCACGGCCGTGCGTCGGCGCCCGGCTGGCGGGCCGCGGCCCGGCGGTGGGGCGCCACCACCCGGGGCATGGCCCGCGGGCTGGACCTGGCCGGCGCGCTGCCGCCCGCGCTGCCCGAGGCGGCTACCCGGGCGGCCCGGGCGCTGCTCGGCCCCGAGCGGGTCCCGCAGTGGCGACGCGATCTGCCCCGCGGCGGCGCGCCCCGCCGTCCCCGTCCGGTCGACGACCCGGACGCGGTTTTCGTGCCCTCCTGCCTCGGCACGCTGTTCGCCCCGGCCGGGGGCGGCGCCGGGGTGGCCGCCGCGCTGCTCACCCTCGCCGACCGGGCCGGCGTACGCCTGCTCGTGCCGGACGGGATCGGCGACCTCTGCTGCGGCACGCCCTGGTCGTCGAAGGGGCTGACCGACGGCTACCGGGCGGTACGCGACCGGGTGCCGCCGGTGTTGCGGTCGGCCAGCCGCGACGGGGCGCTGCCGGTGGTCAGCGACGCCGCGTCCTGCACCGAGGGCTTCGACCGGCTGCTCGCCGACGCCGGCGACCTGCGGGTGGTCGACGCGGTGGAGTTCGCCGCCACCACCCTGCTGCCCCGGCTGACCGTGCGCCGCCGGCTGGGCTCGCTGGCGCTGCACCCGACCTGCTCGTCGACCCGGCTCGGCCTGGACGACGCGCTGCTCACGGTGGCCCGGGCGGTCGCCGACGAGGTGGTGGTCCCGGACGGCTGGCAGTGCTGCGGCTTCGCCGGTGACCGGGGCCTGTTGCACCCGGAGCTGACCGCGTCGGCCACCCGGGCCGAGGCCGCCGCCGTCACCGCGCGGCCCTTCGACGGGTACGCCTCGGTGAACCGCACCTGCGAGATCGGTTTGGCGCGGGCCACCGGGCAGCCGTACCGTCATGTGTTGGAACTGCTCGCGGAGGTGAGCGCCTGATGTGGCGTAGTTGGCGGTTCGCCGGCCTGATGCTGGCCGCCGCCGTGGTGATGGGCGTCAGCCAGTGGCGGCTGGGGCAGCCGGCCGTCGGCGCCCTGCCGTTCGCCGTGCTGGCCGTCCTCTTCTCCCCGCTGGTCTTCCCCCGGTCGCTGACGGCGGCCCAGGCGCGGCTGCGCAGCGCGCGCGACGGCCGCCCGGTCGTCTACTGGCGCCCCGGCTGCACCTACTGCCTGCGGTTGCGGCTGCGGCTGGGCCGGAACGCCGGGCGGGCCTACTGGGTGGACATCTGGCGTGACCCGCAGGGGGCGGCGGCGGTCCGGGAGGTGACCGGCGGCGACGAGACCGTGCCGACCGTGGTGCTGCCGGACGGGCCGGTGGTGAATCCCGACCCGGCGTGGCTGCGGGCGCGGCTCTCGGCCTGAGCGGGACGCACCGCTGGCAGGACCGCCACGTGCCGCGCACCCCCCGGCGGGCCGTTGCACCCGGCGCCCCGGCCGGGTGCGGCCGGGGCGCCGGGGCTGGTCACGCCGTGAAGGGCAGCGTGACGGTCGAGCGATCGCCGGTGCCCAGCGTGCTGGGGCCGCCGCCGATGGCGTTCCACACTTCCACCCGCACCGTGCCGCCGACCAGGTCACCGAGCGTCCCGACGCCGGAGAGCAGACCCCGGGCCGGGGTGTAGTGCTCCCAGCCCGGCACCGGGTCGGTGGCGAAGTACTGGTAGGTCTCCACCCGGTCGGCGGTGCCGTCACCGCTCAGGTCGTAGGAGACCCGGACGTGGGTGCCGTTGCCGACCGTCGTGCCCGCGTCGAGCAGCAGGTCGAAGCGGGTCGCTCCGCCGGTGTAGCGGGCGGTCAGGCCGGTGGCGGTGAACACCAGGTGGTCGCCGCCGGTCGCCGGGACCGTCATCGTGGCCGGCGTGCCGGCCGCGCCGGCCAGTCCGGCCGGCCCCACCAGATGACGCTCCGCGGTGAACTCGCCCGTCCCCGGTGGGGCGGTGGTGGCGGTGGTCCCGGCGTACGGCAGGACGAGGCGGGACGCGTCACCGACGCCGAGGGCGGTGGTGCCGGCGCCGATGGCGTTCCACACCTCGATCCGGACCGTGCCGCCGGCCAGGTCGCCCAGCGTGCCGGTGGCCGAGACCAGGCCCTGGGTCTGCCGGTAGTGCTCCACGCCGGTGACCGGGTCGGTGGCGTAGTACCGGTAGGTCTCCACCCGGTCGAAGGTGCCGTCGCCGGTCAGGTCGTAGGAGACCCGGGCCTGGACCCCGTTGCCGACCGCGGTGCCGGCGTCGACGGCCAGGTCGAAGGCGGTGTTCCCGCCGGTGTAGGCGCCGGTCAACCCGGTGGCGGTGAACACCTGCGGGTTGGCGGGTGATCCGTCGTGGTTGCCGTTTGCCGCGGCCACGGTGACCGTGCCGGCCGGGCCGGCCGTGCCGGCCAGCTCCCCGCCGGAGCGCAGGTAGCGGGTCGGCTCCAGCGGCGTCGGGGTGCTCGGGCTGGGGCTCGGGCCGGTCGGCGTCGGGCTGGCGCTGGTCGGCGTCGGGCCCGGCGTGGTCGGCGTCGGCGTCGGGGTGGTCGGGGTGGGGGTGGGCGGCCCGGTCGGCGGGGGGCCGGTCGGCACCGGCACACCGCCGGTGGCGCTGCCTCCGCTCCAGGTGTGCGCCCCGGAGGTGATGGTCTTGCCGGCCGGCACGGCGAGCGTGGTGCCGTCGGAGAACGTGACGGTCAGCGGCGCGGCGGTGATGTTCGACGCCACGTAGGTGCGCTCGGTGCCCTTCTTGAACACCTTCGCCAGCGGGTGGTTCGCGGTGACCGAGGTGTCCACAGTGCCCAGCGCGGCCAGGTTGCGGATCCAGTGGAACGTGTGCGCCTTGCTCTCGCCCTCCTCGCTGGTGAATCCGCTGTTGGCGCGGAAGTTGCGCAGCGCCTCGTCGCCGTCGCCGAGGGCGAGGAACTCCCAGATGATGTCCTGCCACACCGTCGGTGGGCCGCCCTTGTTGGCGAGCAGCTCCGCGTAGTTGGCCTTGACGTACTCCGGGTGTTCGCCGAGGTAGAGGTGACCGCCGGTGATGGGCAGCATGTTGATGCCCTGGATCATCTCCGGCGCGGAGGAGAACCAGGTGGCGTACGCGCCGCCGTCGCCCCACACCATGCCGACGGTCTGGTGGCCGAAGCCGGCCGGGAAGTTCTCGTCGTGCACGTCGAACCAGTATTCCGAGATGGCCGCGGACTGGGTGGTCCACAGGTAGACGCCGGCGTCACGGACGGCGGTGTCGCCGGTCGCCTGGCCCCACTGGATCAGCGCGTTGGCGAAGTTCATCCCCTCGGACGAGGACTCCTGGTTGTTGCCGGCGAAGAACGGCGCCAGCCCGGACGCCCAGTCGTGGCCGGCGTAGATGTCGAAGTCGCGCAGGTAGGGGAAGCGGTTGTCGGCGCGGTCGTAGTTGTTGGCGTCGCGGATGAGCAGGTCGACCATGCCGCCGTAGCGGGTGTCGTCGGCCCAGCCGGGGTCGAACTTGGCCAGGGTGGCCGCCGCGGCGATGAAGTAGCCGTAGTGGAAGTGGTGGTCGTTGAGGTCCTCGTCGGAGCCGTACGACGCGGGGTAGCCGATCAGCGTGCCCCAGTTGCGGTCGTAGTAGAAGAGCTGGCCGGTCTCGCCGGGGCCGGCGGTGAGCCAGTTGGTGAGCCGGGCCTTCATGGCGGCCACGGCCTTGTCCCGCACCGGCGCCAGCCCGAGCTGGTCGGCGATCTCGGCGATCCGGGCGGCCCGGCCGAGGCCCTTGCCGGCCCAGTAGGTGTCCTGGCCGCTGACCCCCTCCGGGTTGCCCAGTTCGGCGTTGAGGTAGTTGGTGACGGTGCTCAGGTCCGCGCCGGTCGAGTCGCCGACGCCCGGCACCTCGGGGAGCACGCCGGTGAAGCGCATCGAGGTGGTGAACGACGGCACCCCGGTGAGCACCCGCATGGCGCCGCGCGGTGAGACGTACGTGCCGGTGACCGGGGTGGCGCCGGTGAGGCTGCGCCACTGGTGCGGGTAGAGCGCCACCACGGTCTTCGTCTCGGTGCCCTCGCGGGGCGTGGTGGTGAACGCGTAGGTGGTGCGCACCGTGCCGGCCGCCGGGTCGTAGGCGTAGCTCATCCGGGTGCCGGTGACGTGCGCGTGGGCGTATCGGCCGTAGGTGTCGGCCAGGCCCGCCTTGTCCGCGCCGCCGGGCAGCACCGCGACCGAGAAGTAGCCCTTGCCGGCCAGCGTCGAGCTGATGCCGGCGCCGTTGACGGTCCAGGTCGCGCCGGACGGTGCGTACGCGACGTAGTCGTGGCCGTTGACCGTGAAGCCGATGGTGGCGCCGGAGTTGCGCCACACGGTGGGCGTGGCGGTGGCGGTGAGCTGCGCGGCGCCGCCGCCGGTGACGGTGTAGTAGCTGAACGGCAACCCGTGGCCGATGGTGGCCCGCATGCCGCGGCTGCCGTCGCTCCAGTCGGCGGTGACCGTCCAGTCCGTCCAGTCGGCGGCCTTGACCACCGGCGCGGCCAGCCCGGCCACTCCGACCCGGACGTCCTCGCGGTACGGGTAGTGGAATTCGCCGACCCCGGTGGCGGTGCCGCTGATCGCCGGCGTGGTGGTGTAGGACAGCCCGAGCCCGTTGTTCTCGGCCTTGAACGCCAGCGGGTGGGCCTGCAGGTTCTCGCTGGTTCCGCAGCTGTTGCGCTTCCAGATCAGCGAGGACCACCAGTCGTTGGTGGGGATCGCGCCGGCCGGGGCGTCCGCGGTGGCGAAGATCCGAGGGTTGGTGCTGACCGTGCCGCAGCCCTTGGGCAGCGCGGCGCCGGGCGGCAGCGTTTCGGTGTAGCTGCCCGCGCCGACGGTGCCGGCGGCGGCGGTGCCGCCACCGCCGACCACGACACCGAGCAGGCCGGCCGCGAGCACGGAGGCGGCGGCGAGGGCGGTCGCCCGCCGGCGACGCCGGTGGGCGGGGGACGGGATGGAAGCCGGCGGGGGTACGGGGGAGACGTCCCGCAGGGGGAGTGTCATGGAGGTCCCCTTCGGAGGAGAAGGTGGTGTTCGGAGGCGGTCCGACGGTCGAGAGAGCGCTCTCTTGAGAAGCGAGATTAGGTTCCGGTTACGCGTCCGTCAATGTTACCAAAGAGAGCGCTCTCTGCGACAGGGAAGGCTCCCACCCAGACGCGCGCCGACCCCCACCACACCGTGGTGATCCCAGGGTCGTGTTGACACCCACCACGTTCCACTCAGTGTCCGCGCGGCGCGTGGGTGGAACGTGGTGGGTGTCTCGGGCTCGTGTTGACAACCACTGCGTTCCACTCGCTGTGCGCGCGGCGCGTGGGTGGAGCGCCATGGGTGTCCGGGGTTCGTGGGGGCACTGGCCGGGCGGACGTGGATCAAGGGGTTGGTGTCCGGCCGGACCCGGCCGACGACACCAACCCCTTGATCGACGTGAGATGGTGGGCGGTGGGTGGGTCAGGCGGCGGTGGCGACCAGACGACCCTCGCCGGTCCTCGGTTCGGCGGCCGGACGGTCGGCGTCGCTCACCGGGGCGGCGAGAGCGTCGCCCGGACGTGCCGCCCCGGTCACGGTCGCCCCGGCCCTCGCGGCGGTCGCCCCGGCCCGCGCGACGGTCAACCCGGCCTGGGCGGTGTGCCACGCGGGGCACGGCCAGGCGGCGCCGGCGCAGCTCGGGCTGGCGCACGTCCGTTCCGCGTCGGGTTGGTGCGCGTCGGCGACTGCGGCGGACAGGTCCCACAGCAGTGGGTCGGTCACCTCCGCCGGACGGTCGGCGGCGCGGTCGGTGCTGGTAACGGACATTTTCGGTCCCCCCTGTGGTGAACGGCCCTGACCTGTTTCCGGAACCGACCGGCGGCAAACCTGCGGATGATCGGGAGCGGGCATAGGCTGGCCGCCGTGGCGAGGTACTACGACCTGCATCCGGACAATCCCCAACCGCGGGTCATCCGGCAGGTGGTGGAGCTGCTGCGGTCCGACGGGGTGATCGTCTACCCGACCGACTCGTGCTACGCCCTCGGCTGCCGGCTCGACAACCGCGCCGGGGTGGAGCGGATCCGGGAGATCCGCCGGTTGGACGAGCGGCACCCGTTCACGCTGGTGTGCGCCGACTTCGCCCAGCTCGGCCAGTTCGTCAAGCTCAGCAACGCGGTCTTCCGGCAGGTCAAGGCCGTGATTCCGGGCAGCTACACGTTCCTGCTGCCGGCCACCGCCGAGGTGCCCCGCCGGCTTCAGGATCCGCGGCGGCGGGTGGTCGGCGCGCGCGTGCCGAAACACACCGTCACCCAGGCGTTGCTCGCCGAGTTGGGCGAGCCGCTGCTCTCCAGCACCCTACTGCTGCCCGGTGAACCGGAGCCGATGACCCAGGGCTGGGAGATCAAGGAGCGCCTCGATCACCTGGTCGACGCCGTGGTCGACGCCGGCGACTGCGGGCTCGAACCCACCACCGTCATCGACCTCTCCGGGCCCGAGCCGGAGATCCTGCGCCGGGGAGTCGGCGACCCGTCCCGCTTCGAGTAGAGATCGGGCCGTTTGACCCCACCCCCTCGTGCCGTGCGGCACGGTGGACCCGGCGGACGGTGACGGGGGTACGGCGTGAGCGCACTCGTGCTGATCACGGCGCTCGGCGCGACCGTGCTCATCGGCACCACCATCGGGGGCCGGTACAGCGTCGCGCCGCCCGTGCTGCTCATCTCGATGGGCGCGCTGCTCGGCCTGCTGCCGCCGTTCACCAGCGTGGTCCTCGAACCCGAGGTGGTGCTGCTGCTGTTCCTCCCGGCGATCCTCTACCGGGAGAGCCTGGCGATCAGCCTCCGCGAACTGCGCGCCAACCTTGCGGTGATCGCGCTGCTGGCCGTCGCGCTGGTGATCATCACGATGGTCGCCGTCGCGTACGTCGCCCAGGCCCTCGGCGTGGAGCCGGCCGCCGCCTGGGTGCTCGGCGCGGTCCTGGCTCCCACCGACGCCGCCGCCGTCGCCGGCCTGGCCAAGCGGATGCCGCGGGGCATCCTCACCACGCTGCGCGCCGAGAGCCTGGTCAACGACGGCACGGCGCTGGTGTTGTTCGCGGTGGCGGCTGGCGTGATCGCGGGCGGGAGGGTGCCCGGCGCGTTCTCGCTCACCGGCCAGTTCGTCGGCAAGTCGCTGGGCGGGGTGGCCGCCGGGCTGCTGGTCGGCGGGCTGGTGGTGCTGATTCGCAAGCACGTCGACGACGCGTTGCGCGAGGGAGCGGTGAGCATCCTGACCCCGTTCGTCGCGTTCCTGCTCGCCGACGCGGCGCACGCCAGCGGGGTGCTCGCGGTCGTCGTGTCCGGCCTGCTGCTGTCGTACGCCGGCCCCCGGGTGATCCGGGCCCGCTCCCGGGTCACCGCCTACGCGTTCTGGGACCTGTCCACCTTCATGATCAACGGTAGCCTGTTCGTGCTGCTGGGCATGCAGGTCCCCGGCTCGCTGCGGAGCATCACCAGCCACTCCCCGGCCGCCTCGTTCGGCATCGCGGTGCTTGTCGCGCTGGTCGTGGTCGTCACCCGGCTGAGTTGGGTGCACCTGGCGGTGTCCGCGTTGCAGCACGTCGACCGGCGGGAGCCGCGACGGTCGACCCACTTCGACGCCCGGATGCGTACCGCCGCGGGCTGGGCCGGTTTCCGGGGCGCGGTCTCGCTCGCCGCGGCGCTTGCCGTGCCGGTCACCGCGCACGACGGCACGCGGGTGCACGAGCGCGATCTGATCATCTTCGTCACCGTGGTGGTGATCGTGTTGATCATGGTGGTGCAGGGCACCACCCTGCCCGCCGTGGTCGGCTGGGCCGGCCTGACCGGCGACCGGGAGCGCGACGACGAGGTGCGTCGGGCGCGGATCCGGGCCACCGAGGCGGCGCTGGCGGCGTTGCCGTCGGTCGCCGCCGACCTGGGCGTCGCGCCGGACACCGTGGACCGGCTTCGGGCCGGCTACCAGGAACACCTGGCAAAGGTCCGCAACCCGCCCGGCGAGGAGGCCGACCGGGAGCGGGAGCTGACCCGCCGGTTGCAGCTGGCGATGCTGGACCGCAAGCGGCAGGCGGTCACCCGGCTGCGCAACACCAACCAGATCGACGACGCGGTGCTGCGCGAACTCCAGGCGGCCACGGACATCGAGGAGATCCGGTTGCTCGGCCCCGAGGTGGAGGACTGACCACCGTGCCACCCCCGCCCCCGCCCCCGCCCCCACCCCCACCCAGCCCCCGCCGCGTTCACGGAAAGAGTGGCTATCCAGCACCGGATAGCCACTCTTTCCGTGAATTAGGGGAGAGGTAGGGGGACGGAGAGGGTCAGCCGGCCGTGCAGCTCACCGTGCCGGAGGGGGCGGTGCCCGTTCCCTGGAAGCCGAACTCGGTGCTGCCGCCGGCCCCCACCTGGCGGTTGTAGTCGACGTTGCGGAACGTCACCAGACCGCTGGAGCCGCTGGCCTGGGCGCTCCACGTGTTGGTGACCGACGAGCCGGAGGGGATGGTCAGCGACACCGACCATCCGTTGAGCGCGCTGCCGCCGGCGGTGACCCGCACGTTGGTGACGAAGCCGCCCGGCCACTGGTTGGTGGTGAGCGACGCGGTGCAGGCGCCGGTCGGCGGCGGAGTCGTCGGCGGGGTCGTGGTGGGCGGCGTGGTGGTCGGCGGAGTGGTGGTCGGCGGAGTGGTCGTCGGGGGCGCGGTGGTCGGCGGCGGGGTGCCACCGGCGTTCAGCGCGTTGAGCGTCGAGGTGTACGCCGCCTTCTTGTTGCCGTTGCCGTCGAAGAGCAGCGGCGTGCCGCTGGCCCGCCAGGAATCGCTGTCCCGGATGCCCCAGACGGTGATGCCGTTGCACCTCGCCACGGCCAGGCAGTCGGCGACCACGTTGCCGTAGGTGGTGGCCTGCGCGCTGCCGGAACCCTCGATGTCCAACTCGGTGATCTGCACGTCGACCCCGAGGGCGGCGAAGTTCTGCAGCGTGGTGCGGTAGTTGTTCGGGTACGGCGAGCCGCTGTTGAAGTGCGACTGGAAGCCGACGCAGTCGATCGGCACGCCCCGGGCCTTGAAGTCCTTGACCATGTTGTAGACGCCCTGCGTCTTGGCCCAGGTCCAGTTGTCGGTGTTGTAGTCGTTGTAGCAGAGCTTGGCGCCCGGGTCGGCGGCCCGGGCGGTGCGGAAGGCGACCTCGATCCAGTCGTTGCCGGTGCGCTGGAGGTTCGAGTCGCGCCGGCCGCCGCCGCTGTCGGCGTACGCCTCGTTGACCACGTCCCAGGAGTAGATCTTGCCCTTGAAGTGGGTGGCGACCTGGGTGATGTGGTTGACCATGGCGTTGCGCAGCGCGGTGCCGGACAGGTTCTGCGCCCAGCCGGGCTGCTGCGAGTGCCAGGCCAGCGCGTGCCCGCGAACCCGCATGCCGTTGGCCTGGGCGTGCGCGACGATCCGGTCGGAACTGCTGTAGTTGAACTGGTTCTGGGACGGCTCGGTGGCGTCCCACTTCATCTCGTTCTCGGGCGTGACCATGTTGAACTCGCGGTTCAGGATGCCGACGTACGTGCCGTCCGACAGCTTGTTTGCGGCCACCGCGGTGCCGAAGTAGCGGCCCTGTTCCGCCGCCGACGCGCCGAGCGTCGTGCCGGCGCTGGCGCTGGTCGCGACCGCGACCGTCGCCGCGACCGCCGCGGCTCCGGCCAGCATCGACACCACCGCGGCGCGCCTGCGCGGCCGGGCTGCCGCGCCGTCTCTGGTGCGGGCGAACACCTTGTCCATCTGAAAGCCTTTCCTAGCCTGGTCAACGGGATGGTCCACCTCGGTCACCGCCCGCCACGGTGTCGGCTCGGGCGCGGCCGCCCGGAGGCCGCGCGGGTGGGGGAGCGGATCCCCCGGTCACCGTGGAATGATCGAAGTGAATATCTGCCAGCAGCCTACCGGAACCGTTCCGAAAAATTAACGCTGTCGATGGCGCGATTCGGCACCGGTGCGCCAGCCGTCGCCGCCGGCGAACGTGCCGGCCGGGAGTGGTCGGCACGCCGTGCCCGAGTCGGTGCGTGGGTCCGAAAGTTTCGGCGTCCGGGGTCGATCGGCCCGACCCGCTGTCCGCCACCGGACGATGGGCGGCGCTTGAACCGGGGCGGCTGCGGGGCGATGCTGCTATTACATCGATTATCGACGATGCAGGAGGTCTTCCGGATGCGCCGACCGTCGCTCGTCTTCCTCACGCTCGCCGCGCTGCTCGCCGTCACCCCGGCCGCGGCCCGGGCCGGCGCGGCCCCGCCACCCGCACCCGCGACGCTCGCCGGGGTGCGCACCGCCGGCACCGCCTGGGGCCACGACCCGGCCACCGGCCGCCTGACCGTCACCGTCGACGACACGGTACGCGGGGCCGAACTGGCCGCGCTGCGCCGGACCGCCACCCGCTCCGGCGCGGTGCTGCGGCACGAGCCCGGCCGGCTGCGCACGCTCATCGCCGGAGGGCAGGCGGTCTACGGCGGCGGTGGGCGCTGCTCGCTCGGCGCGAACGCCCGCCGCGGCAGCACCTGGTACTTCGTCACCGCCGGACACTGCACCAACCTCGGCGCCACCTGGTACGCCGACAGCGCCCGCACCACGGTGCTCGGCTCCCGCGCCGGCAGCAGCTTCCCCGGCAACGACTACGGGGTGGTCCGCTACACCGGCACGATCGCCCATCCCAGCGCGGTCCACACCTACCCGGGCCAGGTGACGATCTACGGTGCCGGCAACGCGTACGTCGGGCAGGCCGTCTGCCGCAGCGGTGCCACCACCGGCGTGCGGTGCGGCACGGTCACCGGGCTGAACCAGACCGTCAACTACGCCGAGGGCAGCGTCACCGGGCTTATCCGCACCAACATCTGCGCCGAGCCGGGGGACAGCGGCGGCCCGCTCTACGTGGCCGCGACCGGCACCGTCCTCGGCATCCTCTCCGGCGGCAGCGGCAACTGCACGAGCGGTGGCGTCAGTTACTACCAACCGATCCTGGAGATCCTCGCCGCGTACGGCCTGAGCATCCCGTGACCGGCGGTCCCACCCCGGGCCTCCCGCAGTACGGTCCCGTCGGCGGTGCTGAAGATCATGGGTAGCGGTTAACCTGGCGCGGTGACCGTCTATGCCCTCGCGCAGCTCACCGTTCACGACCGGGCGCGCTACGACCGCTACGTGGCCGCCTTCCTGCCGGTGCTGGCCCGGCACGGCGGCCGGCTGCTCGTCGCGGACACCGCCCCGCGGGTGGTGTCCGGCGAGTGGCCGCACGACAAGGTGGTGCTGTTGTCCTTCGACAGCCGGGAGGACTTCGAGCGCTGGTCGGCCTCGCCGGAATACCGGGAGATCTCCCGCGAGCGGGAGGCGGCCACCGACGGGGTGCTCCTGCTGCTCGACGGGATCGGCCACGCCTGGCCGGCCTGACCGACCGTTGGGCGCCTCCGCGCCGACCCGCACGTCGGTCTACCTGCGTGAGCTAGGGTGTAACGGTCCCCGAGCATCGGAGTGATCATGGCAGGTGACGACGACATCTCCGGGTGAGAGCCCGGACGGCCGCCGACGCGCGACACGCGCCGTCGCCGCGGCCCCCTTCGTCGTCCGCCCGCCCCGCCGAGCGCCACCTCGCGCCCGGCGCTTCCTTCCGAGGTCGATCATGTCCGACGCCTTCGTCGTCAGTTCCGCTCTCACCTTCTCCTGGCCGGACGACACGCCGGTCTTCACCGAGTTGTCCTTCTCCCTAACCGGCGGCCGGACCGGCCTGGTGGCGCCCAACGGCTCCGGCAAGACCACCCTGCTGCGGCTGATCGCCGGCGAGCTGCGCCCCACCGCCGGCACGGTCACCGTGCACGGTGTCCTCGGTTACCTGCCCCAGCATCTGCCGTTCGCCGTCGACCAGAGCGTCGCGCAGGTCCTCGGCGTCGACCGGGCCGTCGCCGCGCTGCACGCCATCGAGGCCGGCGACGCCCGCGAGGAGCACTTCACCGCCGTCGGCGACGACTGGGACGTGGAGGAGCGCACCCACGCCGAGCTGGACCGGCTGGGGCTGGGCGGGCTGGCGCTGGACCGCCGGCTCGGCACGCTCAGCGGCGGCCAGGTGATCTCGCTGGGCCTGGCCGGGCAACTGCTGCGACGCCCGGACGTGCTGTTGCTCGACGAGCCGACGAACAACCTCGACGAGGCCGCCCGGGAGCGGCTCACCGCGGTGCTGCGCGGGTGGACCGGCTGCCTGCTGGTGGTCAGCCACGACCGGGCGCTGCTCGACGAGATGGATCGCATCGCGTCGCTCGAACCCGCCGAGATCCGCTGGTACGGCGGCAACCACACCGCCTACGAGCAGGCCGTCCGTGCTGAGCGCGAGGTCGCCGAACGGCAGGTCCGCAGCGCCGAACAGGATCTGCGGCGGCAGCGGCGCGAGCTTCAGCAGGCCCGCGAACGTGCCGCCCGCCGTGCCTCCACCGCCGCGCGCAACCTGCCCGACGCCGGGCTGGCCCGGATCGTCGCCGGTGGCCTGAAGCGGGACGCCCAGGTTTCCGCCGGTCGCGCCGCCGAGACGCACACCGCCCGCGTCGGCGACGCGCAGGCCCGGCTGGATCAGGCCAGTCGGGCCGCCCGCCAGGACGACCGGATCGTCATCGACCTGCCCGACACCACCGTGCCCGCCGGCCGGACCGTGTTTCACGGCGAGCGGCTGCGCGCCGCGTACGACGGCCGCCCGGTGTTCGCCGGCGAGGGACTCGACCTGAGCATCCGGGGGCCGGAACGGATCGCGCTCACCGGCGGCAACGGCGCCGGCAAGTCCACGCTGCTGCGCCTGGTCAGCGGCGACCAGCCGCCGGCCGCCGGCACCGCCACCCGGGTCGAGGGCCGGGTGGCGTACCTGTCACAGCGCCTGGACCTGCTCGACCCGGCGCGTACCGTCGCCGAGAACCTGGCCGCGTTCGCGCCCGGGCTCGCCGACGCCGAGCGGATGAACCTGCTGGCCCGGTTCCTGTTCCGCGGTGACCGGGTGCACCTGCCGGTGCGGGTGCTCTCCGGCGGCGAACTGCTGCGGGCCACCCTCGCCTGCGTGCTCAACGCCTCGCCCGCGCCGCAACTGCTGCTGCTCGACGAGCCCACCAACAACCTCGACCTGGACAGCGTCGCGCAACTGGAGAGCGCGCTCGGCGCGTACCGGGGAGCGTTGCTCGTGGTCAGCCACGACCCGCGCTTCCTGGCCGCGATCGGCGTGGACCGGTGGCTGCGGCTGGCCGACGGCGCGCTGGTCGAGACCCGTGCGCCGGAGGAGGCTGGCTAGTCTGCCGGCATGGCAGATCCATTCCGGGTGCGCGTCACCGTGCGCGGCTACGAACTCGACACGCAGGGGCACCTCAACCAGGCGGTCTACCTTCAGTACGCCGAGCACGCCCGCTGGGAGTGCCTGCGCGCCGCCGGCATCGCTCAGGACCGGTTGCTCGCCGCGGGCGTCGGGCCGGTCGCCCTAGAGGCGACGGTGCGCTACCTGCGGGAGCTGCGCGGCGGCGACGAGGTCGACGTCACCTGCGAGTTCCGCTGGGGCGAGGGCAGGACGTTCCGGATCGGGCAGGAGTTCACCCGCCCGGACGGGACCCCGGTCGCGTCCGTGACCGGCGTCGGCGGCCTGCTGGACCTGGCGACCCGGCGGCTGGTGCCCGAGCCGCGCGAACGGTTCCGGGCGCTGGCCGCCGACCCGGCGCCGATGAGCCTCTGAGCACACCCGCCGCGCGGTCCGGGCTGATCGCGCGGTCCGGCCGGTCGCTCGGTCCGGGCCGGTCGCGAGGTCCGGCCCGGCGAGACGGGGCGGTGTCCGGTCAGCCCGGACGGCGTCCCCACGCCGAGATCAGCGGCGCGAGGGTGAGGTCGAGCTGGCCGGCGTCGACGGCGGTCAGGTGCGCGTCGATCTCGACGTCGTCGGCCAGCCCGGCGGCGAGCAACTCGGCGCGGACCATGCGCACCGTCGCGGCCTCCAGCCGGTCGCAGGCCACCCCGCCGACCGGGAAGCAGCCGGCCGCCGCGACGTCCACCAGACCCGCCGCCCGCAACGCCCCCGGCAGCGTCCGGCCGAAGCGCATGTCGGCGCCCCGGCGGGTCATCAATTCCCGGACGGCGCGCCGCAGCCGGTTGGCCCGTCGCTGCGCCGGGCCGGCCTCGTCCAGGCAGGCCAGCGGCTGCAACTCGGGGTCGGCGTCCTCCACCAGCAGCCACCCGCCGGGCCGCAGCGCGGCGACCATCGTGGCCAGCGCCCGGGCCCGGTCCGGCAGGTGCACGAGCACGAGCCGCGCGTGCACCAGATCGAACGTGCCGGGCTGCGGCGGCGGGTCCGCCACGACGTCGTGCCGGCGCACCTCGTAGCCACCGCGCGGGTCCAACCAGGCCGGGTCGATGTCCGTGGCGAGCACGTGACCGGTCGGGCCGACGGCCGCGGCGAGCGCCTCGGGAACGCCGGGACCGCCGGCGCCCACGTCCCAGCACCGCCACCCCGCCCGCAGCCCGAGCCGTCCGGCGTGCCCCCGCGTGACGTCGTCGAACAGCTCGGCGAGCCAGGTGAACCGTTCGCCCGCCTCCGTGCGCGCGTTGTCGAGCAGGTAGCGGTGATCCGGGCCGGACCCGGTCACCGGGTCGACGGCGTCCCGTGATGCGCTCATGAGCCCATCCTCACGCCCGGGGGCCGCGATGTCAGCACCACGATCGCGTGCCGGCTCAGCCACCGGCGCGCAGGTAGGCGAGCACGGCCAGCACCCGGCGGTTGGTGTCGTCGTCCGGCGGCAGGTCCAGCTTGGCCAGGATGTTGCCGACGTGCTTGCCGACCGCGGCCTCGGTGACGTGCAGCCGGGCCGCGATCGCGCCGTTGGAGTGGCCCTCGGCGACCAGTCCCAGCACCTCCCGCTCGCGCCGGGAGAGCGTGTCGAGCGGGTCGCGCGGGCGGCGCAGCAGGTGCCGCACCACGTCCGGGTCGACGGCCGTGCCGCCGGCGGCCACCCGGCGCAGCGTGTCGGCGAACTCGGCTACGTCGGCCACCCGGTCCTTGAGCAGGTAGCCGACCCGCCGGCCGTCGCCGCTGTCCAGCAGCGCCGCCGCGTACCCGCTCTGCACGTGCTGGCTCAGCACCACCACGGCGAGGTCCGGGCTCTCCGCGCGCAGCGTCACCGCCGCGCGCAGGCCGTCGTCGCGGTGTTCCGGCGGCATCCGGATGTCGGTCACCACGAGGTCCGGCCGGTGGGTACGGACCGCATCCACCAGCGCCGGGGCGGAGCCGACGGCGGCGGCCACCGCGAAGCCGAAACGGGTCAGCAGGCCCACCAGGCCCTCGCGGAGGAGGACCTCGTCCTCGGCGAGGACGACCCGGGTCACGGACGGCACGGCAGCTCCACCCGCAGGATGGTAGGCCCGCCGGGCGGGCTGGCCAGCAGCAACCTGCCGTCCACCGCGGCCACCCGGTCGGCGAGCCCGGTCAGGCCGGTGCCCCGGTCCGGGTCGGCGCCGCCCCGGCCGTCGTCCTCGACCTCCACCACCAGCCGGCGGCCGGTGTGGGCCAACCGCACCTGGGCCCGGGTCGCGCCGGCGTGCCGGGCCACGTTTCCCAACGCCTCGGAAACCACGTACCAGGCGGTGGTTTCGACCAGCTCCGGCGCGGGGCGGGACAGGTCCGCCCGCACGGTGACCGGGACCACCGACCGGGCGGCCAGGTCACCGACCGCGCCGGCCAGCCCCAGTTCGGTGAGCTGCCGAGGGCGGATGCCCTGGACGATGCCGCGCAGCGTCACCATCAGCTCCTTGGCCTGCTCGTGCGCCGCGTCGAGCGGTGGGGCGGCCGGGGAGTCGTCCGGCACGTCGAGACGGGCCAGCCCGAGCTGGAGGGTGAGGCTGGTCAGACGCGGCTGCGCGCCGTCGTGCACGTCCCGCTCGATGCGGCGGCGTTCCGCCTCGTAGGCGCCCATCAGGCGGGCCCGGGACCGGGTCACCTCGCGCAGCGCGGCGGCGTCGGGCGCGCCGTCGAGCAGCCACCGGGCCACCGCCGCCTGGCCGGCCACCAGCGGACCGGCCAGGTAGGCCAGCAGAGGCGCGGCGAGCACACCGGCGACGGCGTACGGGACCGCCCCGGCGGGGGAGTCCACCGTGTCCCAGACCAGCACGATCCGCTCCCCGCCGCCGGTCAGCCACGGACCGGCGACCAGCGCGACGTCGAGCAGCACCAGCAGGCCGAACGTCCCGTAGGCCAGCGGCACCACGGTGGCCAGCCAGGCGCAGTACGCGACCTCCCGCCAGGCGGCGGCGGTGAAGCGGCCGATCGGGCCGCGCCGGAGCGGGCCGGGCAGCGGCCGGGAGTCGACCAGGCCGAGCCGCCACCGCTCGACCGCCGCCACCGGCGCGACGGCCAGCGGCGCGACCGCCAGCGCGGCCAGCGCCAGCGCGGCGAGCACGGCCAGCGCCGGCACGTCGACCGGCCGGTCCCGCCGCAGCGCGCTCACCACCAGCAGCAGCGGCGCGACGACCACCGACCACGCGACCGCCAGGACACCGGCGACCGGCAGGGTGGTCGCGGCGTACGCCAGGGCCCGCCAGGGCCAGGCGGACAACGGGTAGTGGCGGCGGCGCAACGCCCCGGCCAGGTGCGACGGCTGAGTCATGGCCCGACGCTAGCCAGCGGGCGCGCGGCCGGCCCAGCCGTCCAGGCCCCGGTCCCGGGGTGGGTCTGGCCCCACCCCGGGCCGGCCCGCCACACCCCGTGCGCGCGGCCGGTGTGACGCGGTCGACTCGACGGATGACTCGTGACCGGCTCGCCGCGACCTGCTGGCTGCTCGCCACCGCGCTGTTCCTGACCGCCAACGTCGTGGTCGGGCTGGCCTGGCGGCAGCCCCGATTCGACTGGACCGAGCACAACCTCAGCGACCTGGGCAACGTCGGGTGCGGCGTGTGGGACACCACCCGGCCGCGGCTCGTGTGCTCGCCGTGGCACCCGGCGATGAACGCCGCCTTCGTCGCCGTGGGGGTGCTGCTCGCCGCCGGCGTCCTGGCCGGTCGGAGCGCGTTCGGTCGGGGTCGGGCGGCGGCCGTGGCCCGGGCGGGCACGCTCGCCGCGGCCGGCGGGTACGTGCTGGCCGGCGTCTGGCCGGCGGACGTGGACGAGAACCGGCACGTGCTGGGCGCGGTGCTGATCTTCGTGCTGGGCAACGAGGGTCTGCTCGCCGGGGCACGGGCCGTCCGTCCGGCTGCGCTGGACGACCGGTGTCGTGCCGGACTGCTCCTCGGTGCGGCCGGGCTGGTGGGCACCGCGTTCTTCCTGGCCCGGGTGGACGTGGGCATCGGCGTGGGTGGCATGGAACGGGTCGCGGTCGCGCCGCTGTTCGGCTGGGTGTCGTGGGCGGGCCTGCGGCTGCTCCGGGAGCGTCGGCCGGCGCGCCTATCCTGAGCCGATGGAGCTGGCGTTCAGCGGCGAGGTGTGGTTCTGGCGTGGGCCCGCGCCCTACCACTTCGTCACCGTGCCCGACGAGCAGTGCGCGGCGCTGGAGGCCGCGGCGGCCTCGGTCACCTACGGCTGGGGCATGGTCCCGGTGGGCGTCCGGATCGGCGACACTCGCTGGCGGACGTCGCTGTGGCCGAAGGACGGGCGCTACGTGGTCCCGCTGCGGGTCTCGGCGCGCCGGGCGGAGGGCATCGATCTGGGCGACCGGGTGGACGTCCGCCTGACGGTGGACGGGTGACCGCCGCCGGCGACCTGCCGGAGGCGGGCCGACTGCTCACCGCCGCGAGCCGGCCGGTGGTGTTCACCGGCGCCGGCACGTCGGCCGAGAGCGGCGTGCCGACGTTCCGGGACGCCCAGACCGGCCTCTGGCAACGGTACGACCCGAGCCGGTTGGCCACCCCGGCCGCGTTCCACGCCGACCCCGCGCTGGTCTGGGGCTGGTACGAGGGCCGGCGGCACGGGGTGCGCCGGGCCGAGCCGAACCCGGGGCACCGCGCGGTGGCCGCGATCCGGGCCCGGCTGCCGGCCACCGTCGTGATCACGCAGAACGTCGACGACCTGCACGAGCGGGGTGGCGTCCCCGATCCCGTGCGCCTGCACGGCAGCCTGTTCGCGCCCCGCTGCTCGGCCTGCGCCCACCCCGCGCCGGTGCCCGGTGACGCGGCGGAGCCACCGGCCGGCCCGCTCGACCCGCCGGCCTGCGCGCGCTGCGCCGCGCCGGTCCGGCCGGGCGTGGTGTGGTTCGGCGAAGCTCTGCCGGAAGCGGCGCTGGGTGCTGCGGTCGAGGCGGCGTCCCGCTGCGACCTGCTGCTCACCGTCGGCACCTCCGCGCTGGTCCACCCGGCCGCCGAGATCCCGCTGGTGGCGGCCCGCCTCGGCGTGCCCGTGGTGCAGGTGAACCCGGTGGCGACACCGCTGGACGCGGTCTGCGCGGTCAACCTGCGCGGGCCGGCGGGCGAGGTGCTGCCGGCGTTGGTCCGGGCCGCCTGGCCCGACGAGCACACCGGCTGAGCGGTGCCCCGCCCCGGGCAACGGGAGCCGCCCGGCCGGCCCTGACCGCGCCCGGCCGGCCCTGACCGCGCCCGACCGGCCCGGCGCGCCCGACCGGCGGCCGGCGCGCTCGACCGGCCCGGCTCGGCAGCCGGCGAGCCTCGGGCGGCGTGATCGGCGGAACAGCCCGACCGCCCGGCCGGGGCGGCCTACCGTCGGCGGGGGCGGTGCGGCGACGGTAGGGGGCGGGGCGTGGGCCGCGACGGGGTGCGCCGGCATCCGGCGTGGCCCCGCCCGCCCGGGCCGGCGGCGGAGGACCGCCGGGTCACGCCGTTCGAGATCTTCTTCGATCTGGTCTTCGTCTTCGCGCTCACCCGGATCATGGCGCTGGCCGGGCCGCACCCGACCCCGGTCGGGATGACGCAGGGCCTGCTGCTGCTCTGCTCTGGCTCGCCTGGTCGTCGTACACCTGGTTGGGCAACCAGACGCGGGCCGACGTCGGTGTGGTGCGCGGCGGGTTCCTGGTCGCGATGGCGGCGCTGTTCCTGGCCGCGCTGGTCACGCCGGGGGGCCTGGACGTCGGGTCCGGGCCTGGACGGGCCGCTGCTCGTCGTGCTCGCCTACGCGCTGCTGCGGGCGGTGCACCTGGCGCTGTTCCACTGGGCGGCGGCCGACGACGCGGCGCTACGCGCGCGGATCCGGTTCTTCGCGCTGATCAGCGTCGTCGGCTGGCTGACGTTGCTGCTCGGCGCCGCTCGGCGTGGTGCTGCCTCCGGTCCTGGCGCTGGTGGTGCTGGTCGGACTGCTGCTGGCCGCCGTCGGTCTGGACCGGCTCGGTGGGCCGCGCCGGGCGGGTGAGCCTCAGGTGCCGCGCGGCGCGCGCTTCGGGAAGACGGTGTAGGCCACCGGCCAGAACACCAGCCAGGCCGCCATGGCCAGGGTGAGCCGGCCGGCCCACGCCCACAGCTCGCCGGTCCGCTCGGCGTCGCCGACCAGGGCGATGCCGCCGAGCAGCACGGCACAGGCGACCGCCCAGCCGATCATGCCCTTGCCCCACTCCCGCCACTCGTGCCGGGCCCGGGCCCAGCCGTAACGGGGCGCGCGGCGCGGCGGCGGGCCGCCGGCGAAGCGGTGCGCGAACCGCTCGTCGGCCCAGCGGACCATGCTGTGCCCGAACGCGACCGAGAAGCCGAGGTACGCCGCGGCGAGGCCGTGGGCGAACGTGGCGGTGCCGCCGCCGCGCAGGTCGACGACGGTGGCGGCCAGCAGGACGAGGTCGACGGCCGGCACGGCGAGCAGCAGGGCGGCGCCGAGGCGGGGCCGGCGCAGCGGATACCGGGCGACCAGCCCGGCGGCCAGGAACAGCCAGAAGGCCACCTCGCACGCGACGATGACTCCGACGAGCATGCGACCTCCCCGTTTTAGTACGCTGTGCGACAAAGATTCTAGCAACCGCCGCCCATCAGCCGTCGGAGAGGCCCGTGCCCAAGATCGTCGACCATGACGCCCGCCGCGCGGAGCTGGCCGAGGCGATGTGGCGGGTCGTCTACCGCGACGGCGTCGGCGCGGCCACCGTCCGCAGCATCGCCGCCGAGGCCGGCTGGTCGCCCAGCGCCCTGCGCCACTACTTCGCCACCCAGACCGAGCTGCTGGTCTTCGCCATGGAGCACGTGATGGCGAAGGCGACCGAGCGGTTCACCGCCGAGCGCCGGACCGGCACCGTCCGCGACGTCGTCCAGGGGATGCTGGAGGAACTGCTGCCGCTGGACCGGCAGCGCGTCCGCGAGGCCGAGGTGTGGCTGCTGCTCGCCGCCCGGGCCCGGGCCGACCCGGCGGCCCGGAAGCGGATGACCGAGGCCGACGACGGCGTACGCCGCGCCGCCGAGATCGCCGTCGCCCAGCTCACCGGCGAACGGTCGCCCGACGAGGCGGCGGTCGCCCGCCTGCACGCCCTGCTCGACGGCCTCACCCTGCACGCGCTGCTGCACCCCGACCGGCTGCCCCCGAACCGGATGCGCGAGCTGCTCGCCACGCACCTCGACCAGATCGTTTGATACGCTCCGCCGGCGTCCTCGATCAACGTACGGAGGTGAGAGCCATGACCACCACAGTCCTGTGCTCCCACCCCGCAGCGAGGACGCCGCGGTCCTGAACGGGAGCACCATCGCCTCCGGAAGGACCCCATGACCGATCTGGTCATCCGCCCGCTGCACGCGGGCGAGGAGGAGCTCTACTATTCGCTGCCCGATCCCGCACTGGTGGGCCGGGCCGCCTTCGGCGACCCGTACCGCATCGCCGACTACCGCCCCGAATGGACCTGGGTCGCGCTGCGCGACGGCACGGTCGTGGCCCGGGCGGCCTGGTGGGGCGGCCCCGACGACGACCAGCCGCTGGCGCTGGACCACTTCGACTTCACCGACCGGGACGCCGCTGTCGAACTGCTGCGCACCGCGCCGTTCCGGACCGAACACGAGCTGCGGGTACCGCCCGGCTGGCGGGCCGAGCCGGCCCTGCGGGCGGCGGGCCAGGCCCGGATCAACGCGGCCGTCGCGGCCGGCATGTCGGTGCTGGTCGAGCGGTACCGGTACCGCTGGACACCGGAGTGCGGGCTGCCCGACCGTCCGGGTCGCCTGGAGTTCCGGCCGGAGCCCGACGACGGGGTGATCCTCGACGTGCTGCGCCGGATCACCGAGGGCACCCTGGACGCGCACGCCCGGCGGACGGTGGCCGGTTCCGGCGTCGAGGCCGCCGCGAAGGAGGACTTCGACCTCCTCACCTGGCTGCCGAGCCCACGCGACTGGTGGCTGCTGGCGTACACCGCGCACGGCGACCTCGCCGGTCTCACCGTGCCGGCCCGCAACCACACCGACCCGGTCGTGGCCCTCGTCGCCGTGCTGCCCGGGCAACGCGGCCGCGGCTACGCGTACGACCTGCTGGTGGAGGCGACCCACCGGCTGGTCGAGACGGGTGCCGACCGGATCGTGGCGGCCACCGACCAGAGCAACCACCCGATGGCCGCCACGTTCGCCCGGGCCGGCTACCCGGTCGACCTGGAACGCGTCGACCTGGTCTGGCCCGCCGGCTGAGCGCGAACATGTTAAGCGGGCCCCCCTGTACAACAAAAAGCGATAACAGGGGGCCCTTCCTTGCAGCGGATAGGGTCGCAACCGTGCGGACCAAGCAGGAGCTGTCGGCGGCGATCCGGGGACGACGGCGGGCGGCGCTGGTGGTCAACGCGCACTCCCGCCGGGGCCGCCGGCTCCACGACACCGTCCACTCGCGCCTGCGCGCGGCCGGGTTCACGCTGCTCGGCACGTTTGCGGTGGACCGGCCGGGTGAGCTGGACCGGGCGCTGGCAGAGGCGGCCGACCTCGGCCCGGACCTGCTGGTCACCGGCGGCGGCGACGGCACCATCGGCGCGGCGGCGCGGCTGCTCGCCCACCGCGACGTCGCCCTGGGCCTGCTGCCGCTGGGCACCACCAACAACTTCGCCCGCACCGTCGGCGTCCCGCTCGACCTCGACGCGGCGATCGCGGTGCTCACCGACGGCAAGGTGATCGACGTCGACCTCGGGCTGATCGGTGGCACCCGGTTCACCAACCACGTCGGGATCGGCCTGTCCGCCGACATCATGCGGGCCGCGCCGCCCCGGCTGAAACGCGCCGTGGGCCGGCTGGCCTACCCGCTGACCGCGTTCGGCCTGCTGACCCGGCACCGGCCGCTGCGGGTGACCGTCCGGGCCGAGGGACAGGAGCACACGTTCACCACGCACCAGGTGTACGTGGCCAACGGCGGGTTCCACGCCGGCCGGCCGATCACCGCCGACGCCGACGCCGACGACCGGCTGCTGGTCGCGTACCCGGTGGGTGGGGCGAGCCGGCGCGGGCTGCTGCGCGAGACGGCGCGCAACGCCGTGGCCGGCCGCCGCCGCACGCTGCGCGACGAGCCGTTCCTGGCCGTCCGTCAGCTCTGGCTGGAGACCGACCGGCCGGCGAGCATCGAGGTCGACGGCGAGCCCTACGGGCGGACGCCGGTGCGCATCGGCCTGGACCCGAACGCGCTGCGGCTGATGGCCCCGGCGGACAGCCCGGACCACTGACCGGTCACACCCAGCGTTCCTCGTCGGGCCGCGGGATCTCCTGGTTCTGCTCCACCGCGTCGGCCGGGGCGAGGTCGTCGCGGACCGACTCGCCCAGGCCGGCGCGGTCGCTCGGTGGGCGCAGCACACCCTGCTCGGCCAGGTCGGCGTCGGTCGCCTCCGGCACGGCGTCCGTCACCCGGTCGGCCGGGCCGACGACCGTCTCGTCCTGCCGCTGCTCCTGCGCGTCGGCCTCCGGCGGGCGGCGCAGCGCGTCGTCGCTCATCGCACCACCCTCACGCCGGGCGCCGGGCGACCGGCGCGCTCCGGTCGACCACGTCGCCGTACTCGGCCGGGAGCTGGGTGACGGCCTGCGCGTAGGCGGCCGGGTCGACGGCGTCGCGCAGCACGTCGAAGACCGCGGTCACCCCGTCGCGGGCCGCCGCGGCGTCGACGTCCGCGCGTCCGCCGACGCGCGTCACGAACTCGTCGAGCCCGAACCGCTCGGCGGCCTCCGCCGGGCCGAACGCGTACGCCCGCAGCGCCTCCGGGAGCCGGTCGGCCAGGTCGCGGGCCTCCCCGCCGTCGATCCGCTCGGCCAGCGTGGTCAACGTGGCCCGGGTGAGCGCGGTGGCCTGCTCCGCGGACGCGCCGCAGCGCATGGCCACCGCGCCGATGAACTGGTCCTGGTCCATCTCGCCGCCTCCCTCTGCCGGGACAGCGGGATTCCCGCGCTCGGCCGGCGCAAACTGTCCACCGACCGCGCCGGCCGGGTGGTGGCTCTCCCGCCGGCGGCCCCGAGGTGCCGCGCGGCACCGCCGGGAGTAGCGTGCGCTGCGGAAAGACCACAGCGAGGAGGTCGGGACAGTGCAGTCGGCGAACGTGGACGTGCCCACCGGCGACGGGACGGCGGACGCCGTGCTGGCCCGGCCGGACTCCGGCGGACCGTTCCCGGGCGTCCTGCTGTTCATGGACGCGTTCGGGCTGCGGCCCCGGCTGGTCGAGATGGCCGAGACGATCGCCGCCCGCGGTCACGTCGTGCTGGTGCCCAACCTGTTCCACCGCTCCGGTCGCACCCGGCCGGTCGACATGTCCGCGCTGGCCGACGACAGCCGGCGCGCCGAGCTGTTCGAACGATTCGGGCCGATGATGGCCGCGCTGACGCCGGACGCGGTGGCCCGCGACACGGCCGCCTACCTCGACTTCCTCGCCGCCCAACCGGACGTCGCGCCCGGCCCGGCCGCGATCACCGGCTACTGCATGGGCGGCACGAACGCGCTGCGGGCGATCGAGGCCCACCCGCACCGGATCGCCGCGGTCGCGGCCTTCCACGCCGGCCGGGTGGTCACCGACGCGCCGGACAGCCCGCACCTCGGCGTCGGGGCGGTGACCGGCGAACTCTACTTCGGCCACGCCGACCAGGACGCCTCGATGACCGCCGAGCAGATCGCCGTCCTGGAGAAGACCCTGGACGCGGCCGGCGTCACCTACCGTTCCGAGGTCTACCCGGGCGCCCACCACGGCTACACGCAGGCGGACACCCCGATGTACGACGAGCGGGCCACCGAGCGGCACTGGGCCGCGTTGTTCGATCTGCTGGACCGCACGTTCCGAGGCTGATCCGTCCGGCCCGCCCGGCCACAATGGTGCGGTGGCCGTCGAGCTGCTGCCGATGATCGCCACCGAGCGGCGCCGCGCGGCCGACCTGATCGACTCGCTCACGCCGGCCCAGCTGGACACGCCCAGCCTCTGCGGCGCGTGGACCGTGCGCGACGTCGCCGGGCACCCGGTGTCGCCGCTTGTCCAGTCGCCGTGGGCGCTGCTGCCGCTGCTGGTGGGCGCCGGGCTCCGGCCGCACGTGGCGAACGCGCGGCTGGCCCGGCGGCGGTCCCCCGGCGAGCTGGCCGCCGCGCTGCGCGACCGTGCCGAACACCGGTTCCGCCTGCCCGTGGTGGGCTGGCACGGCCAGCTCACCGGCCTTCAGGTGCACCGGCAGGACATCCGCCGTCCGCTGGTGCGCGGCCCGGGCGAGGCGTTGCTGCTCGCGTTGACCGGCCGCCGGGTGGTGCTGGCCGACCTCACCGGCGACGGCGTGACGAGGCTGGCCGGCCACTGACCGACACCGCGACGGCCGGCAGGCCACGGCGACGCAACTGGCACCTGCCGCCGCCGGCCCGGCTGGTTAGCGTCGGCCCATGGACACCGACCACACCACGCCGGCCGGGCGGTTCGCCGCGCTGACCACCGCCCACGTCGCCGACGCCTGCCTGCGGGCCGGGGTGCCGGTCCGCTGCGCCCCGGCCGGCGTACGCCCGCTGCGGGCCGGGTGGCGCCTGGCCGGGCGGGTGCGCCCGGCCCGGCACGCCGGCAGCGTCGACATCTTCCTGGAGGCGATCGACCGGGCGGCGCCGGGCGACGTGCTGGTGGTCGACGACGGCGGGCGCACCGACCGGGCCTGTGTCGGCGATCTGGTCGTGCGGGAGGCGCAGGCCGCCGGCCTGGCCGGTCTGGTGGTGTGGGGCGCGCACCGGGACACCGCGGAGCTGACGGCGGTCGGGCTGCCCGTGTTCAGCGTCGGCGCCACCCCGACCGGGCCGCTGGCGCTGGACCCGTCCCCGGCCGGGGCGCTGGGCTCGGCGCGGGTCGGCAGGTGGACGGTCGACGCCGGTGATCTGGCCCTGGCCGACGACGACGGCGTGCTCTTCGTGCCCGCCGACGCCGCCGGCGAGCTGTTCGACCTGGCCGGGTCCATCCGGGACACCGAGCGGCGGCAGGCCGACCGGATCAGCGGCGGCGAGTCGCTGCGCGGGCAGGTCCGTTTCGGCGACTACCTGGCCGCCCGGGCCGCGGACCCGGCGGTGACGTTCCGGGCGCACCTGCGGGCGGTGGGCGGCGCGGTCGAGGAGTGAGGCTCAGCCGCCGCGGGCCCACAGCGCCAGCCGGACCCGGTTGGGGCTGGCGGTCTTGGTCATCAGGCTGGTGATGTGGGTCTTCACCGTGGTCACGCCGATGTGCAGCCGCTCCGCGATCTCGGTGTTGGACAGCCCGTCCGCCACCAGGGCGAGCACGTCCTGCTCGCGGGCGGTCAACTCGGCCGTGCGCCGCGGCGTGTCGGCCCGGGCGCGCACCGCCCGGTGGACCAGCCGGCGCAGCACCTCCGGGCTGAACGGGCTGTCCCCGGCGGCGGCTCGCCGGACCCCGTCGAGCAGGTCGGCCGGCGGCGCGTCCTTGAGCAGGAAACCGCAGGCGCCCGCGGTCAGGGCCGGGTAGAGATGGTCGTCGTCGCCGAACGTGGTCAGCACCATGATCCGGGTGGCGGGCCGGTCGGCGAGGATCCGGCTGGTCGCGCTGATCCCGTCGACGCCGGGCATCCGCAGGTCCATCACCACCACGTCCGGGCGCAGCCGGGCGGCGAGGGCGGCGGCGTCCCGGCCGTTGTCGGCCTCGCCGACGACCTCGAGGTCGGGCTGGGCGTCGCAGAGCATGCGCAGGCCGGCCCGGATGAGGTGCTGGTCGTCGACCAGCAGCACCCGGATCACGCCGGCCCCGGCGTGGCCGGGCGGGGTGCCGGCGGCCCGGCGGCGGCGAGCCGTTCCGGCGCGTCCGGCGGCAGGACGGTACGCACCCGCCAACCGGACCCGGTCGGCCCGGCCTCCAGCTGCCCGCCGAGCACCTCCACCCGCTCGCGCATCCCGACCAGGCCGTGACCGCCGCCGGACGGCACCCCGGCCGGCGCGGCGCCGCACCCGTCGTCGGACACCGTCCAGTGCACCGCGCCGTCGACGACCGACACGGTCAGCCGGGCCCGGGCCGCCGTGCCCGCGTGCTTCGCCACGTTCGTCAACGCCTCCTGGGTCAGCCGCAGCACCGCCTGGCCGCGGACCGCGTCCAGCGTGCCGACGGCCGCGTCCACGTCGGCCTCCACCACGACCCCCGCCTGCCGGGCCCGGTCCACCGTCGCGTCGAGCGCCGCTGGCAGCGCCGCCGGCTCGATCACGGTCAGCGCCGCGTCGCCCGGCACGCCGTCGGGGTGGCGCAGCACCGCGACCAGCCGGCGCAGGTCGGTCAGCGCCGCCGTGCCGGTGCCGTGCACGTCGTCGAAGACCGCACCCACCCGTGGATCGAGGTCCGGCAGCACGTGCCGGGCCACCCCGACCCGCAGCACCATCGACGCGACGTGGTGGGCGAGCACGTCGTGCAGTTCGCGGGCGATGGCGCTGCGCTCGTCGGCGCGGGCGGCCCGGCTCTCCGACTCGCGCCGGCGCTGCTCCGCCGCGGCCCGCTCCTCGGCCTGCCGGCCCAACTCCCGGGTGGTCCGCACGACCAGCCCGAGCAGCAGCGGCAGGCCGACGGTGACGGCCAGCCCGAACAGCCCGGTGAGCGCCTGCCGGACCGGGTCGCCGACCAGGTCGGTCAGATCGACGGCGATCAGCAGCCCGGCCGCCAGCCCGAACGTCCGCGGCCGGCTGGCCCGCATGGTCAGCTCCAGCAGCGCCCAGCTCGCACCGACCTGATTGATCATCACGTCGTCGACCAAGCCGAACGCCGCGACCAGCAGGGCCGACTGGACCAGCAGGTTCACCAGCGGCCGGCGGTGGCACAGCAACGCCACGGCGAACGCCGCGAGCGCGAGCAGCCACTGCGTCGCCGTCGGCCCCGGCCGGCCGTGCGCGCCGACGACCAGATAGCCGACGCCGCTGAGATCCAGCAGCAGCATCCGCGCGAGCGTGTCCCGCGCGTCGAACAGCCGCCCCACCCAGCCCACCGGGTCAGCCTAGGCAACCGGGGCGACCGCGGCCACCGGCCGTCGCCACCGCTGCCGCAGTCCGAGGTGGACCCCCAGGCCGAGCGGGCCCAGCAGGATGGTCAGCACCAGCACCGGGGCGGTGACCAGGGCTGGGACGCCCCGCTCCCGGGCGTCCTGCCAGATCCACCGGCCGACGAAGAGGTCGAAGGCGATCATGTGGGCCCAGGCCGCCGCCGCGCCGTCGGCGGTGCCGAGCAGCTCCCGCAGGCCGTCCAGCGTGGGCGCGGTGACCACCGGCAGCACCGCGCCGAGCGCCGGCAGCACCAGCAGCGCGTACACCAGCAGCACCGGTGCCACGATCAGCGGCGAGCCGACGACGCGCGCGGTCCACGACCAGCGGGGCGTCAGGATCATCAGCGCCCAGAACGGCGCGGCGAGCGCGAACGTCAGACCGAACAACGCGGTGCTCATCCGACCAGCACCACCCGGGCGGCGCGGGAGGAGCGGGCCAGCACCAGGCCGGCGGCCGTCGCGGTGGCGAGCGCGAGCGCCGCCGCCACGGCCAGGGTGAGCCCGTCCGGGCGGGACAGCGGCTGCCCGCGCAGCGCCTGCCAGGTGAGCAGCAGCGTGACGGCGGCGTACGCGGCGCCGCCGACGAGCACCAGCCGGGCCCGGGTCACCTCGTCCAGCCGGGCGCCGAGGAACCGGTCGAGCAGGATCGCCAGCAGCGGCAGCGCCTGCAACGCGTGCAGCCCGACGAAGTGACCGACGCGCAGGTCGCCACCGGTGGTGCTCCAGCCGACCAGCGGCAGGCCCGGGCCGCCGTCGGGTACGCCGACGCTGTGCGCCCCGTCGACCCCGGCCGGCGTACCGGCCGGCCGGCGCGCCACCATCGGGACCGCTACCAGCATGCCGAGCAGCGACACGCCGAGGCCGAGGCGCACCGCGTACCCGCCGGCCCGGTCCGGCGTGCGCCGGCGCAGCAGGGCGACCGCGAGCGCGACCTGGGCCAGGAAGAGCACCATGATCGCCGCGCCCATGACGTCGAACAGCGCCGCGTTCAGCGCGGTGGAGACGTTGAAGTGGCTGGTGGTGCCGCGGATCACCTGGGCGACGATGACGACCATCTCGACCACCGAGACGGCCACGATCACGGTGGCCGCCCGTTCCGCGAGCCGGCTGCGGGTCGGCAACAGGGACAGCATCCAGGCGAGCGTCACGCCGTAGAGCACGAACGAGATCGCGAACTTCAACGGCTTGAGCCAGGCCGGCGCGCCGGTGAGCACCCGGGGATCGGCCACGACGCCGACCGCGGCGACGACGGTGAGCACCGCCATCGCGGACACGAGGAGCATCAGCGGGCGGTGCCATCCGGCCGCCCGGTTCCACATGGTAGTCATGCCTGTAGATGCTGGTGACGCGCTTGCCCGCGCGCGCCCGACCGGAGGCCGCGGTCGCGGCCACCGGTGCGGGGCACGTCTCCTACCGCGGGAGGAGGCGTTCAGGCCGGCAGCCGGGGCATCTCCATGCCCGGATCGCGCCCGAGCAGCACGCCACGGGTCAGCGCCCGCGAGCCGAACCGGTCCCGCACGGCGTCGACCGCGGCATCCAGCGCCGGCCCCGGCCCGGCGATGAACGGCAGGGTGAGTTGGGTGTGCCCACCGTCCAGGTTGCCCACCGAGACGCCCAGCAGGGTGACGCCGCACCGCTCGATCTGCGGCAGCGCGGCGCGCAGCAGCGCCCGGGCGGCGGCCCGTAGCGGCGCGGTCTGCGCGGTCGGCTTGTCTAGCGTGTGCGAGCGGGTGGCCCGGGTGTAGTCGGCGAAGCGTAGCCGCAGCGTCACCGTGCGCCCGGTGCGCCGGGCGTCGCGCATCCGCCCGGTGACCCGGTCGACCAGCCCGGCCAGCACGGCGTCCAGCTCGGCGGGGGAGTGCGGCGCGCGGCCCAGCGCGTGCTGCGCGCCCATCGAGGAGCGGCGGCGACCCACCTGCACCGCCCGCGGGTCACGGTTGTGGGCGAGGGCGTGCAGGTGCCGGCCGGTGCCGGCGCCCAGCAGCGACACCAGGGCCGGCTCGTCGAGGCGGGCGACCTGCCCGACGGTACGCAGACCGCGCTCGCGCAGCCGGCCGGCGGTGACCGGGCCGACGCCCCACAACCGTTCCACCGGCAGCGGGTGCAGGAAGGCCAACTCCCGCTCCGGCGCGACGACCAGCAGCCCGTCCGGCTTGGCCACTCCGCTGGCCACCTTGGCGAGGAACTTCGTGCGGGCCACGCCGACGGTGATCGGCAGGCCGACCTCCCGGCGGACCCGCCGGCGCAACTCGGCGGCGATGCCGGCCGGCGGCCCGACCAGCCGCCGCAGCCCGCCCACGTCGAGGAACGCCTCGTCGATGCTGAGCCCCTCGACGAGCGGGGTGGTCTGCCGGAAGATCTCGAACACCGCGCGGCTGGCCCGGGTGTAGGCGGCCATCCGGGGCGGCACCACGACGGCGTCCGGGCAGAGCCGCCGCGCCTGCCGACCGCCCATCGCGCTGTGCACGCCCCGCGCCTTCGCCTCGTAGCTGCAGGCCAGCACCACGCCGCCGCCGACGATCACCGGCCGGCCGCGCAGTCGCGGGTCGTCGCGTTGCTCGACCGAGGCGTAGAACGCGTCCAGGTCGGCATGCAGGATGGTGGCCTCGCCCGACACCCGGCCATCATCGCACACACGTTCGAATCACGCGGGTTGACCTGCCCGGACCCGGCCGGCCGGCGGGTGGACTCCGCCGGCCGGCCGGGCGGGTCACCGCCCGTAGACCTCGAACTCGTAGAGCGAGAACCCGTACGAGGTGGCCCGCTCGACCCCGTACATCCGCACGTAGCGGGCGTTGACCGGGGCGAAGGTGACGTTGTCGACGCCACCGTTGCCGGTGGTGGTGGCGAACACCGGCGTCCAGGAGCTGCCGTCGCCGGAGACCTCGATCCGGTACGACGTGCCGTACGCCGCCTCCCAGCGCAGCACCGCCCGGCTGACGGCACGGGTCGCGCCGAGGTCGACGCGCAGCCACTGGTTGTCCTTGTAGCTGCTGGCCCACCGGCTGCCCAGGCTGCCGTCGACTGCCTTGGCGGGGGTGTAGCTGGTCAGGAACTGGGTGCTCGACGCGGTGGCCGGGCGGCCCTGGGCCAGGTTGGTGACGTCGTCGCCGCGGCGCGCCGGGAACGACACCACCTGCTGGTAGGTGGGCCGGTTCTGCCAGGCGATCAGCGGGTGGGTGATGCCGCCCAGGCCGGACTGGGCGATCGAGTCGGCGCACCACTGGTCACCGGCGGAGCAGGACTTGTCGCCGGGGTAGACCGTGCTGGCCGGCGCGGCGGCGGCCTGGCCGAGCGCACCGAGCAGCGCCGTCCGGCAGGCGCCGAGGTCGCCGTTGCCGCAGTACGCGCGACCCAGCCCGCCGGCCACCGGGTCACCGAGCACGGTGCGCACGTCCTTGTCGACGTAGCCCCACCAGCCGTGCTGGAACGACGAGCCCTTGTGCGCCTGGCCCTGCGACGCCCAGCTCGCGGTGCCGTCGCGCCCACCGTTCTGCCCGCCCGACGGCGCCTCGTTGACCTCGATGGCGTCGACGAGCGCGGCGTAGAGGTCGGGCCCGAGCCCGGGACGGAACTCCGCCGAGGCCAGCAGCGGCCACCAGGCGTCGAAGATCCGGATGGCGTCGGCGTGCTGGTAGACCTTCGAGCCGGGCGACGTCTCCACCCGCCGGGTGCCGGCCTGCTGCCAGGCCCGCAGCTTGCCGACCGCGTCGGCCAGCGCCGGGTCGGTGACCGGCGCGCTGTCCAGCACCCGCAGCAGGTCGGGCAGGACCTGCTGGCCGCGCAGGTCGGTCACCGCCGCGTCCGCCATGATCTTCACGACGTCGGCGCGGCCCAGTTTGCGTTGGGCGATCGCGGCGCGCACCGGCCCGTCGAGCAACTGACCCCGGTGTACGGAGCCGAAGCTGAAGTTGCCGTCGGCCGCGGAGAAGTCCCGGGCCTGCTTGTTGTTCCAGCTCACGTAGTAGTCCTGGTCGACCGACTGCGGGTGCGCCGAGGCCGGGGTGTAGCTGGCGTCGTTGGTGTCCGGGTTCCAGCCGGCCCACTCGTACGCCGGCTCGGCCTTCGTCGGCAGGTTCGGGTCGGTGACCGGCGACCGGACCGGGTTCGAGCCGGAGTTGAAGTACGCCGCCTGGGTCGAGTTGACGTAGAACCAGTTGAACGCGTAGCCGACGCTGTTCGCGGACGCCTGGAACGCCGTCGCGCTGCCCATCGCCGACGGGTCGTTGAACGCCTGGAAGCCGATCGCCGAGTCGGCCTCGTGCCGGTAGGTGGAGCGGAGCTTGGTGAACGCGGTCGGCTGTCCGTTCACCAGCCCCCGGTAGGCGACCAGACCGTACTTGGTGCGCAGCGCGCGCAGCGTGTAGGAGCCGGCCGGGGTGGAGTCGGCGAGTGTCGGCGTCCAGGAGTTGCGTTGCTCCAACGTCTCCATGGCGAGGCACTGCCCGTGGTAGAGGTAGCGGTTGGTGCGCAGCGTCGGCGCGCTGCCGTCGGTGGTGCACAGCGGCACCGCGTACGTGTCGGTGAGGTCCTGCGAGGCCGACGTCGCGCTCCACGCGTAGTCCTGGCCGCGGCCGAGCAGCACGTAGAGGTTGAGCCCGGCGAACGCGGCGCCGCGGGCGCTGATCCCCGGCCCCTGCAACTCCTGGAGCATCAGCAGTTGCGGGGCGAAGTAGCCGGTCTGCGGCCCGAACACGGCGACCGGGTTGCCGGTGGTGGTGTGCCGGCCGGAGACCACCACCGCGTTGGACATGCCGTGCGCGCGCAGGTTGGCCAGGCCGCCGAGCAGGTCCTTGGTGGCGGTGCTGGCGCCGGTGCGGGCGGCGGCGCCGCCGGTGGCGTCGTAGGCGAGCGGCTCGGCGACCACGGAGCCGGCGTCGGGCAGCACCGCGCTGGTCGCGCCGGGCGGCGTCGCGCCGTACGGGAAGCTCTGCCCGTCGTGCAGGGTGAGCACGGTCTCCGGGTCGTTCTGGGAGCGGAACGCCGCCCACACCTTGTCGCCCTCGCTTGTGCCGTACTTGGCCCGGGCGGCGACCCGGACCAGCGCGGACTGGATCTCGCTGCCACCGCCGCCGCCGAACAGGCCGCCGATCACGCCGGCGGTGGCGATCAGGTCGGTCATCGTGAAGTGCTTCGGCTTGCCGGCGCCGGCGAGCACGTACTCGCCCGGGTAGTTGTCGTCGGCGATCGACTTGTCGATGTAGGCGTTGATGCCGGCGATGTAGTCGACCACGTCGGTGTAGAGCTGCTGGCCCCGGGCGCCCTTGGTGCGCAGCGCGTCCACCTGGGCCTGCAGGTCCGCCTCGGTGTAGGGCGAGTTGGCCCAGACGCTCTGCTCCAGCTCCCGGTTTCCGGGGGCGCCGCCGGCGAACGAGGTGACGTTGCCGCGGCCGACGTGCCGCAGCAGGTCCATCACCCAGAGCCGGTCCTGGGCCCCGGCGTAGCCGGCGCCGAACATGGTGCCGCCGCGGGTGGTGCCGGTGACGTGCGGGACCCCGGTGGCCTTGTCGCGCACGATGGTGACGTCCGGGCGCGGCGAGACGGTGCTCTCGACCTGCGCGGCCGGGACGCCGAACGAGGAGTCGTTGTAGAAGTGGGCGATCTGCTCGTCGGTCAGCCCGGCGTAGTTGTAGACCAGGTTCGCGTACTCGTCGAGCTGGTCGCTGGAGTGCGCCGGGCGGGTGCCGAGCGCCTGGTGGGCCAGGATGGCGACGAGCGTGGCATTGCCGTTCTGGCCGGGGGGCAGGATGTCGGCGCACTGGCCGAGGCAGTAGTCGTTCGGGGCGAACGTGGTGGCCGCGAGCGCCGGTGTCGGCGGGGTGACGGTCAGGACGCTCGCGGTCAGGGCGGCGGCGGTGAGCGCCGCGAGCCGGGCACGAAGTGGGCGACGGGGCATGGCGATTCCTCCGGGGACGCGGAGTCGGGCCGATCGGTTCGCCCGGCGGTCGGTGCCGACGTCTCGCCCTCCGCGCCCGGGCGTTCCACCCGGAGGTGAGAATGACTCATATCTATCTCCGGGCAATGATCGAGGGCGGACCGCCGCTCGGGATAGCCGTCGTTCACCAGCCGTGAATGCCGACCTTTCGCCCCAGGCTGGGTCCGGACGCGACGGTGGGGGCGGCGTCGTTGCCGCCCCCACCGTCCGCCCGGGCCGGTGCGCCGTCAGTGCTTGCGGAACGACTGGCGCACCACACCTCCCACCAGCGCGCACCAGGTGGTGGTGCTCAGCTTCCCGGTAGGCGGCAGGCCGTGCAGGCGTTGCAGATCCTTCACCGCGGCCCGGGTCGCGTGGTCGTACTCGCCGCTCGGGGTGACCTCCGGGTAGCCCTTGGACGCGAGCATGAACTGCGCCGCTACCACCGGCACACCGGTGTCGCGCTGGTCCAGCTCCGGGGCGAGCGTCTCCCAGGTGGGGGCGGTCAAGGTGGCGTCGACGTCGACCGGGATGCCGTTGCGGGCCTGCCAGTCCTGCACCGCCGCGACGGTGGCCGCGTCGAACACGCCGGTGACCGGCACGGTGTAGCCGCGGAACGTGAGCAGGTACTGCGCGACCCGGACCACCGGGCCGCCGACGAAGCGCCAGATGTCCGGCCAGCGCCGCGCCGGCACGTCACCCAGGTGGGTGCCCAGCTTCTTGAACACCCGGCGCCGCACCGCCGGGAACTCGCGGTAGAACGTCGCGCCCGGGCACTGGGTCTCCCGGAAGTCCCAGTGGCCGAAGATGTCGTGCGCGTGCAGCCCGTACTGCCGGCAGACCGCGGTGCAGAGCCGCACCAGCCCGTCGATCAGCTCCTCCGGCGGGGCCTCGGTGACGTAGGTGCCCTCGTTCTCGATGCCGATCGCCCGACCGTTCTCGCCCGGGCAGTGCGCGGCGATCATCTGCCGGTCGCCGGCCGCCAGGCGCTCCAGGCTGCCGTGCCGTCCTTCCAGGACGTGACCGCCCCGGCTCACCGTGAAGTGCTGCCCGGTGTCCGACCAGCCGTTGCCGTCCATGTGCAGGTCCTGGCAGTCCCGGGCGAGCTGCTCGGCGTGTTCCTCGGAGTAGTCGGTGACGTTCGGGAAGGCCATGTGGTGCAGGATGATCTTGTTGGTGGGGATGGCGCTGACCGACAGCGGGCCCGCCGGCGGGCGGGCGGCCCACTCGTCACAGCTGATGATCCAGTCGAGGTCCGGGCCCGGCGCGGCCTGCGCGGCGGCGGGGAGGGCGAGCTCGGTCCCGACGACCGCGACCGTCGCGGCGCCGAGCCCGGCCCGCAGCAGCGTGCGGCGGTCCAGCTCGGGGTGGTCGAAGTGCATGGCATCTCCTCGATGACCCGACCGACGTCGGGCGATGTAAAGGAACTCCAATGGCAGCGCGCAAAGTGGAGAATATTGCCACGACTGCGCGGTGCGCCAGAGGACAAAAGCCACCGGGCCGCCCGACGTGAGTGGTCCCGCCGGCGCGGGCGGGGAAGGCGGAGCGGACCGCCCGTAGGGTGGACGGGGCGGTCTGGACGGGGGAGGCGTGTGATGGGTGGTGCGGCTCGGGCCGACCGGCGCAGTGTGCTCGCCGCCGCGGGCGGACTGGTGGTCGCCGGGATCGGCGTACCGGTCGGGCTGGCCGTCACCCGCGACCGGCCGCCACCGCCCCGCGGGCGCCGGCCGATCAGCATGGCCATGCACCTGCACGCCTCCTTCAGCGAGGGCGTCGCCAGCTACGCCGCCCACCTCGACCAGGCCCGCCGCAACGCCGTCGACGTGCTCTGGTGGACCGACCACGACTTCCGGGTGGCCGCGCACGACCACCGCCGCGCCGTGCGCTTCGACGGCCCGCAGGAGCTGGAGGGCGAGCTGGCCTGGACCTGGACGTCGGCCACCGACGGGCGGCTCACCGACTCGGCGGCCGACTTCGTCGCCGCACCCGACGCCCCCGGCCGCGCGCTGCGCCTGACCGCTACCGGCGCCGGCACCCACTGGTACGCCGGCAAGGCGTGGAACTGGACGCACACCGGCAACATCTCCGACACCACACTGCACCTGGACGTGCGGCCCGAGTCCGCCGGCCCGGACGCCACGCTCACCGTCGAGGTCGCCCTGTCCCACCACCCGGCCGGACCCGGTCGACCCGCCGGCCAACTGGTGCTGCGCTACCGCCTCGGCGCGGCGGCCACGCCCCGGCACACCACCGACGGCCGGCACGGCACCGTCGACCTGCCCGCCCCGACCGGCGCCTGGCGGCGGCACACCTTCGACCTGCTCGCCGACGTCCGGCGGCTCTGGCCCGACCTGGTGGCCGGCGACAACTCGCTGCGCGGGCTGCGCCTCGGTGTGACCGTCGCCGGCGGCGCGCGCGGCGCGTACCTGGTCGACGGGCTGGTCTTCGACCGGGCCCGGCGCGCCGGGCAGGGCGGGGAGCGGTTGCGCGCCGAGGTGCTGCGCGGCTACGCCGGGGCGTACCCGGGGGTGACCCACCACCGGGCGTACGAGGTGTCGATGGTGCGCCACCTCAACTGGTTCGGCGGCGACGGCACGTTGCCGCGCTTCCCGTCCCCGCCCTACCGGGACAACGACGTCGACGCCACCGAACGGATGGTCGAGTTCCTGCACGCCCACGGCGGCGTGGTCTGCTGGAACCACCCGCTGGACGTGGAGCGACGTGACTCGCTGGCCCGGCTGCTGGTGGCCCAGCACGGGCTCGGCGCAGACCTGATCGAGATCGGACGGCGCCCGGTCGAGGACCACCTCTGGGCGTACGACGTGGCGGCCCGCAACGCGATCCCGCTGACCGCCGTCGGGGTGACCGACGACCACGACGGCACCGACTGGCGGGCCGGGCGGGACCGGTGGATCACCTCCGTCTGGGCCGCCTCGACCGGCCGCGACGACCTGGTCGCGGCGCTGCGCGCCGGGCAGGCGTGGTTCGCCGACCTGGTCGGCTACCGGGGCGCGCTCGACCTGGAACTCGGCGGTCGCAGCGCGATGGGCGCGTTGCCGACCGTCGCCGGCGACACCGTCACGGTACGGCTGCGCGCCACCGACCTGCCGGCCGGGGCCACCGTGGAGGTGGTCACCGGCGAGGTCGACCTGGCCGGAGCGGCGGACCCGACACCGGCGATCAGGACCGGACAGGTGCCGTGGCGGCAGGTGCGGCAGGGCTGGCACGACCTGTCGGTGCGGGTGGGCGGCGGCGCATACGTGCGCACCCAGGTGCGCGACCGCGACGGCGACATCGTCGCGGCGAGCAACCCGCTGTGGCTGCTGCGCCAGGCCCCGCCCCGGGGCGTCCCCGCGGCCCGCCGCTTCTGACCGGTGCCGCCCGGCCGGCTGCGGGGTTGCGCGGGTCTGCTGCAGTGGCGGTGTGTCCGCTACCGACCACCCGCCGCCCGGCCCCGTCCTGGCGGGACACCTCCGGTCCCGGCCCGCCGTCCGGCGTGCGGAAGCGTCCGTTGCGCCGATGGCCGGCGGCGCCGACGCGACCAGAATGACAAGCGAGGCGGCAACCGTCGGCCGTCCCGGGAGCGCGGTGGGGTTCGTCGCATGAGCGGCTGGCAGCTGTCCGGCTACACGCCGGTTCGTACGCTCGGCTCCGGGGCGTCGGGCAGCGTCGTGCTCGCCACCCACGACGCCACCGGCACCCCGGTCGCGATCAAATATCTGGTCCGCGACCTCGGCGCCGACTCCGCCTTCCGGGCCGCCTTCCGGGACGAGGCCCGGCTGCTCGGTGAGGTCGACGACCCGCACGTCAGCCGGCTCTACGAGTACGTGGAGTCGCCCCACGGCGCGGCCATCGTGATGGAACTTGTCGACGGCGTGTCGTTGCGGCAGATGCTGCGCGCGCACGGAGCGACCACACCGGAGGCGGCGTTGTGCGTGCTGAAGGGCTCGCTCGCCGGGCTCGCCGCCGCGCACGCCCACGGGGTGGTGCACCGCGACTACAAACCGGAGAACGTGCTCGTCACCGGCACCGGGTCGAGCAAGCTCGCCGACTTCGGCATCGCCATGCCGATCGGCCAGGGCTCGGACACCACCGTCTCCGGCACGCCCCGCTACATGGCCCCCGAGCAGTGGACCGGCGCTCCGGCCAGCCCGGCCTGCGACATCTACGCCGCCACCGCCACGTTCTTCGAGTGCCTCACCGGGCAACCCCCGTATCCGGGTCCGGGTCTGCTCTTCCTGCGCGACCAGCACGCCACCGCGCCGATCCCCACCGACCCGGCGCCCGCCGAGGTGCACGAGCTGCTGCGGCACGGGCTGGCCAAACGCCCCGACGACCGGCCGCAACCGGCTCAGGTCTTCCTGGCCCTGCTGGACCGGGTGGCCGGCGCCGGATACGGCGCGCAGTGGGAGGAGCGCGGGCTGCGCGAGCTGGCCCGGCGGGCAGCTCTGCTCGCCGCGCTGTGGCCGTTCCCCGACCGGGCGGAGGGCGCGACCGCGCTGGCCGGCACCGCGCTCGGCACCACGACCGGCCGGGGCGGCCGGTCCCGGCGGGGCCGCAAGCGGGTCGTGCTGGCGGCCGGCGCCCTGGTCGCCGCGGTGCTGGTCGGCGGCGCCGGCTACAGCTACGCCGCCCGCGACACCCCGGCCCCCGCCGCTGCACCCGGCGGCCCGACGCCGGCCGGTTCCGCCCCCACCGCGCCGGCCCCGACGGGGACCGCGCCACCGGCTGCCACCCCCACCCCGTCCGCCGGGCCGCCCGCCCTGCCCACGCCGCCGACGGCCACGCCGTCCACCACGCCGGACGCGACCCGGGCGCCGACCCGGCCCCCGGTACGCACCAGTGCGCCGACCCCCACCCCGTCGCGTCGCACCGCGCCGCCGCCCCCGCCGGACGTCACCGCGCCGGTCGTCGGCGGCGTCGGCGCCGACCCGGGTCAGCTCGAACCGAAGGGCTGCCCGTTCGGGGTCCAGAGCAGCACCGTCACCGCCACCGTCACCGACGACCGCGACGCTCCGGCCACCCTGACGGTCACCTTCCGCTACACCCTCGACGGCGCCACCGGGACGGTCCGGATGGCCGCCGCCGGGCGCGGCGTGTTCACCGGCACGCTCGGTCCGCTGGCCGCACCTAAGCAGAGCAGTCGCATCCCGATCCACGTCACCGCCGTCGACGCCGCCGGCAACGCGGCCACCTCGGCGAAACCGGTGTACGTGACGCTTTACCACTACTGCACCCCCGGCTAGGAGTACGACGTGCCCGCTGCCCAGCACCGCGACCCGGACCGGGGACGGCCAACGTGACCCGGCCGGAGGAGCCCACCGTCCACCTCGTTCCGCCCCGGCCACCGGTCGACACCGACGCCACCGCGCCGCTGACCGTCGACCCCGCCTCCGAGGCGACCGCGCACCTGGCCCGCCCGCAGGCGGCCCCCACGGCCGGAACCGCCGCGACGGCGCACCGCGCCGACCCGGCCGCGCCCGTCCCGGCCGGCGCGGAGCCGACCGTGCCGTTCGGTGCACCTGCCGCGGGCGGCGCGGAGCCGACCGTGCGCTTCGGCGGTGCCGCCCCCGGCGGACCCGAGTCGACCGTCCACCTGGACTCGCCGCGGCGGCCCGATGGACAGCCAACCGCCGGGTACCCGCCGACGGCCACCGGACCGATCGTGCCGACCGCGCCCGCCGGGGCGTACCCGCAACCGACGGCGCGGGCGGTGAGCGGCGGGTTCGGGCCCGCGCCCGGCGGTGAGCTGCGCTTCGGTCCGGGCGTGCCGGCGACGCCGCCGCCGGCCCCGCCCTGGCCGGTCGCACCGCCGGCCCGCCCGCCGCGCCCGGTCTGGCGCCGGATCGTCTCGGTCCTGTCCACAGTGCTCACCGCGGCGCTGCTGGTGGTGGTGGGGCTCTACCTGTGGCAGCGGCTGCGGCCGTTGGAGATCGAGCAGGTCTCCGTGGCCGTGCCCCGGCCGGCCGGGGTGGCCTGCGACGTGACCGTCGACGTGGTCGCCACCGTGCGCACCAACGGGCGGGCCGGGACCATCCGCTACCAGTGGTTGCGCTCGGATGCGCCGCCCGGCGCGCTGCTGCGCGAACGGGTCGGCAGCGGGCAGCGGACCGCCACGCTCACCCTCAGGTGGACGTTCAGCGGAGTCGGCGCGACCACCGGGACGGCCACCGTCAACATCGTCGAACCGACACCGATCCAGGCCGGCGCCCGGGTCGGCTATCGCTGCCCGCGCGGCTGAGCGTTTCCCCGCGCTCCGGTGCGGGTAGGGCCCCCCGGTACGACCCTGACATCCCTGCGTGGAGGCCCTTCGATGAGAGACAACTTCGGTGACGCGGTGGGCGACGCGTTCCGTTCGGTAATGCTCTTCCTGCCCAAGGCGGTCGCGTTCATCGCCATCCTCGTCGTCGGCTGGCTGGTCGCCAAGGCCGTGCGGAAGCTGGTGGACAAGGTCCTGGAGCGGGTGCACTTCGACCGGGCCGTGGAACGTGGCGGCATCAAGACCGCGCTGGCCCGTTCGAAGTACGACGCCAGCGACATCGTCGCGAAGCTGGCCTACTACGGGGTGCTGCTGGTCACGCTCCAGCTCGCGTTCGGCATCTGGGGCCCCAACCCGATCTCCGACCTGATCGCCGGCGTGGTCGCCTGGCTGCCCCGGGCGTTCGTCGCGATCGTCATCGTGGTGGTGGCCGCGGCCATCGCCCGGGCGGTGAAGGACATCATCTCCAGCGCCCTCGGCGGCCTGTCCTACGGCCGGGTGCTGGCCAACCTCGCGTCGGTGTTCATCCTCGGCCTCGGCGTCATCGCCGCGCTCAACCAGATCGGCGTCGCCACCGCGGTGACCACGCCGGTGCTCATCGCGGTGCTGGCCACCGTCGGCGGCATCCTGGTGGTGGGCGTCGGCGGCGGTCTGGTCCGGCCGATGCAGAGCCGCTGGGAGAGCTGGCTGACCCGGGCCGAGGAGGAGTCCCGGACCATCGCCACCCACGCCCGCGCCTACCAGGCCGGCCGGCGCGACGTGGCGGCCCGGCTCGCCGCGGACCGCGAGGCCGAGCCGATCCGGCCGGTGGCCGGCGACACCGAGGCCGACCGCACCCGCCCGGGGCCGGCGTACCCGGACCCGGCCGAGTCGACCCAGGTGCTGCCGACGCGGGCCGCCGACGACACGACGCCGGCCGCCGGGGAGACCACCCAGGTCATCCCGTCGCTCGCCGACTCCGAGCGCACCCAGCCGACCACGCCGCGCCAGCCCACCGCCGAGCAGGCCGCGGACAGCGAGGAGACGATGGTCATCCCGCAGGCGGACGCGGACAGGTTCCGCCGCTGAACCGAGCGGGCAGCGAGCGGGGCGGGATCCGATCGGGTTCCGCCCCGCTCGCCGTCCCGGGCGGCGAGCCGAGGGACCACGGGCGGACGACCTCGCGGCTAGGATCGTTCGCATGACCTGGCGATGTTGATGCCCGCCTGAACGACGGGGCCGCGGGCCACCGCGGACACCACGCACTGCGACCGGTGTCCGTCTAGTCCCGTGGGAAGGCCCCATGCTCGTCGCTCCTGCCCGCGTGCCCGCGCCCCGCCGCCTCGCGGCGACGCTCTACGGCTACGCGTTCCTCACCGACCTCGTCCTGCTCTACCCGCTCTACGTGCTGCTGTTCGCCGACACCGGGCTGTCGGTCGGGCAGATCTCCTCGCTCTTCGTCCTCTGGTCGACCGCCGGCATCGTGCTGGAGGTGCCCTCCGGGGCGGTGGCCGACGCGCTGTCCCGCCGGCTGCTGCTCTGCCTGGCCCCGCTGCTCGCCGCCGCCGGCTTCGCGCTCTGGGTGGCGCTGCCGTCCTACCCGGCGTTCGCCGCCGGCTTCCTGCTCTGGGGCGCCGGCGGCGCGCTGCGCTCCGGCGCGCTGGAGGCGCTGGTCTTCACCGAGCTGGACCGGCTCGGCGCGGCCGACCGGTACGCCCGGCTGATCGGTCGGGCCCGCACCGCCGAGGTGCTCGGCGCGGTCGGCTCCGGGGCGCTCGCCGGGCCGGTGTACGCGCTCGGCGGCTATCCGGCGGTCGGCGCCGCCAGCGTGCTGACCTGCCTGCTCGCCGCCGCCGTCGCGGCCCGCTTCCCGGAGCACCGGTCGCCGGTGGCCGGTCCGTCGCCGGTCGTCGACGCGGGCCGGCCGGCGGCGGCGAACGCGGACTCCCCGCCGCAGAGGCGGCCGACCGGGGATGAGCGCGGCTGGTGGGACAGCCTGCGCGGCGGTCTCGCCGAGGTGCGGGCCGACCGCGCGGTCCGCGTCGCCGTGCTGCTGGTCGCCGGCGTGGCCGCGATCTGGGGTGGGCTCGACGAGTACACCGGGCTGCTGGCGCGGGACACCGGCGTCGCCGAGGCGACCGTTCCGCTGCTGCTCCTGCTGGTGTGGGTCGGGATGACCGTGGGCGGGCTGCTCGCGCCGCTGGGCGAGCGGCTGTCCCACCGGGGTCACGCCGGCCTGCTGGTGCTCGCGGCGGCGGCGACGGCAGGCGGGGCGCTGCTGCGCCACCCGGCCGGCTTCCTGCTGCTGGCGCTCGCGTTCGCCGCGTTCCAGCTCGCCACCGTGCTCGCCGACGTGCGGTTGCAGGCGCGGATCACCGGCGACGCCCGGGCCACCGTCACCTCGCTGGCCGGGATGGCCACCGACCTGACCACCGTCGCCTGCTACGCCGGGTACGGGCTGCTGGCCGGTGCGCTGGGCAACCCGGCCGCGTTCGCGGTCGCCGTGCTGCCGTACCTGCTGGTGGCGTTCTGGTTGCTCGCCGGTCGGGGATGACTCGGCCGAAAAGGAAAAAGCCACCGCATTCACGACTACGGTGGCTCCGTGACCCTGGAAGCAGAACGCACCCTGCACGACGAGGACCTGACCGGGCTGGCGGAGCTGGCCGCGCAACTGCGGGTCGACGCCATCCGGTGCAGCACGACGGCCGGCTCCGGCCACCCCACCTCCAGCCTCTCCGCCGCCGACCTGCTCGCCGTGCTGATCGCCCGGCACCTGCGCTACGACTGGTCCTACCCGGGCAACCCCGGCAACGATCACCTGATCTTCTCCAAGGGCCACGCCTCACCGCTGCTGTACGCGGTGTTCCGGGCCGTCGGCGCGATCAGCGAGCAGGAGCTGCTCGAGACGTACCGGCGGGCCGGCTCGCGCCTGCAGGGCCACCCCACCCCGGTCCTGCCGTGGGTCGACGTCGCCACCGGCTCACTCGGGCAGGGCCTGCCGGTCGGGGTGGGTGTGGCGCTGGCCGCGCAGTACCTGGACCGGTCGCCGGCGCGCGTCTGGGTGCTCTGCGGCGACAGCGAGACCGCGGAGGGCTCCATCTGGGAGGCACTGGACAAGGCCGGCCACTACGGCCTGCGCAACCTCACCGCGATCGTCGACGTCAACCGGTTCGGCCAGTGCGGCCCCACCGAGCTGGAGTGGGACCTGGACACCTACCGGCGGCGGGTCGAGGCGTTCGGCTGCCGGGCGATCGTGCTCGACGGGCACGACCTCGGCGCGGTCGACGAGGCGTACCGGCAGGCCCGCGACGGCACCGGACCGACGGTGCTGCTGGCCCGCACGGTCAAGGGCAAGGGCGTGCCCGACATCGAGAACGACCCGTCCTGGCACGGCAAGCCGCTCGATCCCGAGCTGGCTGACCGGGCCGTACGGGCGCTCGGCGGGCCACGGCGGATCCGGGTCACCGGACCGAGGCCGCTCGGCACGCCACGCGCCGAACCGGTCGGGCCCCGCCGCCCGGAGCTGCCCCGCTACGAGCGCGGCACGAAGGTCGCCACCCGGGACGCCTACGGCGACGCGCTGCGCGCCCTGGGCGCCGCCCGGCCGGACGTGGTCGCCCTCGACGGCGAGGTCGGCGACTCCACCCGGACCGACCGCTTCGCCGCCGCGTACCCGGACCGGTTCTTCCAGATCTACATCGCCGAGCAGCAGCTCGTCGCCGCGGCCGTGGGCCTGGCGGTCCGTGGCCGGCGGCCGTTCGCGGCCACCTTCGCCGCGTTCTGGTCCCGGGCCTACGACTTCATCCGGATGGCCGGCATCTCCCGCGCCGACATCGCCCTCGTCGGCTCGCACGCCGGCGTGGAGATCGGCCCGGACGGGCCGTCCCAGATGGGGTTGGAGGACGTCGCCGCGCTGCGCGCCGTGCCCGGGTCCACGGTGCTCTGCCCGGCCGACGCGGTCTCCTGCACGGCCCTGGTCGCCCAGCTGCCCGACCGCCCCGGCGTGGCCTACCTGCGCACCACGCGCGGGGCGTACCCGGTGCTGTACGCCGACGGCGAGGCGTTCCCGATCGGCGGCAGCCGGGTGGTGCGCGCCGGCGGCGACGTGGCGCTGCTCGGCGCCGGCGTCACCGTGCACGTCTGCCTCGCCGCCGCCGACGAGCTGACCCGGGAGGGGATCGACGCCCGCGTCGTGGACCTCTACTCGATCAAACCGGTCGACCGGGACCGTCTGCTCGAGGCGGTCCGGGACACCGGCGGCCGGCTCGTCGTGGTGGAGGACCACTACCCGGAGGGCGGCCTGGGCTCGGCCGTGCTGGAGGCGCTGGCCGACCTGGCCGAGCCGGTCCGCGTCCGGCACCTCGCCGTGCGCGGCGTGCCCGGCTCCGGCACCCCGACCCAGCAGCTCGACCGCGCCGGGATCGGCGTGCACGCGGTCGTCTCCGCCGCCCGCACCCTCGCCTGAGGTGCAAGGAGGGGCCCCTTGTTAACGCATTCCGCAGAGCAGGGGTCCCTTATTAACACCCGCGCTCAGCCCTCCATGTGCAGGAACGACCACTGGTGGCCGTCCGGATCCCGGAAGCCACGCATGTAGAGGTGCCCGAGGTCCCGCCCCGGCCCGAGCACCTCGCCGCCCGCCGCCACCGCCCGCTCCACCAGCGCGTCGACCTGCTCGCGCCGATCCACCCCCAGCCCGATGATCACCTCCCGGGCCGTCCCGGTGTCACAGACCGGGGAACCGGCGAACGCCTCGAAGACGGCCGGAAGGTGGAGCACCAGGTGAATGCCGTCGAAACGGAGCTGTGCGCTGTCCGCGCCGGGCCGTCGCGGCCCGGCGGCGAAGCCGAGTGCGGTGAAGAACCCCACCGCGACGTCGAGGTCGCGGACCGGGAGGTTGACGAAGACGCCGGCGCTCATCGGGCCACCTCCCGCTCCAGCATCGCCTTGAGCGCGCCCAGGCGGTCACGCCAGTACGCCTTGAGCCGGTCGGCCTCGTCCGCGTCGGTCAGCTTCTCGTGCTGCACGGCCACCCGCGTCTTCGCGCCGGTGACCGGCGTCAGCCCGACCACGATCCGGCTCGGCCCGCCGGCCCAGTCCGCCCGGAACGTCTTCGGCGCGGTGGCGGTGCGCACCCGCACCTCCACGTCGGGCAGCCACCGCCGGCGGGTCGGCTCGTCGGCGAACGCGCGGAACAGGGCCTCCATCGGTACGCCGACGGTCCGGCTGCCGGTCGCCTCGAACCCGCCGCCCCGGCGTTGCCCGGGCGCGCGCAGCCCGCGGGCCTGCTCGTAGCCGACGGTGACGGTCTGCGCCCACCAGCCCGGCACGCCGTGCTCGTCGGCCAGCCAGCGAGCAATTTCGGCGTGGGTGCGCTCCACCGCGCCCCACGCGTCGAGCCGGGCGCACCACCCCGCCCAGTCGAGCCCGGTCCGCTCGCGCAGCAGCGCGTCGGAGATCCGGTCCTGCTGGGTCTGCCCGACGGGGCGGGGCTCGGCCGGCGTCGGGTCCGCCCCGGTCCTGGTGAGCAACTGGCGGCGGGCGGTCGTGTAACTCTCGCCGGTCTTGTCCATCCGGGTGCGTACCCGGGTCTTGAACGACTTCTGACGGGTCATCGCGCGCTCCCTGTCACGGCGCGGCCGGGAAACTCACGCTTTCGTCGACCATGCCGTGTGCGGTGGACGCGCCGGTGGTCAGATGTCGCGTCCCGAGGGCTCCAGGCCCCCTTTGCCTCCGCGGGCCGGTGGCGTGAGCACCGGAAAGGAGGTGTGGCGCGGGACGGCGCCGGTGCCCAGCATAGCCCGGACGGCTGCCTGGCGCGCCCTCACTCCGGCAGCGCGTCGAGGTAGACCCAGCGGCCGTCCTCGCGGACGAAGCGGCTCCGCTCGGCCAGCACGCCGGCCCGGCCGCCCTCCCGGTAGTGGGCCCGGAAGCGGACCGTGCCGGTGCGGTCGAAGAGGCCGCCCTGCCCGGTCTCCAGCACCTCCAGGCGGGTCCACCGGGTGCCCGGGTCCAGCTCCAGCCGCCCGGGCCGGGTGCGGGAGTGCCAGCTGTGCCGCAGGTAGTCGGCGTCGCCGAGGACGAACGCGCTGAACCGGGACCGCATCAGCGCCTCGGCGGTGGCCGCCGTCGCGACGCCGCGGTGCACCGGGGCGCAGCAGTCCTCGTACGGCGGGCCGGATCCGCACGGGCAGGCCGTGCCGCGGTTCACCATCCGACGATTCTCGCCCGCCCCATGCCCGCGGGTGCGCAGGGCCCCTGCCGACACGCCCGGTTCAAGCGGGGCGCGTGTCTCTACTGGAGGCGTTAACAAGGGGCCCCTGCTTACCTGCGGGGCAGCACGGGGCGGGTCGGCGCACTAGGGTTCAAAGATCATGAGCGCGAGTCCGACGCGGCGCGATCTCGACCCGGAGCAGGTCCGCCGCTACCTGACCGTCTCGCTCGGCCCGACCGCCGAGGTCGCCGGCTGCGGGCCGCTGGCCGGCGGCGGTTTCGCCGCGGTGTGGTGGGTGCGCCTCACCGACGGGCGCGACGTGGTGCTCAAGGTCGGGCCGCCGCCGCACGTGCCGCTGCTGCGCTACGAGCGCGACATGATCGGCGCGGAGGCCCGCTACCTGCGTCTGGTGGCCGCCCGCGCGCCCGCGGTGCCGGTGCCGTCGCTGCTGCACCACGGCCGCCACCCCGAACTGGGTGACTGGCTGCTCACCGCGCGCCTGCCGGGGCGCACCCTCGCCGACCTGACCCGGGCCGGCGCGGACGTCGGCCCGCTGCGGGCGGAGTTCGGCCGGGCGCTGGCCGCGCTGCACGTCGTCACCGGTGACCGGTACGGCTACGACGGCGGTCGGGCCGCCGCTGCCACCTGGGGGGACGCCTACACCGCGATGGTGGACGGCCTGCTCGCCGACGCGGCGGACTGGGCGGTGCCGCTGCCCGCGCCCGCGACCCGGATCCGGGAGTTGGTCGCCCGGCACGCCGCCGTCCTCGACGTGGTGCGCCGCCCGGTGCTGGTGCACTTCGACGGCTGGGCCGGCAACGTGCTGGCCGTCGACGGACCGGACGGCACGCCCCGGCTCAGCGGCCTGGTCGACGGCGAACGGCACCTGTGGGCCGATCCGCTGCTGGATCTGGTGTCGCCGCTGCTGTTCCGCCGCGCCGAGGACGAGCCGGACGATCCGCTGGTGCGCGCCTACCGGACGGTGGCGCCGTTCGCGTGGAACGCCGGGGTGCGGCGGCGTCTGGGGCTCTACCGGCTGCATCTGTATCTGCTGATGACGGTGGAGATGCCCAGCCGCGGCATCACGGCCGCGTCGGAGGCGGGCCGGGTGGCGCGGCTGGCCGAGTTGCTCGACGCCGAGCTGGCCGACCTCGGCCGCCCGGCTCCGGGCCCGGTGTCCGAGTAGACCGCCCGTTCGGAAGCCGGGGTCAACGCACGGCGGTCGCGAAGACCACGATGTTGTCGGGGTAGCTGCCGGTGCGCGGGTCGAACCGGCCGCCGCAGGTGATCAGGCGCAACCGGGCCGCCGCGTCGCCGCCGTACACCCGCTCGGTGGGAAAGCGGTCCTTCGGGTACGCCCCGACACCGTCCACGGTGAACGCCGCGCTCCGGCCGTCGGCGCGGACCACCCGGACGGTGTCGCCGGGGCGTAGCCGGCCCAGGTCGAAGAAGACCGCCGGCCCGCGCTGCGAGTCGACGTGTCCGACCAGCACCGCGTTGCCGGCCTGGCCGGGCGCGGGGCCGGGGCGGTACCAACCGGCGACCTCCGGGTGGGCAAGGGGCGGCACCTCCAACGCGCCGTTGTCGTCGGTGGCGACCGGGACGACGCCGGCGTCGACGCCGATGCGGGGGATGACGACCCGCAGCGGCGCCGCGCGGGGCAGCGTCGGGCCGGCGGAGCCGGGACGCTCGGTGGCCGGAGCGGCGGCGGCGCCGGGTTGCGGCGGCGCGGTCGAGGTGCTGCCCAGGCCGGCCGAGACCAGCCCGGCGCCGGTGGCGCCGGCGAGGGTGACGGCGGTGACGACGATCGCGGTGCGGGCGCGCGCCGGGCCGCCCGCCTGGCGCTTCGACGAGGACACCGTTTCCACCTCCGTCCGACGTGGACGCGGGGCCCGCGCCGGGGTGGGCCGGCGCGGGCGATCCGCTCGGTGAGCCGGTCAGGCGGTGGCGTCCGCCCGCCGCCGGCGCCGGACGAGGACGTACGTCCCGCCGGCCAGCGCGCCGGCGGCCAGCGCGCCGCCCGCGACCAGGACGCCGGTGTCGCCGTCCCGGCCACCGGCGCCGGCCTGCGCGCCGCCGATCGGGGTGACGGCGAACGTGGCGCTGCCGCCGTCGCTGCCGTCGCCGCAGGTGGCGGCGACCGTGTACGTGCCGAGCGTGAACCCGGCGGTGAACAGTTCGGCGCTCAGTCCGCCGCCCGCGGCGGCCGTGGTGGACCGGACATTCTGGTCGCGGTCCGGGCCGGTGACCCGGAAGATCGCGTCACCGGCGTTCGGATTGCACGTCGTGGTGAGCACGACGGTGCCGCCGACCGGGGTGGTGGCCGGTGAGACCCTGGTGTCCGCCAGCGCGGCGGCCGGGAGCAGCAGTGCGCCGAGGCCCGCGCCGACCGCCGCCGGTCCGAGAAATGACTGTGCCTTCATCCGCGTCTTCCCTCACTTTTCGTCCGCTGTCTGCGTGGGACGTCGTTCGGGTGGCCAACTCCGTGACTAGCACCGGTGTGGCCAACACTAGGAGGGTTGCGGCGGTCACTGGGGGTAATTGAGAATTCTTCGTTGCCGTCCGGTGTTCCCCGTCTCGCCGCCCACGACGGACATGCCGTGACGATGCGGCACCGAGCGGACGGACGGTCACCCGGCCGGCGGTTCCGGCCGGACCAGCCCGGTGTCGTACGCCAGGACCACCGCCTGGATCCGGTCGCGCAGGCCCAACTTGGTGAGGATCGCGGACACGTGCGTCTTCACGGTGGCGGTGCTCAGGTGCAGCCGGGCGGCGATCTCCGCGTTGGACAGGGCCCGCGCGGTCAGCGTGAGCACCTCCACCTCGCGGGCGGTCAGCGCCGCGAGCGCCCGCTCGGCGGCGGGCGCCGGGCCGGGCAGCCGGCCGGCGAACCGGTCCAGCAGCCGCCGCGTCACGGTCGGCGCCAGCAGCGCCTCGCCCCGGGCCACCACCCGCACCGCCTCCGCCAGGTCGGCCGGCCGGGTGTCCTTGAGCAGGAAGGCGCTCGCCCCGGCCCGCAGCGCGGCATAGACGTGCTCGTCGACGTCGAAGGTGGTGAGCATGACCACCCGGGCCGGGTTGCCGGCGGCGACCAGCTCGCGGGTCGCGGCGATGCCGTCCTGGCGCGGCATCCGCACGTCCATCAGCACCACGTCCGGCCGGGTGCGCGCGGCCACCGCGACCGCCTCGACGCCGTCGGCCGCCTCGCCGACCACGGTCAGGTCCGGCCGCGCGTCGAGGACCATCCGCAGCCCGGCCCGGATCAGCTCCTGGTCGTCGGCGACCACCACGCGCACGCTCACCGGGCCACCGCCGTCACGGGGAGCTGCGCGCGGACCCGGAAACCGCCGGCCGGCAGCGGATCGGCGTCGAGCGTGCCGCCGAGCAGCCGGGCCCGTTCCCGCATGCCCACGATGCCGCGTCCACCCACCGCGCCGGGCCGGCGGGCCGGCGCCGGGCCGTCGTTGACCACCTCCAGCCACAGCACCCCGTCGCCGTAGCGGACGTCGACGTCGGCCCGGGTGGCGTGTCCGTGCCGCAACGCGTTGGTCAGCGATTCCTGCACGATCCGGTACGCCGACAGTTGCACCCCGCCGGGCAGCGCCTCGCAGTCGCCCTCCCGGCGCAGCGACACCGGCAGCCCCACCGCCCGCACGGCGTCGACAAGCGCGTCGAGCTGGGCCAGTCGCGGCTGCGGCCCGTCCGGGTCGGACCCGTCGTCGGCGGTCAGCGCGTGCAGCATGGCCCGCAGCTCGGTCAGCGCGGCGCGGGCCGCCGCGTTTATCGACCCCAGCGCGGCCCGGACCTGCTCCGGCTGCTGGTCGAAGACGTCCTCGGCGGCGACGGCCTGCACCGCGATCACCGCCACGTGGTGGGCGACCACGTCGTGCAGCTCGCGGGAGATCCGTTCCCGCTCGGTCGCGCGCACCTGCCGCTCCCACTCGCAGCGCCGCTGCGCCCGGGCACGCATCAGCTCGCCCACCGACCAGCTCAGGCCGAGCGCGGTCACCGCGAGCAGCAGGTCGCGCCAGCCGCCGCTGACCAGCTTCCACGGCGTGGGCGCCATCAGCAGGGCGAGCGCGACGAGCGAGAGGCGGGGCGGCCCCAGCCGGGCCACGTAGGACAGCGGCGCGGCCACCAGGCCGAGCCAGCCGAGCGTCGGGCAGAGCGCCTCCAGGCCGACGCCGGCGAGCGCGGCCACCGCGAGCGCGTACCCGGGTCGGTGCCGGATCCACAGCAGACAGCTGGCCTGGAGCGCGGCGAGGCCGACCGCGACGGCGGTCCCGCCCGGGGTGGCCGGGCCGGTGTCGGTGGTCAGCAGCACGAGCAGCGACACGACCAGGACGACGGTGGCGATGCCGCCGTCGATCAGCAGCAGCACGGATCGGGAGCGGGACGGGCACCTCATGTCCCGGATGCTAGGCCGCCGGGCCGCCGGCCCTCATCGGCCGCCAGACGGAGATCCGGCCGGTCCCTGGTCCCCGCGACGGAGCCGGGAACCGGTCGCCGGCGCGATCCGCGCGGCACCCCGCCGCCCCTAGCGTTTCCCGGCAGTCGATCCCGCCGCACCGGAGGTACCACCGATGGAGACCACGATCCCGAGCACCGCCGCCCGTGCGGCCCACCGCCGCCGTGACCGGCTGTTCACGGTCCTCGCCGCGACCGCGGCCACGCTGTCGGGTTGGGCCGTCGCGGTGCCGCTGGCCGGGGTGGAGTTGACCGTCCGCGGCGGCGGCGTCGAGCAGCGGGTCACCCCGGTGGCCGTGGCGGTCAGCACGCTGCTCGCCGGGCTGGCCGGCTGGGCGCTGCTGGCCCTGCTGGAGCGGTTCACCGGCCGGGCCCGGCCGGTCTGGACGGTGGTCGCGGCGCTGGTGCTGCTGCTGTCGCTGCTCGGTCCGCTGACCGGGGGAGCGGGCCGGTCGGCCACGGCGACGTTGTTGGTCCTGCACCTGCTCGCCGGTGCGGTGCTGCTGCCCGGCCTGCGGCGTACGGCCGGCTGATCGACCGCAGTCGGGACCGCCGCCACGGGGGCAGGCGGTCCCGACGGTGGTCACGTGCGGTGACCTCCGAGTGTGAAAGGGGGGCTCGATCTACACCGTCACACTCGGTGACGACAATCCCGCCTACCGGCTAGCCTCCTAGGATGCCCGGCGAGTGGAGTCCGCACTCACCGATCCGGCCCCCGGCGCAGCCGGACCACGCCGAGACGTACCACCCGCTGCCGGGGACCAAATCCACTCGGCCGGTCGCGACGGCGCTGGTAACTTGCCTCGTCGTGACGGGGGAACGGCTGGGCGGGCGCTTCGCCCGACTGTGGGCCGCGAGCACGTTGTCCGCGCTGGGCAGCGGCACGGCCACCGTGGCCGCCCCGCTCTACGTCGCCTCCCGCACCGACGATCCGCTCGTCATCTCCGCCGGCGCGGCGGTCTCCTGGCTGCCGTGGCTGCTGTTCGCGCTGCCCGGCGGTGTGCTGGCCGACCGGGTGGACCGGCGCCGGCTGATGGTGCTCATCGACTGGGTGCGGGTCGCCGCGTTGGTCGTGCTGGCCGCCGCGATGCTCACCGACCGGGCCGGGGTGGCGCTGCTCTACCTGGTGCTGTTCGTGGTCAACACCGGCGAGGTGGTGTTCCGCACCGCCGCCCAGGCGGTCCTGCCGGCGGTGGTGCCCCGATCCCGGCTGGAACGGGCCAACGGCTGGCTCAACGGCGGCACCCAGGTCACGCAGAACATGGTCGCCGGCCCGCTCGGCGGGTTCCTGTTCGTGCTCGCGGCGGCGGCCCCGTTCGCGCTCAACGCCGGCACCTACGCGCTCAGCGCCGTGCTCGTCGGCCTGCTCGCTGGCACGTACCGCGGGCAGGGGGCGAGGACCGGGCCGCGCTCGGCACGGGCGGAGATCGCCGAGGGGTTCCGGTGGCTGCTGTCGCAGCGGCTGCTGCGCACCATGGCGGCGCTGATCGGGCTGCTCAACGTCACCCTGACCGCTGCGGTCGCGGTGCTGGTGCTGCTCGCGACCGGGCGCCTGGGCCTCGGTTCGGTCGGCTACGGCGCGTTGTTCACCTGCATGGCGGTGGGCGGGCTGCTCGGGTCGGTCATCGGTGACCGGCTGATCGCCGCCATCACCGCCACCTGGACGGTCCGGGTGGGTCTGCTGGTCGAGGCCGGCCTGCACCTGGCACTCGCCGCCTCACGCAGCGCGGCGGTGGTCGGCGTCGCGCTGTTCGCGTTCGGGGTGCACAGCGCGCTGTGGAACATCGTGGCCAACTCGCTGCGGCAGCGGCTCACCCCGCCGGCGATGATGGGCCGGGTGGGCAGCACCACGCTGTTCGTCGCGGCCGGTGGCAACTGCGTCGGCGCGCTGCTCGGCGGGGCGCTCGCCACCCGCTACGGGATCACCGCCCCGTACTGGGTGGGCTTCGCGGTGGCGGTCGGGGTGATCGCCGCGACGTGGCGGGTCTTCGACCGGGCCACGGTGGCCGCCGCGTACGCCGAGCCGGCCGCCGCGGACACCCCCGAACCGGTCACCGGATAGCGGCTCGGTGCGGCGGGGCGCCCGGCGGCGCTGCCCGCCGGTGTGGCAGCGTGGGCGGGTGCCCGCAACCTCCCCGGTCGACGTCGACCTCGCGCTGGTCGGCGGCGGCGGCGCCGCCTCGCTGGTCCTCGCCGCCCTGCACCGGCACCGGGTGGCCGGGGTGCGGGTGGCCGTGGTGGACCCGGTGCGCAAGCGCGGGCAGGACCGCACCTGGGCGTTCTGGGGTGCTCCCGGCGGGGACCTGGAACCGCTGCTGAGCGCGAGCTGGTCGCGGGTCGAGGTGGTCACGCCGGCGGGCCGCCGTGACCTGTCGCTGGACCCGCTGCGGTACGCCATGCTGCGCTCCGCCCCGGTCTACGACCGGGCTGCCGAGGCCGAGCGGTGGCTGAACGCGGTGCGCGTCGGCGCGCCCGCGGGGGAGCTGCGCGACGACGGTGACCGGGTGACCGTGTGTGACCTGGAGGACCGGGCGCTGGTGCGGGCCGGCTGGGTGCTCGATTCGCGTCCCCGCCCGCCGGCGCGGCCCGGGCGCACCAGTTGGTTGCAGCACTTCCGGGGGTGGTGGCTGGCGGCCGAGAAGCCGACGTTCGACCCGGGTTGGGCGGTGCTGATGGACTTCCGCACCCCGCAGCCGCGGCGCGGGGTGTCGTTCGGTTACGTGCTGCCGGTCGACGAGCGGTTCGCGCTGGTGGAGTACACCGAGTTCGGGCCGGCGCTGCTCGACGACGCCGGCTACGATGCGGCGCTGCGCGGCTACGCCGCGCTGCTCGGGCTGGACCTGGCCGCGCTGCGGGTGCGGGAGGTGGAGAACGGCGTGATCCCGATGACCGACGGCCCGTTCGTCACCCGGCCGAGCGCTCGGGTGGTGCGGTTGGGCACCGCCGGCGGGGCGACGCGCCCGTCCACCGGGTTCACCTTCTCCGCCATGCTCCGCCAAGCCGACGAGGTGGCCGCGGCGGTCGCGGCGGGCCGTCCGCCGGTGCCCGCGCCGGCCTATCCGGGCCGGCACCGGTGGATGGATGCGGTGGCGTTGCGCGCGCTGGACCGGGGGCACGTGGGCGGGGTGGAGTTCTTCGAGCGGCTGTTCGACCGCAACCCGCCGCAGCGGGTACTGCGGTTCCTCGACGGCACCACCAGCCCGGCCGAGGACCTGGCGGTGATGCGGTCCAGCCCGTTGCTGCCGATGACCGGCGCGGTGCTCGGCGACGCCGCCGGCCGGTTACGCGCCCGGCTGCGTCCCGCCACTTCGTGACCTGGTCCGCGTTAATCACGGTCCGAGTGATGCTCGCATTGTCCGCCATCTGCATCTCTGCTTTTTTCTGTTTTCGGGTACCAGCGGCGATGGTATTTTTGCTCTGGGTTTTCGAAACGCTCCGGGAAAGTGGACCGCAAGCCGATTCATGAGCGATTCTCGGCGAATTTTTTTGTTGTCGACACCGGTGCTTTCGAGGTGGTCCGTGGAGGAGTAGAACATGGACGGGTGTGCAGTTCGGAGAAGACACAAAACTCTCTTCGCCCCAGGTCGTAAACGGCCGGTGGGTGCGTTCATGCTCACGGGGCTGGCGTTGTTGTTGGTGGCGACCGGCGGACCGGCGGCACGGGCCGCCAACCAGCCTCAGCCCCCACCCCCACCGTCACCTGCCTCGGCGTGGCTCGACGACGTGGTCTCCGTCTCCGTCGGCGGCGGTTACAGTGGCGCGTTGCGCTCGGACGGCACGGTTCTGATCTGGGGCGAGATCATTGACGATGAAATCGAGTTCCGTGCGGGGCAACCGTTTCCGAGGCAGGTCTGCGACGTCGGTCAGTTGCCGCCCTGCACCCGGTTTCTCGACCGGGTGACCGCGATCGCCGTCGGAAACGACCATGCTCTGGCGCTGCGCTCGGACGGCACCGTCGTCGGCTGGGGCCTCGGCGTTCCTTACGGGGCCGGCGTCGGCGACGGAACGAACCGGAACTCGGGCCGTCCGACGCAGGTCTGCGATGTCGGTCAAGTCGCCCCCTGCACCCGGTTCCTCGACCGGGTGACCGCAATTTCTGTGAGCCACGGCTACAGCATGGCGTTACGCTCGGACGGCACCGTCGTCACCTGGGGCACCGGATACGTCGGTGACGGCACCACCGGTACTCGCCTGACTCCCCTCCAGGTCTGTGACGTCGGTCAGACTGCGCCCTGCATCCGGTTCCTCGACCGGGTGACGGCCATCTCCACCAGCGGCGAACAGGGCATGGCGGTGCGTGCCGACGGCACGGTCGTCACCTGGGGCACGAACCTGGACGGCGTACTCGGAAACGGCCTTCAGGGCACTCCCGGCGACGGCGATGACCGCCTGACTCCGGTGCGTGTTTGTGACGTCGGTCAGAGCGCGCCCTGCACCACCTTCCTGGACCGGGTGGTCGCCGTCGCCGGCGACTACCAGACCGGCGTGGCGTCCCGCTCGGACGGCACGGCCGTCGCCTGGGGCACCGGATACACCGGGGACGGCACCGTCGCTGCTCGCCTGACTCCCGTGCGGATCTGTGACGTGGGCCAGACCGCGCCCTGCACCCGGTTCCTGGACCAGGTGACGGACGTCAGCAGCGAACTCCTGTTGCGTGCGGACGGCACGGTCGTTGGCCGCGTCGGGCGCACCCGGACTCCTGAGCCGGTGTGCGATGTCGGTCAGACCGAACCGTGCACGCGGTTCCTCGACCGGGTCACCGCCATCGCCCGCGGCTTCGACTCTGGCGCGCACCTGGCGGTGCGCTCGGACGGCACGGTCGCCGCCTGGGGTTGGAACCGGCTCGGTCAGCTCGGCGACGGCACCACCATCTCGCGCCCGACGCCGGTGCTGGTGTGCAACGCGGGTCGTACCACGCCTTGCCCGATTGGCCCCTGACCGGCCGACCTGGGGCGACCCGTCAGGATCCGTCGGGCGGGCGGAGTGCTTCGGCGACCCGGTCGCGCACCAGCACCCGTAGCCGTTCCATCGGGTCGCCGTCGCCCGCGCCGAGCCGGTTGCGCACCGCCGCCACGGTCAACCCCAGTTCCGGGTACGCGAACGCGAGGCTGCCGCCGCTGCCGGCGGTGCCGAACGACCCGTCGTCGTCGACGGCGTAGCCGAGCCCGAACGTGCTCTCCTGCCCGAACACCCACTCCTGCGCGCGGACCGCGGGCGCGCAGACCGCGCGCAGCCGGTCGGGGGAGATCAGCCGGACGCCGTCGACGGGGCCGAGCAGCGCCGCGTACATCCGGGCGACCGCTCGGGCGCTCATGGTGCCGACCGACGGCACGTCGGCGCGCAGCACGTCGGGGTTGCCGCCGATCGTGGCGTCCGGGCGGACCGCGGGCGGTGCCACCGCGTCGAAGTGCGGCAGGTTGGCGCCGGCCCAGGTCATCAGCCGGCGGACCACCTCGCCGACCAGCCAGCCCCACGTCCAGGCGTGGTACGCCAACCGCTCGCCGGGCGCCCACGACGGCTGCGCGTCGGCGAGCAGCCCGCACACGCGGTCCCAGTCGGTGACGTCGGCGGGGGTGACGTCGGCGTCATCGGCCGCCCCGTCCCGGTGTCGGCCAGGCCGGCCTGCTCCTGCACGATCGGCGTCCCGTCGAGGTAGGCGGCCACCTGCACGCCGGCCTCCCGGCCGGAGGAGACCAGTTCGTCGCCGGCGGCGCGCACCTCGGCCCGCAGGCCGTCCCAGCGACTGTCCACGATCAGCGAGCCTGCCAGAGCGCCCCGTCGCCGTCGTGCGGTTTTTCCTCGTCGACGAGCAGCCGGGCGCGCAGCGCGGCGATGGTCTTCTCGCGCACGCCGAGGCGCCCGGTGACGTAGCCGCGCACCGAGCCGTGCGCGGCGACCAGCTCGGCCAGCACCAGCCGGATCAGCTCGGCCGGCGCCCGCCCGAACGCCGGCCAGCGTGGCGTCGCGCCGCCGTTGCGTTGCCGCCACTCGTCGACCAGCCGGTCGGTGGCCTGCTCGGTTCGGGCGAAGTCCGCCGCGATCTGTTCGTCGTCCACTCCGAGCAGGGCCAGCACCAGCGCGGCGAGCAGCCCCGTGCGGTCCTTGCCGGAGGCGCAGTGGAACACCAGCGGATGTTCCCCCTCGGCGATCACCTCCAGCGCCCGACGCAGCTCCACCACGCCGTCCTCGGCCACCTCGGCGTACCGGTCGGCCAGGTAGCGCCATGGGTCCACGTCCGGGTCGATGTCGGCCTGCGCGTAGGGGCGGTGCTCGATGCTCAGGTTGTGCCAGGTGACGTCCTCCGGCGCCCGGCCGCGCTCGGCGATCTCCCACGGGTAGCGCAGGTCGATGACGGTGCGGACGCCCAGCGCGGCGAACCGGGCGAGGTCGTCGCCGGCGAGCTTGGCCAGGGAGTCGGAGCGGTAGAGGCGGCCCCGGGCGACGGCGCGGCCGTCGGGCGTGCGCCAGCCGCCCAGGTCCCGGAAGTTGCACAGCGTGTCGAACTGCGGGGGTGCGGTCATGTCTGCGCACGGTAGCCGGATGTCGCGGGTCGGGTGGTCCCGCCGGGCGGCGTACCGGGTAGGTTGCCGGGCATGGTGGCGGCGGAGACCGGCCGGGTCGTGGAGATCTGGACCGACGGCGCGTGCAGCGGCAATCCCGGGCCCGGCGGCTGGGGCGCGGTGCTGCGCTGGGGCGATCGTGAGCGGGAGTTGTCCGGCGGCGAGGCGACCGCCACCACCAACAACCGGATGGAGCTGACCGCTGCGATCCGGGCGCTGGAGAGCCTGACCCGCCCGGTCACCGTGCGGCTGCACACCGACAGCACCTACGTGCGCAACGGCATCACCGGCTGGTTGCACGGGTGGAAGCGCAACGGCTGGGTCACTGCCGCGAGGCAGCCGGTGAAGAACGCCGACCTGTGGCAGCGGCTGGAGGCAGCCTGCGCCCGGCACGACGTCACCTGGCTGTGGGTCAAGGGCCACCACGGGCACCCGGAGAACGAGCGCGCCGACGCGCTGGCCAACCGGGGGATGAGCGAGGCGCGGGGCGCCGGCGCACCGGCCACCCCGCGCGCGGCGTCGGGTCACCGCAGCGGGCGGCCCTCCTCGATCTCCTCCGGCCCGTCGGCCGGGTCGGCGGTGCCGGAGACGGCGTCCACGTCGTAGCCGGCTCGGCTGGTGTCCCGGGCGGAGCGCCGGTCCTCGGCGGGCAGGTCGGCGAAGTCGTCGCCGGTGTCGTCCGTGGTGTGCAGGGATTCGCCGGGCGGGCGCAGCGACGCCTCGTACGCGGTGGCACCGTCAGGCTCGTCGCCGGCGGCGCGGCCGAAGGACTCTTCACTGGTCATGTCGCACTCCTGCCCGCATCCGGTGGCGGCAAACGTTCAGCGGGGCGCGTCCGGGTGGGTCGGCATCGACGAGCCGCCCGAGCTGCTGCCGGAGGCCCCGCCGGCAAGGACCGATCCGTCGTCCTCGGTCGCCTTGTCTGGTCGTGGCGCCGCCTACCCGCACCACCTCCGCCGAAACTCACCCTTCCCGGCCCTCGCCCGCCGGTGGTCAAGGGGGTTGGTGTCGGGCGGGCCGCCTTGATCACCGCATGCGCTCAGGGCGGCCCGGTCGGCGGGGGGTGGGGGTGAGCGGCAGGGCGGACCAGTGCGCGGGGCGGCGCAGGCCGGGTGGCAGGACGGTGCGGTGGTCGCCGCGGGCGGCGTCGAGTTGAAACTGGTGCAGGAACAGACACTCGCCGAGGTCGGCGCCGCGCAGGTCCGCGCCGCGCAGGTCGGCTCCGGTCAGGTCGGCGGCGCCGAGCCGCACGCCGCGCAGGTCCGCGCCGATCAGCGTGGCGCCGCGCAGGTTCGCCCCGGCCAGGGCGGCGCGGCGCAGGTCGACGCCGATCAGCGTCGCGCCCCGCCGGTCGGGGCCGGCCCGCCCGGCGCGGGCCCGCTCGCCGGCGCGGAACAGCAGCCGGTTGACCCGGTGCCGGTGGGCGTCGACGGCGACGGCGAGCAGCTCCTCGGGGGTGCCGTCGGTGAGCCGGCCCGTCTCGTCCAGGATCGCGGTCAGGTCGTCGCGCAGCGGGCCGGGCGGGGTGATCCGCAGCGCCTCGGTCAGATACCACAGCAGTTCGTGCATCGGCCGCAGCACGTCGAACGGTGTCGAACATGCGTCGTGCGACGTCCGGGTCGGTGCGCCAGTCGTGGCCGGCGAACGTGCCCTGGGTGAGGTGCTGGCCGGCGCCGAAGCAGTCGAAGACGGCGCATCCGGGGAAGCCTCGTTGCCGTAGTTCGGAGTGGATGCCGCAGCGGGAGTCGGCGCGCAGGTTGGGGCAGGGCCGCCCGGCCGGCTTGTCGATGGCGAAGTCGGCCGACGCGGCGAACGCCGGCGCGACGCAGCAGACGCCGGCGCAGCGCGTGCAGTCCGCCCGCAGCTCCCACCCGCCGCCCACCGCACCCTCACTCACCCCCACATCCTCCCCCACCCACCCCCGGGCCGTCGATCATGAAGTTGCCGGTGACGGATCGGACGATCGGCACCGCCAGCTTCATGATCAACCGAGGGGTGGATGGGTGGCCAGAAGGTGAAGAGGGCGGCGGACATCGTGTGCACCGGGCCGCTCAGAACCCTAGGTGGACGGTGTGAACGCGAAGAGTCACGAGTGTTACGCCCGCAGCCTGCGCCAGCCGACCGGTGTGACATCGGCGGCGAACATCCGGACGGTGAGGGAGGTGCCCCGGGGCCTCAGGTGCGCAGCACGTTGGCGTAGATGAGCCAGGCCAGCGCGGACTTGGCCGCCAGGCTGAGCGCGATGTACGAGATCTCGCCGTAGCGGTAGTCCCGCCATCGGCCGCGCTGGGCGTACTGCAACGCCATGTTGACCGCGAAGCTCGCGAAGAGCAGGAACTGGACGATGATGATCGCCCACACGAAACCGGGGATCTCCGGCGGCTGGGCCACGTAGACGGCGACCGCCAGCCAGGGCGCCAGGCCGACCAGCGAACCGAACCAGAACGCGCTCCAGTCGGCGCGGCCCGGTGTCTGCTGCCGCTCCATCAGCAGACCGAACAGGATCATCGCGGTGTTCGCGGCGAAGATCCCGATGACCGCCGCGAGATCGCGGATCCCGACGAACAGACCGATCAGCACGATCATGATCGACGCGCTGACCGAGTACTCGATCCAGCGCGCGTAGTTGGCCCGCCGATCCAGGTTGCGCTCGTACCAGCGGTGCGCTCCCGGGGCCGCGGTCACGAAGTGGTCGACGGCGGCGAGCAGCAGGAACACCGCCACCGCCGGCCCGACGGCGATCCGGAAGGCCACCTCGGGCAGCGTGGCGTCGCGGAGGGTCACCGGGTCCGCCGTCAGGTACGACGCGGTCACCGGCAGGGACAGGTCGTTGCTGGCCGCCCACATCCAGATGCCCTCGGCGGCCAGCAGCAGACCGACGAGCACGTTGACGCCCCGCAACCGCCGATAACGGTCCCCGCCCGCCGTCGCGTGATGCCCCATGCGCGCCACGGTAGGCGATCCCGCAGGCCGGCCGCCGGGTTCCCGAACCCGGTCACCCGCAGGAGGCGGGCGGGGGCAGCCGCGTCCGGTGGCGGGAGGGGCACCCGCGCCGCGGGACCGGTGGGGCGCCGGCGGGGGTTCACCCGGGTGGTGTGCCCGGCGGCGCGGTGGTGCGGTAGATCGCGGTCAGCCAGACGTCGAGCAGCACGTCGACCACGTCCCGTTCGGCCACCGCCGGCCCGTCGCCGGCGAAGGTGGCGTACCAGACCCGCTCGTTCATCGAGTTCAGCGCGATGGCGAGGTCCCGGGCGGGCAGCCCGTCCGGGGCCGCGCCGCGGGCGCGTTCCACCTCGATCGCGGCCTGGACCGCGCGGACCCAGCGTTCCAGCACCTCGGCCCAGAGCCGCCGGACCTCCGCGTTGGTGCCGCGCACCTGGGCGCAGGCGAGCACCACGTCGCGGTGGTCGCCGAAGGTGGCGTGGAACCGGGCGATCAGCTCCCGCCAGCGGACGCGCGGGTCGTCGGCGAGCCGCTCCAGCACGCCGCCGGCGGCGGCGTCGGCCTCCTCGGTGACCCGGTCGAGCAGGGTGAGCAGCACCGCGTCCTTGGACGGGAAGTAGAAGTAGAACGTGGGACGGGAGATGCCCGCGCCCCGGGCCAGGTCGTCGATGGAGATGTCGCCGAAGGGGCGCTCGCGCAGCAGCCGCTCGGCGGTGGCCAGGATCGCGCCCTCCCGGTCGTCGCCGGTGGAGCGGCCGGCGCGTCGTCCGCGCGTCGGCGCGGCGCCGGTCGGCGTGCGGGCGGGGCTCATGTCGGCCGATGCTACACCCGGTCGACACCCTGTCGACCGGACTCGACAGGGTGTTGACCGGGGTCGAGCGCGGTGGATAGGGTCCGGTCCACCGCCGGGCGAGAACAGGAGAGGCCATGGCCTGCGAGCACGTCGACGTCCTCATCGTCGGCGCCGGCCTGTCCGGCGTCGGCGCCGCCGTCCACCTGGGACGCGAGTGCCCCGGCAAGACCTACGCGGTGCTGGAGGCGCGGGGCGCGATCGGCGGCACCTGGGACCTGTTCCGCTACCCGGGCGTGCGCTCCGACTCGGACATGTACACGCTCGGCTACTCGTTCAAGCCGTGGACCGACCCGAAGGCCATCGCCGACGGCGAGTCGATCCGCCGCTACGTGCGCCAGACCGCCCGCGAGCACGGCGTGCCGGACCACATCCGCTTCCACCACCGGGTGGTGCGCGCCGAGTGGGACAGCGAGACCGCCCGCTGGACCGTGCACGCCCACCGCGACGACACCGGTGAGGACACCACGCTGACCTGCGGGTTCCTGTTCACCAACTCCGGCTACTACCGCTACGACGAGGGCTACACGCCCCGGCTGCCCGGCGCCGAGCGGTACGCCGGCACGCTCGTGCACCCGCAGCACTGGCCCGACGACCTGGACTACACCGGCCGGCGGGTGGTGGTGATCGGCAGCGGCGCCACCGCGGTCACCCTGGTCCCGGCCATGGCCGAACGGGCCGCCCACGTCACGATGCTCCAGCGCTCACCGACGTACGTGATCTCGCTGCCCTCGCGCGACGCGTTCGCCGACGCCGCGCGGCGCTGGCTGCCCCCGACGGCCGCGTACGCGGTCACCCGGTGGAAGAACGTCGCGCTCGGGGTGGCCAACTTCCAGCTCAGCCGGCGCGTGCCGGGCCTGGTGAAGCGGTTCCTGCGCCGGGCCGCGAAGCGCCGGCTCCCGGTCGGGTACGACGTCGACCGCCACTTCGCCCCCCGCTACGACCCGTGGGACCAGCGGCTGTGCGTGGTGCCGGACGGGGACCTGTTCACCGCGCTGGGCGAGGGACGCGCGACGGTGGTGACCGACACCATCGACACGTTCACCGAGCACGGCATCCGGCTCGCCTCCGGCGAGGAGCTGCCCGCCGACGTCGTGGTCACCGCCACCGGCCTCAACCTGCTCGCGCTCGGTGGGATGGCGCTCAGCGTCGACGGGACCGACGTCGACCTCGCCGGCACGATCGCCTACAAGGGCATGATGCTCTCCGGCGTACCGAACTTCGCCATGACGATCGGCTACACGAACGCCTCCTGGACGCTCAAGGCCGACCTGGTCGCCACGTACGTCTGCCGGCTGCTGCGCCACCTCGACGACACCGGGCAGCAGATCGTCATCCCGGTCGCGCCGGACACCGACGATCTCGCGCCGATCATCGACCTGCGCTCCGGGTACGTGCTGCGCGCCGTCGACCAACTGCCCAAGCAGGGTCCCCGCGCGCCGTGGCGGCTGCACCAGAACTATCCCCGGGACGTACGTCTGATGCGGCACGGGCCGCTCACCGACGGCGTGCGGTTCGCCCGGGCCGGCGCGCCCGCCACCGTGGCGGCGGCCACCTCGGGAGGCGGCGATGCGTGACCTGGCGTTCCCGGGAGGCACCGCGGTGCTCACCGGCGCCGCGAGCGGCATCGGCGCGGCGTTGGCGCACGGCCTGGCCCGACGCGGCGCCGACCTGGTCCTGCTCGACCGGGACGCCGACGGCCTGGCCGAGGTGGTCGCGGCGATCCGGGCCGCGCACCCGGACCGTCGGGTCGAGACGCACCTGGTCGACCTCGCCGACGCCGACGCCACCGACCGGGTCGCCGCGGAGATCCGCCGCGCCCATCCCCGGATCCGGCTGCTGATCAACAATGCCGGGGTGGCGCTCGGCGGCCGGTTCGACCAGGTCACGTTGGATGAGTTCCTCTGGGTCGTCGAGATCAACTTCCGGGCCGTGGTGCGGCTGACCCACGCGCTGCTGCCCGCGCTCAAGGCCGAGCCCGGCGCCCACCTGGTCAACGTGTCCAGCCTGTTCGGCCTCATCGCCCCGGCCGGGCAGGCCGCGTACGCGGCCAGCAAGTTCGCCGTCCGCGGGTTCACCGAGGCGTTGCGGCACGAACTGGTCGACGACGGGATCGGCGTCACCTCGGTGCACCCGGGCGGCATCCGGACCCGGATCGCCGAGCGCGCCCGCGTCGGCAGCGGCGTCCCGATCGAGGAGTACGAGGCCGGCCGGCGGCAGTTCGAGAAGCTGCTCACCATCGACCCGGCGACCGCCGCCGAGGTGATCCTGCGCGGCGCCCAGCGCCGTCGCGGCCGGGTGCTGATCGGCTGGTCGGCGAAGCTGCCCGACCTGCTCGTCCGGATCGCGCCCGCCGGGTACGGCGCGGTGTTGGCGCTGGCCGTGCGCTCCCGCCCGGTCCGGGTACCGGCCGCGCGTGCCGCGTCCGCCGAGCGAGCCCCGCGTGCCGCGCCGGCCGCGGTCGCCCCCGGCGGCCCGACGTCCTCGTCCGCGATGGCCCCCGGCGAGCCGGTCCCCGACGCCGGCACGCCGGCCGCGCGGCCCGCTGACCAGGGGGACGCCCGGGAGTCCGGACGGTCGGCGTGACGCTCGCGCTGCCACCGGCGGACCAGCTCACCGTGGCCGGGCTGCCGATGCGTTGCCGGATCACCGGCGACGGCCCGCCCGTGGTGCTGCTGCACGGCATCGGTCGTACGCTCGACGACTTCACCGCGCTGCACACCGCGCTGGCCCGGGACCACCGGGTGCTCGCCGTGGACCTGCCCGGGCACGGCGGCTCCACCCCGCTGGACGGACCGCACACGCTGCCCGCGCTGGCCGGCGCGGTCGCCGGTTTCCTCGACGCCGCCGCCGTCGTCGACCCGGCCCACATGGTCGGCAACTCCCTCGGCGGGGCGGTGGCCATGCGCCTCGCCGCCGACGCACCGCACCGGGTGGCCGACCAGGCGTTGCTCAACAGCGCCGGCTTCGGCCGGGAGGTGACGGTGGCGCTGCGGCTGCTCGCGGTGCGGCCCCTGGCCCGGCTGCTGCTGCGCCCGCACCCGGCGATCGTCCGCCGCACCGAGCGGGCCATCTTCTTCGACCCCGCCCACGTCACGGACGAGCGGGTCGCCACCGCGCTCACGGTGGCCCGGCAGCCGCACGCCGCCCGGGTGATGCGGGAGCTGGTGCGCGACCTGGGCACCTGGCGCGGGGTACGCCCGGGGTGGCGCGCCGAGCTGCTCGACGCGGTGGCCGCGCTCGACCTGCCCACGCTGCTGGTCTGGGGCGAGCGCGACCTGATCCTGCCGGCCGCGCACCTGGACCACGCGCGCACCCGACTGCCACGGGCACGGGCCCACCTGTTCCGCGACACCGGTCACATGCCCCAGATCGAGCGGACCGCCGACCTGGAATCCCTGCTCCGCGACTTCTGGCAGGCGCCGGTGCCGGCCTGAGCGCGGGGGCCGGTCAGCGCCGCCGCCGGTGGGTGAGCGAGTCCAGCATCAGGGTCACGCCGGCGCCGACCAACCACACGTCCTTGGCCGGACCGATGCCCGCCTGGCCGGGGCGCAGGCTGGTGCCCTCGCGCATCCCGGGGGTGATCGGCGGTAGGTTCGGCGTGGACCCGACGGTGCCGGTCCGATGGGCCCGGCAGTCGCGATCGAGGGAGGCAACACGGTGAGTCAGGAAGTCCGGGGAGTCGTGTCGCGACGCAAGGGCGCGCCGGTGGAGGTCACCACGATCCTGGTGCCCGACCCGGGGCCGGGTGAGGCGGTGGTCCGCGTCCAGTCCTGCGGCGTCTGCCACACCGACCTGCACTACCGCGAGGGCGGCATCAACGACGACTACCCGTTCCTGCTCGGCCACGAGGCCGCGGGCGTCGTGGAGCAGGTGGGCGACGGCGTCACCGACGTGGCCCCCGGCGACTTCGTGGTGCTCAACTGGCGGGCGGTCTGCGGGCGGTGCCGCGCCTGCCGGCGGGGCCGGCCCTGGCACTGCTTCGCCACCGGAAACGCGGCGCGGAAGATGACCCTGACCGACGGCACCGAGCTGACGCCCGCGCTGGGCATCGGCGCGTTCGCCGAGAAGACGCTCGTGCACGCCGGCCAGTGCACCAAGGTCGACCCGTCCGCCCGGCCGGCCGCCGTCGGCCTGCTCGGATGCGGCGTCATGGCCGGTCTCGGCGCGGCCATGAACACCGGCAACGTGACCCGGGGCGACTCCGTGGCGGTGATCGGCTGCGGCGGCGTCGGCGACGCGGCGGTGGCCGGCGCGGCCCTGGCCGGCGCGACCACGATCGTCGCGGTGGACACCGACGCCCGCAAGCTCGACCAGGCGCGGCGGTTCGGCGCCACCCACACCGTCGACGCCTCCTCCGGCGACCCGGTCGAGGCGATCCGCGCGGCCACCGGCGGCTTCGGCGCCGACGTGGTGATCGACGCGGTGGGCCGCCCGGAGACCTGGAAGCAGGCGTTCTACGCGCGCGACCTGGCCGGCACGGTCGTGCTGGTCGGCGTGCCCACCCCGGAGATGACAGTCGACCTGCCGCTGCTCGACGTGTTCGGTCGCGGCGGCGCGCTCAAGTCCAGCTGGTACGGCGACTGCCTGCCCAGCCGGGACTTCCCGATGCTCACCGAGTTGTACCGGCAGGGCCGGCTCGACCTGGACGCCTTCGTCTCCGAGGAGATCGCCCTCGACCAGGTGGAGGAGGCGTTCACCCGGATGCACCACGGTGACGTGCTGCGCTCGGTGGTGGTCTTCCCGTGACCGCCCGGGTGGACCGCACCGTCACCTCCGGCACGTTCTCCCTGGACGGGCAGACGTTCGACGTGGACAACAACGTTTGGGTGATCGGCGACGACGTCGAGTGCGTCGTGGTCGACGCGCCGCACGACGTGGCCGCCATCCTCTCCGTCGTCGGTGACCGCCGGGTGCTGGCGATCCTGGCCACCCACGCCCACGACGACCACGTCCGGGTCGCCCCCGAACTGGCCCGGGCCACCGGTGCGCCGGTGCTGCTGCATCCGGCCGACCGGGTGCTGTGGGACCAGGTCCACCCGGACGCGCCCCCGGACGGCGACCTCACCGACGGGCAGACCGTGACCGTCGGCGGCGCCACGCTGCGGGTCCTGCACACCCCGGGCCACAGCCCAGGGGCGTGCAGCCTGTACGCACCGGAGTTGGAGGCGGTCTTCACCGGCGACACCCTGTTCGCCGGCGGCCCGGGCGCGACCGGCCGTTCGTTCAGCGACTTCGGCACCATCGTCGAGTCGATCCGCACCCGGCTGCTCACCCTGCCACCGGAGACCGTGGCGCACACCGGGCACGGCGACGACACCAGCATCGGCGCGGAGGCGCCGCACCTGGACGAGTGGATCGCCCGCGGCCACTGAGCGAATCGTTCCAGCGCATCGGCGCCGAGGGGCTCGGGCCGGCCGGGCACTAACCGGCTGGCCTCCCGGCGCCGGTCCCGCGATACTCGCCTGATGTCCGGGCCGACGCTGACCGCCGCGCAGTCCGCCGCCCTGCGACACGTGCGCGACGTCGCCCTGCGGGGCCGGCCCGCGGCGCTCGCCGTGATCGCGACCCACCTCGCCGGTTCCGGCACCGGCATGCGGTACGAGGAACTGGTCGCGGCCGTCACCGGGCACGGCCGGTTGACCCTCAACTTCCACCCCGACCGGTTGCTGCGCGACGGCCGTACCGTCATCGAGGCGCTCGACGCCGACGGCGAGTACCGCAGCCAGTTCTGCACCGGCATCGGCAACGGCGGCCTGACCGCCTTCCCCGGGGGCGACCGGGATGTCTGGGAGCGGACGCTCTTCGGCGGCGCGTACCAGCGTCCGGGCGTACGACCCGCGGAGCGCCCGAAGTACGGCGGGCTCAACCTGCTCGACCATCCCGACGGCGCGTCTCCCCGGTTCGGCTCCTGCCACCTGCGGCTGCGTCCGCAGGTGCTGACCCGGACCACGTTCACCTTCGGCGACAGCCATCTCGGTCCGACCGACGTCGGCACCGTCACCGTCTTCGAGCCGGTGCTCGCCGCGTTGCTGACCGCCACCGAGGGCACCGGCGTCAGCCTTGGCGTGTCCGGGATGGACACCGGCACCCTGCTGCGGACGCTGCTGTCCCGCCGGGAACGGGCGTCCCGGCGCGCCGGCCGTGCCCTGGACGACTACATCGAGGCGCAGGTGCACGGCGAGGTGAGCCTCGCCCGGGACGTGGAAGCCGTGGTGGCCGACCCGTCGTTCCGCGGCACCGACGTCGGACGATGCCTCGCCGCGACGGCCGACCGGCACGGTTTCGCGCTGGACTGGCACGCGGGCTTCGAACTGCCCGTCGACGAGGTCGACGCCGACTTCCGCGGTCCGGACATCCCGCCGCTGGCCGCCCGCGTGCACGCCGAGTTCGCCCGGCCGGGGGAGCCGCTGCACGCCGCGCTCGTCGGTCGCGCGGCCGCATCCCTGGCACGCGAGCCGCAGCGCTGGGCCGACCGCGGGCCGGCCGAGGTCACGTGGCAGCACCTCAAACAACTCTGGCACGTCCTGGTGTGGTTCGGCCGTCCGGCCCCGATCGTCCCGTCTGCCGGAGTGAGACGCCAGTTGTCCGGTGTCCCGGGTGACCTGGACCGCAGCCCGCGCCGAGCCTGACATTTCCGGAATGACCGACAGGCCGGGCTGGTTGTGTCCCCCGTACCGTCGGTGCCCAAACCCGTGCCGCCGGTCGACCCCCGAGGGGCGCTCACCCCGGAGCGCGTCGTAACGATCGAAAGGGCAACCATCGTGAAGCAGCACGTCACCCGATGGCTCCCCGCCGTCGCGAAGACCGCCTACGCGAGGACCGCCGTCGTCGCCCAGAACCGCCGCGCCGCGCTGACCGTCGCGGGCGTGGCCGCGCTGGGTGGACTGGCCTTCGCCCCCACCGCCGTCGCCGCCCCGGTGACCAGCGGGCCGCACGCCGGCGCGGTGGCCGCCATCGACCTGGCCACCGGCAAGAAGACCGCCACCGAGGCGGTGACGTCCGACCTGACCACCGGCGGCGACAAGGTGCCGGCGAAGGCCGACCGGCCGACCCGGGAGAAGCTGATGCCGCACGGCGTCGAGGGCGCGCAGTCGCGCATCCCGCTCGACGACGCGCAGCTCGCCAACGCCAAGGCCATCGTCACGGCGGCCAAGGAGACCGGCGTGGGGGAGCGGGGTGCGGTGATCGGCGTCGCCACCTCGCTGCAGGAGTCGAAGCTCTACAACCTGGGTCACCTCGGCGCGTACAACGACCACGACTCGGAGGGCCTGTTCCAGCAGCGTCCGTCGTCCGGTTGGGGCACGTCCGAGCAGATCACCGACCCCGACTACGCCAGCAAGGCGTTCTTCGGCGCGCTGAGGAACGTCGGCGGCTGGCAGGATCTGCCGCTGACCGCCGCGGCGCAGACGGTCCAGGTCTCCGCCTACCCGTACGCGTACGCGCAGTGGGAGGAGCAGGCGGCCGACATCGTCCAGCAGCTCTGGTGAAAGGCGGGGCCCCTTCTTAACGCATTCGGTAGAGGAGGGGCCCCCGCTTAACACCCCCGACCGTCAACGACCGCGAGCCGCCATGGGCGGAACTTCGCGGGTGTTGAGCGGGGCCTTGCGGCACCCGTGGTGTTCCCGCCGACCACATCGGCGTTGGGCGGCACGCCATGGGTGCCTGTCGGTCGTCGGCGACGGGGCACGTGGCGGATGGCCCCGTGGGGTGTCTTGGAAGTTCCGAGTGGGGCGGATGTCCGGTTCGGCGATGCTGGGCGGCACCCGGGCCGGCTCCCGCCCCCGGGTGATGACCGGCCTCGCCCTGGCCGGGGAATGATGGCGGCCGGCCGGTGGTTACACATGGACCCGGCGCCGTGACGAGGCCGCCCGCGCCCCGCGAGCAGCCGGGATCCCCGATCTTCTGAGCGCCTGACGGTGC
>NZ_JBFAGS010000019.1:0-116621 GCF_040653835.1 Micromonospora sp. NPDC050980 | reverse complement strand
GCTGTTGCCCACGACGAGCGACTCCGATCGTGCAGGCCATCCTCGTTCTGCACCACGTCGAAGCCAACCGCTACGCAGGATGAAAAAGGCTCACTATCTTTCGGAACCGCGACCGAAAACAATTGCGACATCTGACTCTACAAGACCACGTCGCGCTATTCACGTTCGTGCAATTCCCATGCCCGGGCCGTGAAGACGACGTGCTTCCGAAACCGCGAGTGTGCATCCGTATATCTTCTGACAGTCATTCCGACCAGGCGTGGTGATGATTGTCAGATGCCGAAGTGCCGTGCGCGGTGCCAGGACAACACCCTCTGCAAGAACCCTGTACGGATCGCGGGGATTCGCTGCCACAAGCACCTCGGGATACCGGAGGCTGGCCCACGGCATCCCAAGGAGAGGAAGACGCGGGGGAGCAGCCGCGTGCAACGCCAAAGGCGGCGGGTCACCGGCATGAGCGCGGCACCCAGCGGCGTGGGCGGCGGTGGCAGGGAACGTCGCGAGCAGGAGCGGGTCAAGAAGGCCGCTGAGTTCTGCGCCTCCGTCCTCACCGACGGGTGGGTCGAGGTCGTGTCGGACCGCGCCACGGAGTACGTGACCGAGGAGACCTGGAGGCGACTCTTCAGCCACCGACGGCGGAGGCGGTGCAAGCTGCTGGCACGCCTGGCCGGGGCGATTTTGGCGGGCAAGAAGAAGCTGCACGACCCGGTCGGAGCGGTCGCGGCCTGGCTCGCCTCACTACTGGGCGGCGACCGGGTCGTGCAGTCGTTCGCCCGCGAACTCGCGTCCGGCATCCCGCTGCCGCCGGACGCCAAGATGGTCGCCACGGCGCGGGGGTTGCAGGTAGCCGGGGTGCTGTTGTGCGTGGTCAACGGCAACGACCTGACGAGATGCCAGTGCTTCATCAATCTCGCGCTGGAGGAGGCCAAGACTCAGGTCAAGAAGATCCTCGTCGCCGCGTTGGAGGACTGGACCGGTCTGGCGCAGTTTCCGGCCAAGCCATCGGTTGTGGAGCGAGGCGTATACGGGACGGCGGGAGGCTGACGGCAGCGCGCACCCCCGCTTATGGCCACGACGGCGGCGGCGGACCGAACGCGCGGCGGCTGGCCTTCACCGCGAGGGTGGCCATGGCGGCGTTGGCGCCACCACCGATCAGCGCGCCGATCCCGAACGGTGCCACCCGGCCGAGCACGATGATGCCCTGCTTGGTGCCGTACTTCGTGACGAAGTGCCGGCCCAGGACCTTGTTGATCTGCCGCAACGTCTCCATCGGCACCTTGGCGACGACCTGGCGTCCCCAGTGCTGCCCGGTACGCTCGGTGACCTTGGTGATGGTGGCCGAGCCGGACCCGCCGAGCATGATGCCCATGACGATCGTGCGGCGGCGCTCGATCTCGTCGATGCCGACGCCGTGGACCTCGGCGATTGAGAGCGCGAAGAGGGCGCTCAGTTCGAGCGAGGAGAGCGCCTCGCCGGCCGACAGCGCCAGGGCGATGCCCGTGCCGACGCCCGGTGCCGCTGCGGCCCCGCCGACCGCGGCTCCCGTTCCGGTCAGGGCGCTGACGTACATGCGTTCCAGATTGCGGATCACCTCCTCGGGTGTCGCCTCCGGGTTCCGCTGGCGGGCCCGGGCGATGTTCTTGCGCACCAGTGGGCTCTGGACGGCGATCGCCTTGTCCAGGAGGTCGAGGACCCGCTGCCCGGGTACGGCTACTTCCGAAACCGGTCCGTCGAGGGCATCCGAGGTCATGCCGGAAACTCCTTGGTCGAGGCGCGTGGGGATGGACGGCCCGAGCCGCGTCGCGCTCGGCCGCAGTGGGTCAGGTTATGCGGGGGCACCTGGCCGCCGAAAGATCAGAAGCGTCCGTCCACTCGGTACGAAAGGTCACCCGGTGACCACGTCGTGTTCATCCGGTCCCGCCGATGGGACCTTGACACCAGCGGGCGATGTGGTCGGCTTCCGTCACACCGATCGCCGCAGCGCAGCCAGCCCGCAGGAGACCAGGATCGCGGCCAACACCAGCCCGATCCGCAGCCACCGCACGTCCCAGGCCGGGCGTACACCGATCGAGACCGCGACCCCGAGCTGCCCGGCGACGACCAGGCAGATCGCGACGCTGAGGAGCCGGTAGGTCACGCCGAACTCCGACCACCACATCACGGTGCCGAATAACGCCGGTACGAGCATCAGCAGGCTCAACAGGATCAGGGGCACGGCGAGCTTCCAGCGGAGCCACGCGCTCACGGGCGGCCCGACCGGATCTCGGTGCCGTGCCGGCCCGGCGCGACCGGCCAGTGCCGGCTGATCAGATTGGTGGTCGGCGTCAGGAACAACGGCACGACCCGAGCGCCGAAGGCACGACGCCGCACGCGAAGCAAGCGTCGGGGTGGGGGGCTCGCACGGTCCGCAGCGATGAAGTAGAGGCCAGTGCCTTCAACATCGCCGGAGTCGGCTGTGGCGGAATCGGTCGCAATGACTGCCGAGCGGCCTGCACCTGCTTCTTGGTGGCCGTCGGCCAGCCGCGTGCCCTGACCTCCTGGGCCAACAGCTTGATGCCGATGCCCGGATGGCTTGCCTGGACAACGCGTATTACCTCGGCCAGAGAAGGTCGATTGCGGGCAGCGGTTGTGACCTTCGCCGGCTTCCGGGTCGCGGTAGGGGGAGTGATCACTGTGATGGTTCCGCCGGACTTCGCCCTCGTCGTCGACGAGGTCTGGGTGCGGGTGGGCACAATGACGGTTCGGTGGGACTGCGCGTTCGATCGGACCGGATGGGCGCGCAGCGCCTTGCGTACCTGCTCCGCGGAAACGTCAGGCCAGCCGCTCTGTCGGAGATGGCGGACGAGCGTCTTGTCCTTGATGCCGCGCATACGCGCCTGAAGCTCACGGGCAGCATCCGCCAGCTCCCGCTGTGTCGGCACCCGTCCAGGGCTGCTTCTCCGCGAGGTCGAGGCGGCACGGCGCGAAGAGCGGGCAGCCACTGGTCGCTCCGACGGCTTCAATCGGTCGAGCCAGGTGTCGGGGTTGCGATCAGGCCGATCGTCGTTCTCCCAGTCGCGCCGAAAGTCGGCCGCATCCCGACCTTCCGCGTTGGCATACCAGTCGGTGATGGTGCGCCTCATGACCAAGGTGCCCTCCGGTGCCGTCGGGGTGAGTCACCGTATGTGAGGCAGTCGACACTATGGCGGTCGCGCAACGCATGGAAGCCACCGATAGTCCTTGATGGACGGCGATCGGCTCGGTCATCGATACGGGGACCTGACCGGCCCGCGTCATTGGTTGACCACGATCAACGGGCGTCGACCTTTTCCGCACGGTTGTGGGTTGTGCGTACACCCGAGGTTCAGCCCTCCGGGAGGGACGCGGCGAGGCGTTCGCGGAACGCGGCGGCCCTGGCGTCGGCGAACCGAGCCAGCAGGGCGTACGCCTCCCGCCGGTGCTGTGCCGCCTCGTCGGCGCGGCCGGCCGCCGCCAAGGCGGCGGCCAGGTGGTCGAGTGTCAGCGCCAGTTGCCAGTCGTCGCCGAGTTGCCGGTGCACCGCCGCCGCCCGCAGGTGGAAGGCGATCGCCTCGTCCGCCTGCCCCAGCTCCCGGTACGCCTCGCCGGCGCCGTCCAGCGCCATCGCCTCGCGGCTGCGGTCACCGAGTTCGCGTTGGATCGTGGCCGCCCGGTGCACCGCCTCCAGCGCCTCGGCCGGCCGGCCCGAGGCGCGCAGCACCCGGGCGCGCTCCACCAGCCAGTGCGCCAACCACACCTGGTTGGCGTCCTCCTCAGCGATGGCCACCGCCCGTTCGATCGCCACGGCTGCCTCAGCCACCCGGCCGAGTTCGCGCAGCGTCATGCTGAGGAAGAACAGCGAATTGCCCTCCTGCCCGCGGTCGTCGATGCTCCGCTGCACCGCGAGCGCCCGCTCCAGCAGTTCGGCGGCCTCGGAAAGGTCCCCGATCTCATAGCGTGTCTCGGCGAGGTTGCTCAACAACAGCGCCCGCCAGCGCTGATCACCGAGCTGCTCGAAGATCGCCAGGCTCTCGCCGAAGTGGGTGAGCGAGTCGGTGAGCCGCCGGTGGCGCAGGCCCAGCAGCCCGAGCGCGTTGATCGACACCGCCGTGCCGCGAACGTCGCCGATCTCCCGCCGGATGGTCAGCGCGGCCCGATGGTGCTCGGCCGCCTCGGTGAGCTGGCGGGCCTGGAAGTGCGCCTTGCCGAGGCTCTCCAGTGCCTCCGCCTGGCCTCGCCGATCGTCCAGTGTGCGGGCTGCCTCCAACCCGATCCGGGCGGTGGCGAACCAGCTCTCGAAGGCGTTGCGGTGCATGAAGACGCTGCGCAGCAGCGCCGCCAGTTGCCACGCGGTCCGCTGCAAGCCGGCCTCCGCTGCCATCCGGGTGGCAGCTACCAGGTTGTCCCGCTCGGCGTCGAGCCAGGCGTCCGCGTCGCCGCTGGTCGCGAAGGCCAGCGGCGTGACGTCGGCCGGCGGGTCCAACGGCACGGTCCGGTAGAAGGGCAGAGTGCGGTCCAGCGCCGCGTCGGCGGTGTGCAGATACCAGTCCAGGAGGCGGCTCAGCGCCGCCCGCCGGTCCTCCGAACTCTCCAGGTGCCGGACCTGGTCCACGGCGTAGGCGCGCAGCAGGTCGTGGAGCTGGTAGCGCCCCGGCGCGTTCTGCTCCAGCAGGTGCGCGGCGACCAACGCGTCCAGCGGCTGACGTACCCGGGATGTCGCCGCGCCGATCAGCGCGGCGGCAGCCGGTGCGGTCAGGTCCGGGCCGGGGTGCAGCCCGAGTAGCCGGAAGAGCCGGGCCGCCGTCGGGTTCAGCGCCCGGTAGGACCAGGCGAAGACCGCGCGGACCGCGTCGGACTCCTCGCCCTCCTCCGCGGTGAGCGCGTCCCACAGCGCCGACTCGTCGCGCAGGTCATCGATGAGCTCACCGAGCGGCATGAACGGCCGGCTCGCCGCCCGCTCGGCCGCGATACGCAGCGCCAGGGGCAACCGGGCGCAGAGTCGCGCCAACTCGGTCAACTCGTCGGGGTCGTCGCCGCTGCGGTAGGCCGAAGTGACGTCCCGCAGCAGGGTGACCGCGTCGTCCTCGGCGAGGATGCGCAGGTCAGCCGCCGGCCGCCGTCGCGGGTGGCCAGACCGGACAGCAGGTTACGGCTGGTCACCACCGCCAGGCTCAAATCGGAGCCGGGCAGCAGCGGGCGCACCTGCCGGGCCGTCGCGGCGTTGTCCAACATCACCAGTACGCGCCGGCCGGCCAGCCGGGACCGGTACAGCGCCGCCCGGTCGTCGAGGTCGACCGGCACGGCCGACGGTGGTACGCCCAGGGCGCGCAGGAATCGGTCGAGGATCTGTCCGGGCTGGGCCGGTTCGCCGGGGTCGTAGCCGCGCAGGTCGGCGTAGAGCTGCCCGTCGGGAAAGCGGTGCCGGACATGGTGTGCCCAGTGCAGGGCCAGCGCGGTCTTGCCGACACCGGCCGTGCCCGTGATCACCGACAGGGTGACTTCGGCGCGGCGGTGCCCGTCGGACAGCAAGCGGTCCAGCGCCCGTTGCTCGTCGACCCGGTTGACGAAGCCGCGTACGTCACCGGGTAGCTGCTGCGGCACGTCCGGGGCCGCCGCGTCGCCGTGGAAGTGCACGCCGCCGTACACGTCGCGCGCCTGGACCAGCTCCGCCGGGCCGGACACCTCGGACCGGTTCACGTGCGCCCGCGGGTGCCCGGCCTCGTCCGACCCGACCCCGTTCACGATTCACCTCGCGCGAGGAGGCTCCAACGGCGCCACCGTCCGGTCGAAGAAGGCATCCAGCGGCTCACCGCGTCGGTAAAGCGACTCGATGTAGGCCTGGCAGCGCGCCACCAGTTCGGGGTCACGCCAGCGGCGGGCGGACGCCAGCACGCCGTCGGCGTCGTAGACCGCCTCGTACATCACCTCGGTGCCGAGGGTGTAGATCTCCGGCAGTGGACCGCGCGGCTCGGCCGTCGCCACCGCGTCGACGCCCACCACCCGGGTCAGTCCGCCGTACTCGTGGCGCAGCCGCAGCACATGCAACTCCCACTGCAGGTAGGGCGTCAGCGGTTCCTCGACGACGCGGACCCTGCGGGTGGCGAAGCCGTTGTCGGCGATGCGGCGGTAGTAATCCTCGAACTCAGGGCGGCGACCGTCGAGGATCCGCAGTGAGTCCTCCCAGCGCCCGGCGGCGAACGCCTCCCACCCCTCGTCACCGGGTTCCTTGAAGGTCTGCTGGCGCTCCAGCTTCCAGAAGCCCGGGTCGCCGGTCTGCCAGAATCGTTTCTCGAAGTCAGCCCAGTAGTCCTCCAGGCCCAGACTTTCGCCGGTGTCGCCGTCGAACAGCTCATGCATCAGGTATGTCCACCTTCGCCGCGATCATTGTCGATCGGGGAATGATGATAAGCCGCTCACCCGGGTCCACCGAGACTCCTTCGGGCAGTCGCCCCCGGTATGTCTCGGTGAGGTCCTGCCCGATCACCGCCACGTCGCCGTTGCTCAGTTCCCACACATCGGGACAACTGCCGTCACCGGAGGTGTTGCCCAACTCGTGCGAGGACTTGCCCCAGCGGCGCTTCAGCTCGGCGGTAGGGTTCGCTTCCCAACGCTGCCCGCTCATGCCGGCCTCCTGAAGAGGTATGCGTATCGACACTCAGGGTAACATCGAGTGCGCTTGATGGCGGAGCGATTGGAGGCGTCGGATGGCAGATCCGGTCATGGTCACCGCGGCGACGACGCTCATCGCCTGGGCGACCACCGAGCTGGCCGAGAGCGGGCGGACGGCGGTGGCGTCCCTGATCGATTTCCTGCGGGCCCGCTTCTCCCACGACCCGGCCGCGCGAGAAATTGTCGAAGGCGCCCTGTCGCAGCCCACGCCGCAGGCAGTGAACCGTCTCGCCGACCTGTTGGACGACGAGTCACGCCGCGACCCGTCCTTTGTGGCCGAGCTGCGTTCGCGATGGTCGCGGGCCGACGCGGTGATCGCCGAGGGAGCCGGCGGCGTGGCGAACTCAGTCTCCGGTGACGTGCACGGGCCAGTCGTCCAGGCACGCGACGTCCACGGCGGGATCCACCTCGGCGACGGCACCACCCGGCGCTGACCACGCCGACGTCAGAGTCCCGTTGCTGGGCTTCGCTCGAGCTCAGGTCGTCGCGGGGTAGGCGTGGGGTGCCCAGGGATGGATGTCGTCCGACTGACTCACGGACGGTTCAGCCCGAAACCGGTCCGTCGAGGGCGGCCGCCGGGATCAGCGCCCCTCTGCGCGCCGCACGACGAGGACCGTGCCGTCGCGGCCGACCGACAGCACCCCGCCGTTAAGGGGGGTTCGCGACCACTGGCGAAAGGTTCGCGGCGCGGCTCGGAAGTACGCGCCGAGCCGACCGTCCGCGAGCTGCCGGTAGAGGCCGCTCTCCACACCGCGGAAGACCTCCAGGATCTCGTTGTCCGGCAGTGGCGCCCGGTAGCGGGTGCCCTCCGCCCGCAGCCCGTTGGGCAGCCGGAGCGTTCGCGCGGTGCTCGACTCCCAGGGCAGGTCGAGATCGAACAGAGTCTGCTGCCCAAGCTCGGGCGGTTCGTCGCGCTGGCGCGGTGTCGCGTAGTCGCGTGCGGTGCCGTTGTCACCGGCGAAGAGAAGCGCGGTCGCCGCCGCGGCACGGGTCAGGATCTGCGTGAACCAGCCACGCCGCTCCGCAGGTATGTCGAACACGTCGGGGCGCCCGGGCGGCAGTTCCTCGGTGGGGAGGACGTCCGTGTCGTCGGCCGGGGGATCGGCCTCCGGTGGCACCTCCCACGTGCGGGCCTCGTCGGGCGGTGCGGGCTGCGGCCGCCAGTCCTGGTCGCCGGGAGCAGCACCCAGCAACTCGTCCAACTCGTCGTCCGCGCCCGACCACAGCTCGCCGTCCCCTGGCGGGTCCAGCACGTACGAGGTGATTCGAGCCCGGGACAGGTAGGAGGCCACCATGAGCGACGGCTGGCTGCGCCCACCCACCCGCAGCGCGTCCACCTGCACAGCCGCGCGGGCGAGCTGCCCGTGCGCGAAACCCGGGGACTTATGGGTGCCCTTGCACTCCAGGACCACGATCTTCATGCCGTTGTGCCGACCTGAGCGATGGTGACCCAGCAGAATGTAGTCCGGTCGCTTGGTGGTCCTCGGCGCGGTGGCGACCTCACCGACGCCGTCGAGGAAGCCCGCCTTCAACGCCACCTCCGCGTCGACGGCGTGGAAGTCCCAGCGCGGATGCTGCCGGCGCAGCACGGCCTTCGCCACCACCAGGGCCAACCCGATGCCCAGCTGCTCCGACTGGGCAACCTTGTGGTGATACACCACGTTCCCAGCGTGCCGGGACAACGCGAGATGGCCGTCGCGTACGTCCAGCGTCGCGCAGTAGCGGACATGGGCCCAGTGCCGGGCCACCTGCGCCAGCGGCGACGCGGTCAGGAACGTGGTGGCCACGCCCAGCTCGTGCAACACCTCTGCGGGGCTGGTGCGGACTGCCGCGCCGATGTGGATCGGGCTCGGCGGTTTGCCGTAGCGGTAGGCGTCGTTGTCCCGGGCGCGATCCTTGGCGTATGTGAGCACATCGGTGACAAGTTGCTCGGACGACTCGACTGCGAGCGTCGACTCGGTGCTGAGGGATCGCACCAGTGATTCGATCTTCACGCTTACCTCCGAGGGGTGAGGCGCAGCGCTTCTTCTGGGTACCCAGGGTTATCGATCAAACGCTCAGTGTCAATGCAGCCGGACTGCTGCGCGGCGAGTTTTGGCGAAGGCGCCTGCGGAGGGACGCCGACCGGTCCGGGCTGACCTGCCGACCTTCGCCGGTCTCGGGCGGGGGAGGGCCGTTCGGCCGGGGTGATCACCGTGATGGTTCGTCGTGACCGCAGTGGGGCGGACCGACGCTAAGGGCGGTGGAGGCAGCCACCCGCATTGGGCGCTCGTGGCGAGTCCGGCGACAAGGTCGATCAGCCGACATTCTTACAGTTTCGTTGACATCATTCGCAATGGACAGGTAGCAGTGTGCGCACGGCTTTCGCGTCCGCGCAGCCGAGCTGCATGGTCCCTTGGGGAGAGTACTTGAAGGCGAACGAGACGACCGTCCGTAACCTGCTGCAAGGCGAGAAGCAGTACGTCGTGCCGCTCTACCAGCGTCGCTACAGCTGGAAGCGCAAGGACCTCGCACAGGTCTGGGCTGACGTGATGCGGGTGACGGAGGTGAGTGACAACGCCACACACTTCCTCGGCTCGGTGGTTCTCGCACCCAGTCCAGCCAACACGCCGACCGGCGTGCAGAGCTGGCTCGTCGTGGACGGGCAACAGCGGCTGACTACGCTGAGTATCCTTCTGTGTGCGATTCGGGATTATGTTCGAGAGTCTGATACGCAGCTGGCGGCAAAGATCGACGATATGTACCTGTTCAACAAATATGCGTCGGGAATAGAGCGGTACACCCTGCTACCCACGAAGGCCGATCGAGCGGCGTGGTTGGCTCTCCTGGAAAGGGACCCTGGTGCCGGTGGTGAGGACCGGATCGGAGAGGCGTATCGCTTTTTCCGGGCCGCGCTCGTCCAAGCCGACGACCCAGACGATGATCACGATCTGGTTCGAATCGAGCAGGCAGTGGCGGCGAGGTTGAGCCTTGTGGAAATCGCCGCGCACCCGGATGACAACGTCCACCGCATCTTCGAGTCCCTCAACTACACCGGCCAGCCGCTCACCCAGGCCGACCTGCTGCGCAACTACCTCTTCATGCGCCTGCCCGCTCGGGGTGACCACGTCTACGAACGGCATTGGCTGCCGCTTCAGGAGTTGCTCACGGATAAGCAGCTTGAGGACCTGGTCTGGCTGGACCTGGTGCTCCGTGGGGACGACCGCGCCACCCAAGAGGCGATCTACCAGTCGCAGCAGCTGCGCCTCGGCCAATTGTCCGGTGAGGCCGCGATCGAAGAGTGGATCATCGATCTCCATCACAAGGCGCGCCTGTTCCGCAAGATTCTGAAGCCGGGCGAGGTTGCCGATCCGATCCTGCGGCGGGCGTTGGACCGGCTCGACCGCTGGGGTGCGGCAGTGGTCCACCCCATCGCTCTCTACGTCCTGCTGGCGCACGAGGCGCGCCGCCTCAGCTCGGTCGAAGCCGCTGATGCATTACGTGTCGTCGAGAGTTACCTGGTCCGTCGCATGATCGCGGGTATCGCCAGTGCCAACACCAATCGGATCTTGATGTCGCTGGTCAAGGACCTGGGGGAACAGGTTCCCTCGGCCAAAGCGATCACGCGGGCGCTGTCCGGGGTCCGGAAGAAGTTCCCCACCGACCAGTACATCCGCGATGCCGTGCTGGTGAACAGCTTCTACTGGCTGGGTCGCGGGCCGCAGCGCAGCTACGTGCTGCGCTGTATCGAGGAGGACTTCGAGCACAAGGAGCCCATCAACTTCGACACCTCGAAGGTCACCATCGAGCACGTGTTGCCGCAGTCCCTGACGGACGAGTGGCGGGAAATGTTGGCCCCCGACCTGGAGGCCGACGAGACCGTGGAGGAACTGCACAGCTCCCTGGTGCATACGCTTGGGAATCTCAGCCTGACCGCGTACAACCCTAAGCTGGCCAACGACGGTTTCGAGGCCAAGAAGAAGATCCTCCGCGACAGCGGACTCGCGATGAATCGTGAAATCGCTGACTCGCCCCGGTGGGGTCGAACGGAGATCCTCGCGCGTGGCCGAGCCCTCGCTGACCGAGTCCTGCTCATCTGGCCCGGCCCCGACGAATCGGCTGCGGTGACCCCACCCAGCCCACGCTGGTCCCTGATGAACCAGGCGCTTGCCAGCATCCCCGCCGGCCGCTGGACCAGCTACTCGGACATCGCCGAGGTGGTCGGCGTATTCCACCGCGCGGTTGCCGGACGCCTCGCCAGTGTGCAGGTGCCGAACGCCCACCGCGTGTTGAAGATCGACGGCGCTATCTCGGCAGACTTCCGCTGGCCCGACCCCGAACGCCGCGACGACCCACGGGCTGTGTTGGAGACCGAGGGTGTGCGCTTCGACCATGCGGGTCGCGCGGCAGCTGACCAGCGGATGACGGCCACCGAACTAGCACGCGAGGTCGGTCTCGACACCAGCGAGGACGGGGAAGGTGAGGAGCCGGCAGCCGCATGACCAGCCTGCCCGCCAGCATCGGAGTGATCGGTGCTGGCGGGCAGGAATGCCTGTCGCGAATCTGACTCACGCGTGGTTCAGCCCATCCGGCAGTTCAGGGGCCGGTAAGGGGTAAAGTAGCATGCGTCGGTGATCCGCTCATGAGACCGACGATCGCCGCCGACACCCTCCGTCGGACCCTCACGCAATACCTCACCACCACCTTCGGTCTGACCGAGGACGGCGTACGCCAAGGTCTGGAGGGTTTCCTCTCCCACCCGGAGCAGGGCATCTTCCGCGGGCCGTACCTGCGGATCCGCACCCCCTTCCGCCCGGCGGCGGGCGACTGGCGGGCGTGCCTGGACTGGGCGCCGGCCGACTTCAGCCCCTACCTGCACCAGGCGAAGGCGTTCGCCCGGCTGTCGACGCGTGGCCGGGCGGCCCAGCCGACCCTGATCACCACCGGCACCGGTTCCGGCAAGACCGAGTCGTTTCTGATCCCGGTGCTCGACCACTGTCGCCGGCAGCGGCAGCAGGGCCGGGCCGGGGTCAAGGCGATCCTGCTCTATCCGATGAACGCCCTCGCCACCGACCAGACGCAGCGCATCAACGAGCTGCTCGCCGACCCGGCGTTGGCCGGGGTCACCGCCGGCCTCTACATCGGCGACGTCGCGGCCATCGAATACCGGCACGTGATGACCAAGCGGTCGGAGATGCGGCGGACCCCGCCCGACATCCTGATCACCAACTACAAGATGTTGGACCTGCTCCTTCAGCGCGGCGATGACTTGCCGCTCTGGGAGGGCGCGGAGCCGGCGTACGTGGTGCTGGACGAGTTCCACACCTACGACGGCGCGCAGGGCACGGACGTGGCGATGCTGCTGCGCCGGCTCGGCGCCGCGCTCGGTCTCGCCGAGCCGGACCGCCCGCTGGGCGGCATCTGCCCGGTCGCCACCTCCGCCACCCTGGGCGAGGGTGGCGGTCGCGACGGCCGGACGGCCATCCGGGAGGTCGCCGAGCAGGTCTTCGGCGTCGCCTTCGACGCCGGGTCACTGGTCGGGGAGGACCGCTACGAGCCCGGCGAGTTCATGAAACAGCAGGACTTCGGCCTGCCGCTGCCCAGCCCGGAGCAGCTCGCCGCCGTCGACGCCCGTGACCCCGAAGCCATGATGGCCGAGGTCGCCGAGCTGGTGGTCGGCCGGCGCTGCGTCGACGACCCGCCACGCCTCGGCGGGCTGCTGCGCCAGCACCCGCTGACCAAGGCGGTGCTCGACTCGCTCCAAGCCCGCCCGTGCACGCTCGACGAGATCATCGACGTGCTGCCCCGCAAGAACGCCACCGGCTGGGGCAGCGCCATGAAGACGCGCCCCGAGGTGACCGCCCGCGCGCTCGCCCGGTTCGTCGGCCTGCTGTCGCTGGCCCAGAACCCCGACGCGCCCGGTCGTCCGCTCCTCAACATCGAGACGCACCTGTGGGTACGGTCCGTGTCCCGGCTGCTGCGCGGCACCTCCCACCAGCCCGCCTTCGGCTGGTACGGCGAACCGCCCCGCCAACTCGACCCGTACGTGCCCGACGCCGACGTGGTGGTCGCCGACAACCGCCATCCGCGCCTGCCGGCCGTCTACTGCCGGCACTGCGGCCGGTCGGGGTGGATGGCGCTGTCACCGGAGAAGGACCCGCAGGAGCTGGAGACCGACCCGGACAAGATCTACCGGGCCAGCGTCGGCCGGGACAAGCGCCGGGTCCGGGCGTTGATCGCCGCCACCGACGACGAGATCCAGCAGCGGGCCGGCGGGCTGCTCGTGCTGGAGTACGGCCGCCGGGTCCGTCCCTTCGACGAGCATCGGGACCGGGTACGGTCCGACGACGCGATCGTCGTGCTCGGCGACATCGTCGCCATCGACGCGGCGGAGAAGGACCGCTGCCCGTCCTGCTCGATGGACCACGGCATCCGGTTCCTCGGAGCCGGGCTGGCCACGCTCGCCTCGGTGGCCATCACCCAACTGTTCACCGGCGGCGAACTCGACGCACACGAGAAGAAGACGCTGCTCTTCAACGACTCCGTGCAGGACGCCGCGCACCGCGCCGGATTCGTGGCCAACCGGTCGTACGCCTTCTCGCTGCGCTCACTGCTCGCCAGCCGCCTGCGGCCGGGACAGTCGGTCGGGTTGGACGACCTCTTCGTCGAGATGGTCGAGGCCGCCGCCCAACCGGAGATCCTCTCCACCGTCGTCCCGCCCGACCTGCACGACCAGCCGGGCGTCGACAGCCTGCTCGCCGGCGAACACCACGGCAGCCGGGAAACCTGGTCGCTGATCAGCGAACGGCTCGTCTTCGCCACCGTGATGGAGACCGGGCTGCGTTCCCGCCAGGGCCGCACCCTGGAACTGACCCGCAGCGTCGCCGTCGAGGTCGCCCTCGACGACCCGGCGAAGGCCGCCGCGATCTGCCGCGACGTGCACCTGACCGGAGTCGGTCAGCTCGGCGACACGCCGCCGGAAGACGCCCGCTACCTCGCCTTCCTGCGCGGCCTGCTGGAGCGACTCCGCACCCGAGGTGCGGTCTACCACGAGTGGCTCGTGCCCTACCTTCGGCGCGGCGGCACCCGGTGGCAGGTGTGGGGTGGCCGTCCCGCCGGCATGCCCGCCTTCCCGCGCGGCGTGTCGGCGCCGGCCTTCCTGCTCACCACATCGAAGTCCCGCTCCGAGTTCGACGCGATCAACGCCCGCGGCAACTGGTATCAGGACTGGACCTCCCGCTGCCTCGGCATGGACCACGGGGAGGCCGGCGTCTACCTGTCCCGGCTGCTGCCGGCCCTGGCCGCCGCCGACGTCGTCGCGGCCGGCGACACCGAGGACAGCAACACGGTGTACGGGCTGATGCCCGGCCACCTGCGGATCACGCGGCTCGACGACGATTCCGCCGTGCGGGCCGGGGTCGGCTGCGACACCTGCCACTGGCAGCAGACCGAGCACCCGGACCGGGTCGGCGAATGGACGGGCCAGCCGTGCCGGCAGTACCGCTGCCGCGGCCGACTGCGACCCGTCCACGACGACACCGCGCCGGACGACTACTACCGCCGCCTCTACCTGGAGAGCCCGGTCTTCCGCGTGGTCACCGGCGAACACACCGGCATGCTCACCCGGGTCCAGCGGGAAACCGTGGAACAGAAGTTTCGCGGGGGGAAGCGGTACACCGACCCGAACGTGCTCTCCTGCACCCCCACGCTGGAGATGGGCATCGACATCGGCGCGCTCTCCGCGGTGGTGCTCGCATCGCTTCCGCACGGCCCGGCGAACTACGTTCAGCGGGCCGGTCGCGCCGGTCGCAAGAGCGGCAACGCGCTCGTGCTCACCCTGGTCGGCCGCAGCGAACGGGACCGCTACTACCTGACCGAGCCGCGCGACATGATCGCCGGGCAGATCGTGCCGCCCGGCTGCTTCCTCTCCGCCGTCGAGATCCTGCGCCGGCAGTACCTCGCCCACCTGATCGATCTCGCCGCCCGCGGCCGGATGCCCGGCGTGCTACCGATGCCCCGGCGCGCGCACGTCCTGTTCGGCCCGAGCGGATGGCTGACCAACCTGGCCGACGCCGGCCGCCGCGACGGGGTCCGGCTGGTCGAGGACTTCCTGGCACTCTTCGGTGACCGGGTCCTGCCGTCCGCGGTCGAGCAACTGCGGGAGTTCGCGGTCGACGGGATCGTGCACCGGGCCAAGGAGGCGGGTGAGAACTGGGAACTGCGACTGGCGGACCTGCGACGCCGCCTGCAGGAGATCAGCCGGGCCCGCGGCACGCTCGTGCCGAGCGACCCCGACCACGCCCGCGAGATCCGGATGCTGAAGGCGGAGGAAGGCGCGGTCCGCCGCCGACTGCGGGACGTCAGCGCCGCCGCCGCGCACGGCACCCTGGTCGAGTTCGGGCTGCTGCCGAACTACGCGCTCATCGACAGCCGTACCGACCTGGAAGCCACCCTGACCTGGGAGGAGCAGGTCGACGGCGACCGCCGGTTCCACAGCGAGCTGCGCGAGTACGCCCGCCCCGCCCGGCCCGCACTCGTCGAGATCGCCCCGGGCAACAGCTACTACGTGCGGGGCTACAAGCACGAGATCTCCGGGCTCGACGTCGGCCCGCCCGACCGGCCCACCTACGAGCAGTGGCGGGTCTGCGCCCAGTGCGGATACGTGCGTACCCACCTGGCGAAGGAGGACACCAGCCCGTGCCCGCGCTGCGCGGACCGGGGCATCGCCGACCACGGCCGGCTGTTCCAGGTGCTCCAACCGACCCGCGTCCACAGCCGGGACAAGCGCGACGACGCCCGGATCCGGGACGACAGCGACGACCGGGACCGCCGCTTCTACGCCACCACCGTCGCGGTCGACATCGACCCGGCGAAGGTCGGATCGTCCTGGCGGCACGCGCACGACACGTTCGGCGTGGACTACAGCCGGCACGCCATGATCCGGCACTTCAACCTGGGCGCCCAGCGCTACGACCGGGCTGCCGAACTCTTCGCCGGCGAGGAGGTGCGGATCAACCGGTTCCACACCTGCACGTCCTGCGGCGGCACCACGGTCGACGGCAGCCCGGTGGTCAGCCAGCAGCTCGCAGCGCAGGCCTCCGGCGCCACCGTGATTCAGGGCGCCGAGCACCACCGGCCCTGGTGCCCGTACCGCCGGTCCGCGGCGGCGCCGGACACCCACGTCGACCTGATCCTGGCGCACGAGCTGGAGACGGAAGCGCTGCGGATCCTGATCCCGGCGGCGACCGCCCTGGTGCAGGAGCGGCTGTTGTCCTTCGCGGCCGCGATCCAGCTCGGCATCGCGGCCCAGTACGGCGGCGAGCCGGCCCACCTCCAGGCGATCTCGGCCACCATGCCGGACGGCCAGAGCGACGGCACCCGCAACTTCGTGGTCGTCTACGACACCCAACCGCAGGGCACCGGCTACCTCCACCGCCTCGCCGAGCCGGAGGAGTTCCGGGCCGTTCTGCGCCTGGCCCGACAGCAGATCGCCGACTGCGACTGCCGCAACGAGGCCAAGCCGGTCTGCCACCGCTGCCTCCTGCGCTACGCCCGCAACGAGCACTTCGCGCTGATGAGCCGGGACGAGGCGCTGGGCATGCTCGACAAGCTGCTCGACAACTGGGGCGTCGAGGAAGGCACCCGCACCGACGAGATCTCCCTGATCCACCAGGTGGAGAGCGAACTGGAGCTCCAGTTCCTCAGCAAGTTGCTGAAGCTCGGTGAGACGGCGGGCTCCGGGCTGCGGATCGACAGGCGTCGGGACCACGACGGCGCGCGGATCGCCGACCTGCGGTTCGTCAGCGACGGTGGGCAGAACATCACGCACTGGCAGATGAAGTTGCAGAACACCGTCCGGGGAACGCGACCCGACGTGCACTTCACCCGCCTCGACGCGCCGTCGCCGGAGGTGGTGGTCTATCTCGACGGGTTCAAATATCATGCCTCGCCGCAGTACAACCGGCTCGCCGACGACGCCGAGAAGCGGGCCCGACTGCGCGCCCACGGCTACCTGGTCTTCGCCGCCACCTGGGACGATGTGAAGACCTGGGGGAGCGCCGACGGGTCGGGGCGATGGACGCCGTACGGCGGGGTCTGCAAGCAGACCGCCCGGGAACGGTACCGGCAGTTCCTGCCCGGCGCGGACCCGGACGAGCTGGAAGCGACGATCTGGACCAACCCGATCGAGCAGCTGATGCGCTTCCTCGCCGAGCCCGACCTCGTCCGGTGGCAGCGCCGCGCGGAGGCGACGCTCGCCGGCCTACTGAAGCAGGCCCGGGAAAACAGCGCCACCGATTCCGGCGGGGTTGTGGAACGCCTGGTGGCGGCCCTGCGCGGCGACGCTCTGCCCGGACCGGGCGCGGCACGCCACATCATGGTGGCTCGGGCCCGGGACAACGCGGACTGCCCGGTGACGGTGCTGATGGACGGCCGCAGCAAGCCGCTACCGACCTGGTCGGCGCTGGCCGTCGTGGACGATCTGCCCGCCGCGATGGCCGACGCCGGCCACAAGGACCGCTGGGCGGCGTGGCTCGTCTGGGGCAACGTCATCCAGTTCCTGGTGCACGGTGGCGGCGACGGTGGCCAGCTCGCGGTCTCCGCGCTGGACGCCTTCGAACCCGCGTCCCTGGCGGTCACCGAGGGCACCGGGCTGATGCTCGCCCAGCGTGCGCTGCCATTGGACGAGGAGACCGCCACCTGGCTCGGTGTCGCCCCGCAGCCGACGCCGACCCAGCCGGACCGGGTCGACGACCAGTCGCCGTGGCGGGACGTCCTGCGGTACTTGGACCCCGAGGAGAGCCGCCTGGAGCCCCTCGTGCAACAACTGGCGCGGCACAACCTGCCCGCGCCTGTGGTCGGCTACGAGCTGGGCGACCAGGCGTGGCCGGCGGAGCTGGCCTGGCCGGACCGGCGGGTCGCCGTCGTGCTCACCGGCCCGCCCGACGACCCGGAGACCGAGGACCGCGATCGGGCGTACGCCGAAGCGGGCTGGCATGCGCGGACCGCGCGGGAATGGTCTGCCGAGGAGCTGGCGGCGCAGCTCGCGACGACCAGTGGGGGAGAAAACTGAGATGAGCACCGGAGCGATGCTGCGCATCCTGGACCGCGCAGACAAGGAGGTCATGAAGCTCACCCGCGCCGACATCGGCGCGGTCTACGAGTTCATGCACAAGTTCCGCGACAACCCGGCCAACCCGGGGCTCAAGCTGAAGGCGCTCAACGGCGACTCCCGGCTGATGTCCGCCCGTGTCACCCGCGACTACCGGGCGCTCCTCCTCCACATCGCCGACCGGGACTACCTGCTCGTCGCGGTCAAGCACCGCGGCGAGGTGTACGACGACCTCTCGCGGTACGCGTACCGGATCAACCGGGTGACCGGTGGCATCGAAGTCGTCGACCTGGCGCCCGTCGGTGACAGCATCATCGGCCGGGTCGTCCCGCCGGACCCCGAGCCGGTGCCCGCGAGTAAGCCGCTCTTCGACGCCTACACCGACGCCCAACTCATCGACCTCGGCGTCTCCGAGCCGCTGCTGCCGCAGATCCGGGAACTCACCACCGAGGCAGAGCTGCTGGAGCTGCTGGACCGGGCGCCGCAACTCACCACCGACGTGCTCTTCGCGCTCTTCGACGGCACCCCCTACGACGAGGTGCTCCAGCAGGTCACCGAGCCGGTGCGCGCCGACGAGCCGGTTGACCCGGAGGACTTCGAGGCGGCCGTGGAACGGCCCGCCACCCAGGTGACGTCCGACGACGAGGCGTTGCAGGCGATCATCGGGGAGGCCTTCGAGCGTTGGCAGATCTTCCTGCACCCCACCCAGCGCAAACTGGTCGAGCGGAAGTACAACGGTCCCGCCCGGGTCGGCGGCGGTCCCGGCACCGGCAAGACCATCGTCGCGCTGCACCGGGTCGCCCACCTGGCCCGGCAGCTTCCGCCCGGTGCGGACAAACCCATCCTGCTGACCACCTTCAACCGCAACCTGGCCGCCGACCTTCGTACCCGCCTGCTGGCGCTCGGCGGTCAGGACCTGGTGGCCCGCGTCGACATCGTCAACATCGACCGGCTGGCCAGCCGGGTCGTGACCGAGGCGAAGGCCGGCGCGAACCGCAGTGTCGTCGACGACAACCGGGTCCTCGACCTGTGGGGCGAGTTCCTTCTGGAGACCGGCGAGTCGGGTTGGGACGCCGACTTCCTCGCCGCCGAGTGGACGCAGGTGATCCTGGGTCAGGTGCTGAACTCCCGCGCGGACTACTTCAAGGCACGCCGGCCCAACCGGGGCCGCAGCCTGACCCGTATGGAGCGGGATCAAATCTGGCAGCTGACGGAGCGCTTCACCTCGTGGCTCGAAGACCGCGGCGTGTGGACCTGGCGCCAGGTGGCCCAGCGGGCGGCCCGACTGGAGATGGACCGGGCGGAGGCCTCCGGGGAGTCGTCCGGCGCTCTCCGCCGCCCGCGCTACCGCCACATCGTGGTGGACGAGGCGCAGGACCTCAGCGCCGCGCACTGGAAGATGCTGCGGGCCATGGTGCCCCCGGGACCCGACGACCTCTTCCTGACCGGCGACACCCACCAGCGCATCTACGACAATCACGTGACGCTCGGCAGCCTCGGCATCAACATCCGCGGCCGGTCGTCCCGTCTCACGTTGAGCTACCGCACCACGCGACAGATCCTCGCCGACGCCCTCCAGATCATGACGGGGGAGGTGTACGACGACCTGGACGGCGGCGAGGAGGACCTGGCCGGCTACCGCTCGCTCCTGCGAGGTGCGCCACCGGTGTTCCGTGGCGTGCCGACCTGGGCCCAGGAGCGGGAGCTGATCGCCGAACAGGTGCGTGCCTGGGGTAACCCGGTCGACGGCTCGGTGGCCGTCTGCGTCCCGACGAAGGACCTGGCGGCCGAGGTACTGAGTCGGCTCGAAGCCGACGGGCTCCCGGCCGTGGAGATCGGCCCGGACGGCCCGAAACAGCCCGACGGCATCCACGTCGGCACCATGCACCGGTTCAAGGGCCTCGAATACCAGCGCATGATCATCGCTGCGGTCGGCGACGGCCTCGTACCCCGACAGATGATCAGCCGGTACCGGGACACCGATCCGAAGCGCTACCAGCGGGAGCGCCAGAAGGACCGGTCGCTCCTCTTCGTCGCCGCCACCCGGCCGCGCGACGAGCTGGCCGTCTTCTGGCACGGCACGCCCAGCCCGTTCCTGACCGCCCGACTCGTGCAACGACAGTTGCCCTGAGAGGAGACCGCAGGTGCAGGCGGGGGACCGCGTCAGCGATCGGTACGAGCTGACGTATCCGATCGGCCGTGGCGGGATGGGCCAGGTCTGGGCCGGCTACGACGAGCGCCTCGACCGACCGGTGGCGGTCAAGTTCCTCCGGACCAAGGAGGTGCCGGAGACCGAGCGAGAGGTCGCGGTCAAGCGTTTCCGGCGGGAGGCGCGGGTGACCGCCCGCCTCGACCACTCCGGTGTGCCGGTCATCCATGACCTCGGTGTGCACGACGACGACCTGTACATCGTCATGCAACTGGTCCGCGGATCCCAGCTCGCCGACCTCGTCGCCGAGCAGGAGCGACTGTCGGTGGCCGAGTCGGCGTCGATCGCCGCGCAGGTCTGCTCCGTGCTGACGGCCGCTCACGCGGCCTCCCTTGTGCATCGCGACCTGAAGCCGCAGAACCTCATGGTCACGCCGTCGGGTGTCGTCAAGGTCCTCGATTTTGGTGTCGCCGCGCTGATCGGGCCGGCCGAGCAGTCCCGCCTGACTGCCACCGGTCACACGCTCGGCACGCCCGCCTACATCGCGCCGGAGCAGGCGTCCGGCGCGGCCGTCGGACCTGCCGCCGACCTGTACGCCCTCGGGTGCATCCTCTTCGAGACGCTCACCGGAAGGCCGCCCTTCGAGGCCGCGAACTCGCTGGAGATGCTGCACCGGCACATGCGGTCACCCATCCCGATCGTCACCGAGTACCGCTCGGATGTGCCCGACGATCTGGCTCATCTTCTGTTCTGCCTCTTGGCGAAGGATCCGGCGGACCGGCCCGCGTCGGCTACTGAGGTCGAGCAGCTCCTCACGCCCTTCAGCGGCGGCGGAAGCGTCGGTGCGCTGGGCGGAGGTGAGGCCGGTCCGGCCGCGTCGACGACCGCGGACGTCGTGCCACCACAGCGATCGGTGCAGTCCCTGGCCGAGCTGCGTGCACAGGTCGAGGAATTGGCCGAGCAGGAACGGTTCGCGCAGGCGGCGGAACTCCTGGAGCGTTCTCTCGATGCCGCCAGGGCTGGGGACGAAATCGTCCCGCTACGGCTCGATCTCGCCAATCTCCTCATGCTCGGAGGCGACTTCCGGCGGGCGGAGCGTGCCTTCGAGGAGCTTGGTCGGGACCTACGTCACTCGGCAGGCCACGAAGATCTCGCTGAACAGTGCCGTCGAGACGCGATCGCATGCCGTGTCGAACTGGGGGAACTGACGCAACCGGTGACGGAACCGAATTCCTCAGCTTGACTCTCGCGAGCGAGGGCCTCGGCGTCGTGATCAGTGACGCGCGTCGCGCACGAGGCCGCCGAAGAAGGGGGGCCAGGTCTGCGGAGTGAAGGTGAGGGCGGGCCGGTCGGGGTTCTCCGAATCACGTACGGCGACGAGGACCAGGGACGGCTCAGGTACAGCTCGCCCGCCCTTGGTTGCCCGGAAGTCGACGACGAAGCCTGCGACCGCGCCCGGATGCGTACCTGCGCGTCTGAGGTAGGCCGGGGATCAGTGATTCCTCGCAGCGGCGAAGCCTGGCGGAGGCGGATTCCAGGCCGACGTGCAGCTCGAACCAGCTCGGCACTGCATCCCCGTACGCGTGCCACCACCCCTTGCACTTCGTCTTGGTGGCCAACCCCTTCATCACGTCGATCAGCTCGTCGGACACCCCGCACAGCTCGCACATCGCCTTGACGTCGAGCACCCGAACCGCGCCGATCACGTCGGACCTTGCTCCCGTCACCTCCTCGGTGGCCCCGCGGACTGTGCGGGGACGGCCGAGGCCGGAGTCCGGACGTCACCGCAGCGGGCGGCAGCGCGAGCACATGCCACGTAGGCTGGAGTCGGCCCCCTCCCTGCCACCGGAGCATGCCTTGACCCTCAAGTACTACCTCTACCTGTCGCACCTCAAGCTCGGGCTCCTCGCGGCGCAGGTCACTCCCTCCGCGCAGCACGAGACCGAGCTGGCGGTGGATCTGAAGGTGGTCCGCTACAGCCGCAAGGCGGTCCGGCCGGAGCGCCACGACCTCGACAAGCTGGAGAAGGTGATCCGCCACCTCCAGGACGCCGACCAGATCGGCACCGCGTTCGAGCCCGGCCCCTACTTCCAGGCCTGCCTGCCGATGCGCTGGCAGGTGTTCCCCACCGCCGGCATCGTGGTCTTCGCGGGGACGCTCGACGACCAGGTCATCGTGCTGGGCGGGTCGGCGTCGCACGTGGTCGGCGGCGGCGATGCCGAAGCGCGCGGCTCGGTGCCGCCGTACCTGTTCCGCAAGCTTCAGGAGCTGCACGCGGAGCCGGGCGAGTTCGACGACGAGCGCCTCCACGAGGCCCTGGCGCAGATCGGGGACGGGCTCCCGGGGCCGGCGCAACCGGTCGAGTTCGTCGCCAAGCGGCTGGCCGAGAAGTCGGGACCGAACGGCGCGTTGCTGGGCAGCCCGATCTACGTGGCGCTCGCCGACTAGGGCTTCGGGGTGGACGCGGGGGACGTGATCCGGTGGCGGCCGGGGGAGACCGTCCTCGACACGTTCCGCATCGAGGAGGTGGTCGAGACCGGCGGCATGGGTTTCGTGTACCGCGCCCGTCACCTCGGGTGGAACGTCGACCTCGCCGTGAAGACGCCGCGACCCGACCTGGCCACCGCGTCCGGCATCCTTGACCTGCTGGCCCAGGAGGCGCAGGCCTGGACCGATCTCGATCCCCACCCGAACGTGGTCGGCTGCGCCTACGTGCGACGCGTCGGCGCGTACCCGGTGATCTTCTCCGAATGGGTCGCGGGCGGCGACCTGACCGCGGCGGTGCGGGAGGGCCGCTGCCGCGACCTCCCGGCGGCGCTCGACGTCGCGATCCAGACGCTGCGCGGCATCGGGCACGCCCACGCCGTGGGCCTGGTGCATCAGGACATCAAACCCTCGAACATCATGTACGACGGCGAGACCGCTCGGGTGACCGACTTCGGCACGGCCAAGGCGAAGGCGCACGCCGCGCAGGATCCGCAGGGATCCGCCGAGACCGCGTACGCGACGCTCGGCGGATTCACGCCGCAGTACTGCTCTCCCGAGCAGGTCGATCCGGACGGCCGGATCGGTCGGGCCAGCGACCTGTGGTCCTGGGCGCTGACCGTGATCGAGGTGCTGCACGGGCGTCGTCTCTGGGAGTGGGGCCACGACGGCGCGGACGCGCTGGCGGCGCTGCGCACCGATCTCCCGGCGGCGCTGCGTGACCTGCTGGCGGGCTGCCTCGCGCGCGATCCCCGGTCGCGGATCAACGACACCGCCGAGGCGGAGGCCGTCCTCGCCGCCGTGTACGCGGACCGCATGGGCAGCCCTTACCCACGGTCCCGGCAGGTTCCGCCGTCGTTGAAGGCCGACGGCCTGTCCAACAAGGCGCTGTCGCTGTGGGACCTCGGCGAGCAGCGCCGGGCGATCGAGTTGTTCGAGCAGGCGAAGGCGATCGATCCGCACAACGTCCGCGCGGTCTACAACCACGGGCTCACCAGGTGGGCCGACGGGCTCGTCACCGACGAGACCCTGCTGTCGGAGCTGCGCGCCACCGGCGACTCGTGGGAAGCCGACCATCTCGCCGCGATGGTCCACCTGGAACGCGGTGACGGCGTCCTCGCGGAACAGCACCTGGCCGAGGCGGACCGGAAACATCCGGGCTCACCCGAGATCACCGCTGCCCGCGAGCGCTGTGCCCGACTGGCGCCGAGGGGCACGCTTGAGACGTTCGGGCAGTTCACCGGCGAGGTCGTGGCGATGGCGTGCGATCACGACGCGACGCACGTGGTGGTGGCCGAGGCGTCGGGCCGGGTGCGGATCTGGGACGCCCTCGCCGGCCGGGTGGTCGGCGAACTCGCCGATCCGGGCCGGACCCCCGTCGACGTCGCGATCGACCACGCCGGGGCGCGGGTCCTCGTCTGCTACCAGGACACCGTGGTCGAGCGGTGGCGTCTCACCGACGGCGCCGCCGAACTCGACGGCCGGTTGGACGGCGGAACAGCCGTGGCGCTCAGTCCGGAGGGCGGCTTCGCGGCCGTGGGCACGGCCGACGGTCGCGTCCTCGTCTTCCGCACCGACACGTGGGAGTCGGTCGCTGACATCCAACCCCACGAGGGTCGGGTCACCCGGGTGATCCTTGCCCGGGACGCCGAGGTGTGCGTCTCCGCTTCACTGGGCCGCACCGACGTCGATCGCCGGGTGGAGCAGTGGTGGCCCCTGCGGCGTACGAGGATGCGCGGCCTGCAGATGCCGACCGACGGAATGGGCGCCGACGACCGCAGGATCGCCCTGGCGACGGACGGGTCGATCGTCCTGCGGCTCGGCGTCCGGTCCATGATGACGGTGGACATGCGGGTCTGGGACGAGCCGCGTCGGTGGGAGGTTCCCTGGCTCTTCGGATACGACGTGCTCGGCGTCTCGGGCCGGGCCGGCTGGGCGCTGCTCGACCCCGGGACCGGCGACCTCCAGGTCCTGGAGTTGGCCATCCGCCGTTTGGTCCGTACCTTCCCGAAGGACTGGAAGCGCGGGTCGCATCGTGACGCGACCGCGTTCAGCGGTGACTGCGGATACGCCGTCATCGCCGAACGCGACGGCTACCGCGGCCGGACCTCGCTGTCGCGCCTGCCGATGCCGCTGCCCGGACATCTCGCCCCCTGGGCGTACGCGCCGCCTCGCCCGGTCGGCGCCCTCGCCTCCGAGGAGCGAGCGTTCGACCAGGTCATGGCGCGCATCGAAGGGATGATCGCGGCCGGGGAGGGCCGGCGCGCGACCGACGCCGTCCGCGAGGCCAGGACCATTCCCGGCTTCGCGCGCCATCCGCGGCTGCGGCGGGCCGCCCGGGACGCGGGCCGCGGCCGGCGACGCACCGAACTGGCCGGCATCTGGGTGGAGCAGGAGCTGTCCGACGTGATGCTCGCCCACGGGACCTTCGACGTCAGCGACGACGGGCGACTGTTCGCCTTTCCCGCGAACATCGACGAGGTGGAGATCTTCGACCTGGAGACGCTGGAGAAGGCGGGCTCGGTGGTCGAGAGGCGGAACCCCGCCCGCGGCCTGCACTTCGCCCGGGCCGGGCGCGACCTGGTCATCGGCTACGCGGACGGGTCCGTCGCGTGCCACGACACGGCGACGTTCGAGCCCCGGTTCAAGGTCGCCGGCGCCCTGCCCCGCGACGAGGGGGAGACGACGCTCGACATCTCCGGTGATCTGCTGACGGTCGGGTTCGGACACGGGCTGGCGACGGTGTGGTCGTTGAGGGATGCGGCCTGCGTCGCGAAGATCCGCACCGGCGCCGGGACGATCCATGGCGTCACGGCTGACGAGAAGTCCCGCTCCGTCGCGGTGCACCTGGAGACGGGCGACACGACAAGCGTGCAGGTCCGGTCGATCGACACCGGGAAGGTGGTGCGTACCTTCCCGGACGTCCACTCGCACACGGAGATCCGCTTCGCCTCCGGCGTGCTGCTGCTGGCCGAGATGACCCGCCTCACCGCGTGGCGGCCGGAGCGCCGGCGCCCGCTGTACCGCCTCGACGGGGTCCGGCACAGCTCGTCGGCGGACCTGGCCTTCGCCGACTCCCGTCGCCTCGCCGTTATCGCCGGGATGGCGGGTTTCGTGGTCTGGCACGCCGCGACCGGAGAGGTGGTGTTCGACGGGCGGGCCCTCGCGGAGCCCGATCTCCGCTACGGGACCGAGGAGGTGGCGGTCTCCTCCGACGGTCGATTCGCCGTGGCGGGAGACGGCGGGGACGAGACCCTCGACGTGTGGGACCTCCGCGCCCGGCGCCGGATCCGATCGCTGCACGGTCACCCCGTCAGGGTGAACGCGATCCGCGCCGACGCCTCCTTCCGCACCATCGTCACCGGGGACCACCAGGGCAACGTCCGGATCTGGGGCCTCGACTGGGACCACGGGAGTGATCGATGACGTCCAAACCCGACCTGCGGGCGAAGTTCGTGGCCAACCGGGAGCAGGTACGGTCCTGGCTGGAGGCCTGGGAGATCCCGGAGATCGTGTGGACCGACGAGTTCAACGAGATCCCGGCGCCCTGGGTCGTGGTGGAGCGGGATGGGAAGAGTTGGCTCAGGGACAACGCACCCGTCGTGGACGCGTACCACTGGATGTTCGTCGGGCGGCCGCTGACCCCCGGGGTTCGCAAGGTGCAGGCCCTGTGGCACTTCGGAGCGGGACACCGGTTCGAGAAACTCGAACTGACGATCACCAGCGTCTGCGATCCTGGATACCTGGCCGAGAAGCTGACGCTGGCGGTTCACCACGGCAGGTTGGAGGGGTGGCGGCAGGAGGACGCGCAGCCGCTCTACCAGTGGCTCGTCGAAGGCGTGAACACCAGGCCCCTCGACAACGCCGTACGGGGCAACAAGCGGTTGGGATTCATCCTGCTGAGCTTCACCCGCTTCCCGACCGGCGACGGCGATGTGGCGGTGTCGCTGACCGCCGTCGAGACCGATCGTGCGCTGGACGGCTCGCTACTCGACGACAACGGGGTCTCCATTCCCCCCGCACCGTGATCCGCTCGGCAGATCAGGCGGCGAGCAGGCTGGTCAGTTGTCGTCGCGGGTCAGCCCCGTCCTCTACGACAGCCTGGCCGCGTTCGTGCAGCCGAACACCCGCGCGGTGGACGCGGTGCTGCGGTCGGCGGCGCGATCACCGCGCCTCCTCGTTGGGGCTGTATGTCACGCGGGATGCCGCCCTGCGAGTTCGCAGGACGATCAGTCGCGTTCCTGACCGAGATGTTGATCCACTTCGAGAGTCTGGTTGGCTGGCCGGATCACGGCAGGGACGACGGGAGCACACATGGTTGCGGCCACGGCGGCCCGGACCGGCACCGCGACCGGATGACCGCCCGCGGGAAGACGGCCGGTCGACCGGCTGAGGTGGTCTGCGTCAACTGCGGCGAGGCCGTGCGTGGCCGGGCGGGCTCGCGTGGTCACGGCCCGGACATCGCCTGGTACGTCCACTACCGTCCGTGTGCCGCCCTGGTGGAGGACCAGATGGAACGGCTGCATGTGTTGCCGGAGGACAGCGCGGCGGACCTCTACCGGTGTCGAACCTGTGGCGCCCATCGGGTCTGCCATACCCGCTGGCGGACCCGGTGCCACATCTGCCTGGACGACCGCTCGACCGGGTACGCCCTCGCGGCCGGGGAACGCGTGCTCGCCCGCGTCCCGCACGAACCCGCGCTCGGGGACCAGGTTCGTCGTTTCGCCGGCCTCACACCGGCCGACGCCGTTCCGGTACGCGCCGCCGCGGAGTTCCAGGCCGCGATCGCCTTCGGTACGGAACTCGACCGGCGTCGTCGGGACGGCTGGAACGACGTGACCGGTGACGTGCACGGGCTGCCGTGGTGCGGCGAACGGACCGGGCCCTCGTCCCATGGCACCTGGGGCGTCCACGACCGGTGCGGAGCCTGGCAGCGGCTCCGCGAGCGGTCCTGCCCGCAGTGTCCTCCGGAGCCGGGTGACAGGTCGTTCGCCGCTCTCCGGGACACCACTCACCTGCTCTATCTGGTCCGCCATCGCGGTCTGCTCAAGTTCGGGGTCGGCGGCGCGCGTCGGGTCCGGCAGCACCTGCTGGCGGGTGCCGAGCTGGTGGAGGTGGTCGAGGGCCGTCACGCCGATGTCATCGCCGCCGAGGCGACCCTCAAGCGGCAGAAGCGGGAGGCGGCGATGCCGCTGCGCGCCTGGCGTACGTGGCGGATGCCGGCGTCGTTCGGCCGAGGAACCGAGGTGGTGCGGGCCGGTGTCCGGATCAGGCTCGCGGACGTGCTGACCGACGGTCGCGACGTCACCGCGACCTTCACAACGACGGCGTGGCGCACCGGTTCGGCGCCGAGCCGGAGGAGCTGAGCATGGCGCTGACGATTGCGGAGCGCATCATCGAGGAGCTGGTCCGCGCCCGGGCGCCGCTCGACGACGACGAACTCGCGCGACGGCTCGGTGTGCAGCCCCGACAGACGATCAACCGGGCATGTCGCAGGTTGGAGCAGGACCGCCGGCTGCGCCGGTACACCGGCGCCAGCGGCAAGATCGTGAACGAGATCCGGACCGAGCCGGTGGACGCGATCGTCGCGCAGGAGGTGCTGCCCGAGCCGGCGACGGGGGACAGCGCCACGCAGCGGCGGGCCGAGGGAGTCATGCTCGCTCTGCTGGGCGAACGTCTGGGACAGGCCTTGCAGCCCCGCAGATTCCTTCTGCCCGACGGCGCGCGGGTCGAGGTCGACGGAGCCGACGAGGTCCTCAGCGTCCTCGTCGAGGCGTGGGCGCATCAGGGACCACCCAAGCCCGCGCAGAAGAACAAGGTTCTCGCCGACGCGATGCGACTGCTGTTCGTCGCCTCGACGCATCCCACACGCCCCCGGATGGTGCTCTGCCTGTCCGACGAGGAAGCGGCTCGGCACTTCACCACGTCCCGGTCCTGGGCGGCCAGCGCACTCCGTGCCTTTGACGTCCAGGTCGAGGTGGTCGAACTGGCACCCGAGATGCGAAGCGAGATCCTGGCCGCCCAGCGGCGTCAGTACCGCTGAACCCCGGGTTTGCGCTCGCCCACATGCCCTCAGCAGAATGGCTCGCACACTGCCGCCAGCAGCGGGCAGGCTTCCGCCATGACGAGCGGCTTCAGCGGCGAGGTGGCCACCTACTACGCCCGGCATCGGCGCGGCTATGCGCCCACGGTGCTCGACGCGCTCACCGCGACATTCCCCCTCGGCGCCGATGACACGGCGATCGACCTCGGCTGCGGCACCGGTCAGCTGAGCATCCCGCTGGCTGCCAGGATCGGTGCGGTCGTCGGCATGGACCCGGAGCCGGACATGCTGGCCCTCGCCCGATGCGCCGGCGTGGACGCCGGAACGACCAACGTCACCTGGATCCTCGGCGGTGACGGCGACCACCCGCCCTGTCCCGGCTGCTTGGCGCCCGGACGATCGGCGCGTTGACCGTCGCCGTCGCCATCCACTTCATGGACCGCGACACCCTGTTCGAGACCGTGCGGCCGTTGCTGCATCCCGGCGGCGGCATCGCCGTCACCAACGGTACGCCGCTATGGCTGCAGTCCGGCGTCCGCGACAAGTAGCCGCGCCCCAATAGTGAGCGGATCCGGCGTCTACCAGCGCGAGGTGCCCGGTGGAACGCCATGGGCGTCAAACGAAGCCGGAGACACCCGTGGCGTTCCACCCACTCCCTCCGCGGGCCACGGGATCCTCAGTGTCAACTCGCGTAGAGCATCCTCTGCGGAAAGTCTCCTGCCTTTCGCCATGAGCTGACAATCTTGGCTGTGATGGCGCTGGCTGCGTCGTTGAAGTCGCCGTCCTCGACACTCGCCGCCAGGGTCTGCGGGTCGATGACGAGGACGCGATCGAACCGGTCCTCGAACCCGAATTCATATCGCACCTCGTGCGCCGGAGCGTCGACCCGACGTGCGACCACCATCATGCCCATGTCGCTATTCTCCCCACCTTGAGTAGTCCTCATACGTCGGGCCGGGGATCGAGTCCTGCCAGTTCGAGGTCCGGTTTGCGGCGGCGTGGGCTTCCCGGTAGTCCGCATGTGGGTGGGCCTGGTAGTACCTCGACTCTGCCAGCTCGTGTTCCAGCAGCCCTAAGTCCTCCGGTAGGGGGTCGCCTCGGCGCAGACGCAACCAGGCCTCGGCCATCGGTGCGCTGGGGTCGTACCGTTGTCGGACGATCCCACCGGCGTAGTCGTCCATCGGATGCTCCTCAAAGAAGATGTGTCGTCGGATCTGCTCTACCTCCGCTGCTGAAAAGCCTCGAGAACCATCCAGGCGGGGAGCATCGGCGAGGTTTGCCGCAATCGTCGCAGCATCGTCCTGCTGTCGGATCGCTGCATAGGCGTCATTGGCCCAGCCCTGTTGCCGCTCGTAGTCGGACAGGTTGGTTGGGCGGCTGGTGTGCCCGCCGTGCACCCCTTCGAGCGGGCTGTGCGGAGATCCAGGTGAAGGATTGGTGAGTCGGCTCAGTGCCTGCTTCAGCTTCTCGATCAGCTCGCCGAGCCGCCGCACCTCCGGCATCAGCCGCCGCAGGCTCGCCATCAACCCCCGCAACAGCCGCGCGATCCGCGCTCCCCACGACGCCACCGTCGTGGTGACCTGCTCCACGACCAGCGGCGTGGCCAGCCCGGCGCTGGCGACCAACTCGGCCGCGTACACGATCAGGCGGGAGACGCAGGCGGCGACGGCGTCGCGGACCAGTAGCCGGACGGCGGCGACCAGGCCGGCGGCGCCCTCGGTGATCGCGGCCATCGCCTCGGCGCCCTGCGCCAGCCCGGTGATGGCCTGCTGCTGCTCGTGGGCCCAGGTGCGGTATCCGGCGCCGGCGGCGCCGATCCAGCCGGCGGCCTCGGTGCGGACCGCGTGGGCCAGGTCGGCGGCGTCCTCGCGCAGCGAGGCGGCGACGTTGCGCCAGGTCTGGGAGTGTGCGGTGATCTCGGCGGGGTCGCCGGCGAGCCAGTCGAGGGCTTCGCTGAGCGGCTTGACGTGTTCGATGAGCCAGGCGATGCCGTACTGCAGCAGCGCGCTGACCGGGTCGGACACGATCGCGAGGGCGTCCAGGCCGGCGCTGACCACGCCGAGGCTGCCGTCGATCCAGCTGCCGGTGCGGACGCCGTGGGCGATGAGTTCGATGTCCTCGCAGATCCAGATGCCCGCCCAGGCGCTGGGCCCGGTGTCCGCCGCGCCGGCGACCAACGGGTTGGTGGTCACCGGCGGTTCCGCACCTGGTCGAGCAGGTGCGCGGCGTGGGTGTCGGAGGCGCGGTAGCGCTCGGCGCTGCTGCGGACCTTGCCGGCGGTGTCCCGGACCGAGGTGGCCGCGGCGACGACGCCGTCGACCAGTGTGCGCTGGAGGCCGTCGAGCAGCACCGGCATGATCTGGCAGAGCTGCCCGTACGCGTCGGCGCCGAGCCGGACGTGCTGGCCGGCCCGCCGGGCCGTGTCGATGCTGTCGGCGCAGCGGTCGAGGTGGGCGGCGTGGGCGGTCAGGTCGTCCGGGTCGACCTGGAGGATCTCACCGGCCGGCATCCGGCGGGCCCTGGTCGGGGTCGAGCCGCCGCCGGTGGGACTCGACGATCGCCCGTGCGGTCGGGTCGTCTGGGCCGAGCGTCTGGGCGGTCGCCTCGGTGAGCCGCCGCAGCAGGTCGGCCCGGGCGGCCCGGGCGGTGGCCAGCACCTGTTGTGCGGTGTGCGCGGCGGCGTGCTGCCGGGTGCGTTCGTCGAGCCGCAGGTCGGCCAGCAGCCCGGACGCGTCGACTGTCACCTCGACCAGACCGTCGTCACTGCGGGCGGTGCCGGTCAGCGCCTGCGTGCGCGCGGACAGGGCCGTCGCCCGCGCGGCCTGCGCGACCAGGCCCGACTCCCACTCGTCGAGCCGGCGTCCCGCCGCGTCCAGCGCGGCCTCGTCCGCCCACATGGCCACCCTCCCCAGGGACTTCGGTGACCGTGACGATATCAACCGGTCGCGTTGGGTGCATGTCCCGTCACGTATCCAGGTTCGGCGTCAACCCTGGAGCCGCTGCGCCCAGTAGACCTGGCCGTCGGGTCCCAAGTAGACCAACGCCAGCAGCAGGTCGGGCAGCGTCACCGGCGCGGTGGCGATCGGGAACTCGCGCTGCTGTCTGTCCAGGTGCGGGAAGAGCGCCACGAACGTCACCGGTGTGGCGGCGACGTCCCCGATCGCCAGCCGGCTTCCCACGCTCTGCCACTCGTGTTCGCTGATCCGCACGTCGCCCGCGCCGCGTAACCAGGGGTAGCGGTCGGCGATCCTGTTCTCCACCCCGGCGCTGCCCATGCCGACGCTTTCCTGCGGCGCGGACACCGCGAACACCGGCGGTTTGAGGTCGGTGCGCTTGTCGACGAGGAAGAGCGCGAAGTATCCGCCGTCCAACGGTGCCGATGGCGTCTGCCAGGACACCCGGCCCAGCACCAGTTGGTCACCGCCGGACGCCACCGGCGCCTGGTACGCCGAACCGAGCGCGGCCTGCGCCTCGTCGTAGGTGACGAACTCCAGCGACGAGCGGAGCTGGAGCGCCTCCGGCCCGTAGGGCGGGCGCTGGTGCCACCAACGCCACCCGCCGACCACCGCCACGGCCACCACCAACGCCACCGCTGCGGAAGCTGCCCGTCGCCACGTCACGACCGGAAGTGAACCACGCCGCCGCCCGTCCGGCGGGCCAGCCGGGTGATCGCCGCCACCGACCGGTCCACGTCGGCCTCGGTGGTGGTCGCGTTCGACACCGAGATCCGCATCAGCCGCCGCCCGCGCCACGTCGTGGCGCCCACCCAGCACGTCCCGTCGGCCTGCGTCGCGGCCACCACCCGGTCGGTGTCCGCGTCGTCGCCGAAGCCGACCAGCACCTGGTTGAGCACCACGTCGTTGACCACCTCGAACCCGGCCGCGGTCAGTCCGTCGGCGAACCGGCGGGCCAGCGCGCAGCAGCGTTCGACCAGCGCGGCGACGCCGTCGCGGCCCAGCTCCCGCAGCCCGGCCCAGGCCGCGAAGCCCCGGGCCCGGCGCGAGGACTCGGCGGTCAGGTCCGCGCCCGCCGGCGCGCCGCCGGAACCCACCAGGTACGCCGCGGCGTACGACATGGCCGCCGCGTGCACGTCCGGCCGGGCGCAGAACGCGAACGCGGTGTCGTACGGCAGGTTCAGCCACTTGTGCCCGTCGCAGGCCCACGAGTCGGCCGTCTCGATGCCGTCCACCAGGTGCCGGGTGGTCGGGGCGGCGGCGGCCCACAGCCCGAACGCGCCGTCCACGTGCACCCAGCCGCCGTGCCGGTGGACCAGGTCGCACGCCGTACGCAGCTCGTCGAACGCGCCGGTGTTCACGTTGCCGGCCTGGAGGCAAACGATGGTCGGTCCGGTGCCGGCGTCCCGCAGCGCCGCCGCCAGCGCGGCCGGGTCGACCGCGCCCTGCGGGCCGGCGGGCACCTCCCGCACCGCGTCGGTGCCGAGGCCGAGCAGCCGCAGCGACCGGTCCACCGTGGCGTGCCGTTCGGCGCCGGCGAACACGCGCACCGGCGGCGCGCCGAGCAACCCGCGCCGTTCCACGTCCCAGCCGGCGTCGGCGAGCACCTGGTGCCGGGCCGCGGCGAGCCCGGCCGTGTTGGCCGCCTGGCCGCCGGTGACGTAGCCGACCGACGCCGTCGCCGGGATGCCGAGCAGCTCCTTGAGCCAGGTGCCGGCGGCGGCTTCGGCGGCCATCGCGGCCGGCGAGCTGACCGCGTTGAACGCGACCTGGTCCCAGCCGGCGGCGAGCATGTCGGCGGCGGTGGCGGCCGGGGACGCGCCGCCCACCACGAAGCCGAAGTAGCGCGGGCCGGCGCTGGCGATCAGCCCCGGCTCGGCGGCGGCCACCAGCTCCGCGAGCACCTCTCCGGGCGGGGTGGGCGCGGCCGGCAGCGGGACGGCGAACGCCCGGTCCAGCGCGTCCTGGTCGACCGGCACGCCGACCGGCCGCTCGGCGAGTGTCCACCGGTAGTCGGCCGCGTGGTCGGCGGCCTGCCGGAACAGCTTCCGCAGCTCGTCCATCGCCGCACCATAGCCCGGCCGCGCCCCGGGGCCGAGTGCGCCCACGGTATCTGGTGGCGCTGGCCGCAGGAGCCGCCCGGGCCACGCCCGGGGTTGAGTCCACGGGTGTGGCCGCACGGCGGTCCGTGGACGACGACGTCACCCCGACTCCGCCTCCAGAGCGGCAGTGATCCGGTGCAGGTGCGCGGCGACCGGACCGGCGGTGAGCATCCCGCTGCCGGCGCCGGCCAGTTCGGGCGCGGCCGGCGCGAGCGCATCGCGGGCCCGGCGCATCGCGGCCGCGTCGTCGAGCGCCACGGCGGCCCGGCCGGTGAGCGTCCACGACGCCTCCAGCAGCAGGTCGCGCGGCGGTGGCGGGGTCCGGCGCAGCGCGGCGGCGGCGTCGGCACGCCGGTCGGCGGCGAGCAGCACGAGCGGGCGGGCCCAGGGCGCGTACGGGCCCCAGTCGGTGTGGTCGGGAAAGTCGGCGGGGAGGTCGTGCCACACCCGCAGGCAGAGCAGCGCCAGCGGGAGCAGGCCCCGCTCGACGCCGGGCATGCCGCAGCCGGCCATGCGCACGGCGGCGGCCCGGTAGGCGGCCTCCGCCTCCGGGTACGGCGCGCCGGCCGCCGCCGTGCGCATGGCCCGGTACCAGGTGGTGAACACGCCGGTGAGCGGGGACTCGTGGCGGGCGGCGAGCCGGTCCGCGGCGTCGGCGTGCGTGTCGGCGGCGGTGAAGTCGCCGAGCGCGCCGCGCGCCTGCATCCGGATCAGCCGGCCGAGGATCTCGACCGGGGCCAGGCCGTGCCGGGCGGCCAGCTCGACCAGCTCCGCGCCGATCGCGTCCCGCTCGGCGGCCAGCCCGGCGCGGCGGAACGTCTGCATGAACACGCCGTTGAGCGCCTGGGCCAGCAGCGCCGGGTCGGCCAGGCGTCGGGCGATCGCCGCGGCCTGCCGGGCCGCCTCCGGCCCGCGCGTCGACGGCAGGCCGCGGGACTCGACCGCGACGGTGGCGAGCAGCCGGGCCCGGGTCGCCTCCGGCGCGTCCGGGCCGAGGGCGGCCAGCGCCCGTTCCGCCGCCGCCACCACCCGGGCCGCCTGCTCCGGGTTGTCGGCGCGGGTCCAGATCGCCGGCACGTCGTAGCCGCCGATCACCCGCGCGGTGAGGTCCGCGTCGCCGAGCTGCTCGGCCGCCTCGATGGCGGCGACCCGCTGGTCGCGGGCCGCGGCCAGGCCGCCGGGCCCGGTCACCGCGAGGCTGCGCAGCAGCCCGACGGTGGACTCCAGCCGGGCCCGCGCACCGGGGACCACGCTGCGTTCGTACGCGGCGGCGGCCTCCGCCCACACCCGCGCCGGGCCGGTGGGCTCCGGGTCGGCCTGGCGCAGGAGGTCGGTCTCCAGCCGGTGCAGCCGCGGGCCGGGATCCAGGCCGAGCTGGTCACGCAGTCGCTCCCGGGCCCGGCGCAGCACGGCCAGCGCGTCGGCCTGTCGCCCGGCGCGGTAGAGGGCGAGCGCCAGCAGCCGCCAGCCGTCCTCCCGCCACGGGTGGTCCGCCACGTGCGCGTCCAGATCGGGTACGGCGTCGGCGGCCCGCCCGAGCGCGAGCAGCGCCTCGGCGCGCCGTTCCACCGCGGTCAGCCGCAACTGGTCGAGGCGGGCCCGTTCGGCGCGCGCCCACGACTGGTCGAGGCCGGCGTAACCGGGGCCGCGCCACAGGCCCGACGCCGTGTCGAGGCGGTCGAGCGCGGCGCGGGGGAGCGCCTCCGCGGCACCGGTGACCAGGTCGGCGAACCGCCAGGCGTCGACCCCGTCCGGTGCGGCGCGCAGCGCGTACCCCGGTCCGTCGGTGACCAGCAACCGGGCCGGCTCGCGCGGCGCACGCCGCGGTTCCAGGCGGCGGCGCAGCGCCGCCACGAACGTGCGGACCGCGCCCACCGCGCCGGCGGGCGGGTCGTCCCACAGGTCGTCGACGAGGTGGTCGACCGGCACCACCCGGCCCCGGGCGACGATCAGCCGGGCCAGCACGGCCCGGTGCCGGGGGCCCTTCAGGTCGACCGGTGCACCGGCGTCGTCCCAGGCCGTGACCGGACCGAGCACCCCGAAGCTGACCTGCACCGACCCCTCCTCGACCCAGGTCACCGTAGCGCGCTCATCGGTTGCTCATCCGGCGCCGGCACGCTTCACCGGTAGGACGAACGAGAGAGGCACCGGAATGAGCATCGGCATCGCAGGATTCGACTACCGGCGGGTCACCGTCGCCGACGGCGTGGCGTTGAACGTGGCGGTGGGCGGCGTCGGCCGCCCGGTCGTGCTGCTGCACGGCTTCCCGCAGACCCACCTGATGTGGCGGCACGTCGCCGCCGACCTGGCCGCAGACCACACCGTGATCTGCCCGGACCTGCGAGGGTACGGCGCCAGCGACAAGCCGCCCGCGCACGGCGAGGAAACGTACGCGAAGCGGACCATGGCCGCCGACGTGGTGGCGCTGGCGCGGGCGCTCGGGCACGAGCGGTTCGCGCTGGCCGGGCACGACCGGGGCGCGCTTGTCGCGGTGCGCGCCGGCCTGGACCACCCGGATGTGGTGACCCACCTGGCGTCGCTGGACGTGCTGCCCACCCTGGACATGTGGGACGTGCTGCACGGGGCGTCGGCGGCGGTGGCGTTCCACCTCTACCTGATGGCGCAGCCGCCCGGCCTGCCCGAGCGGATGATCTCCGCCAGCGCGGACGCGTTCTTCGGTCACTTCCTCGACGCCTGGGGCACCGGCCCGTCGGCCGTTCCGGCGGAGGTGCGCGCCGAGTACCTGCGGGCCTCCCGGGAGGCGGTCGACTCGATCGTCGCCGACTACCGGGCCTCGGCCGGGATCGACGTGGCCCACGACCGGGCGGACCGGGACGCGGGCCGGCGGCTGGCCATGCCGGTGACCGTGATCCAGCAGGACTGGGGTGCGGCGCTGGGATACGACGCGGCGGCGGTGTGGCGGGCCTGGGCGCCGGACCTGGAGCACCGCACCACCACCGCCGGGCACTTCATGGCCGAGGAGGCGCCGGCCGAGATCAGTGCGGCGCTGCGGGCGCTCCTGAAGCGGTAGCGTGCGCCTTCTACCGTACCTTGTACGGTAAGGCGACGACACCACGGAGGAGGCGACCCGGTGGAACACGCGATCATCACGCAAGGGCTGTGCAAGCGGTACGGGGACACGGCCGCGCTGGACGGCTTCGACCTGCGGGTGCCACCCGGCACGGTCTGCGGGCTGCTCGGCCCGAACGGCGCCGGCAAGACCACGGCCGTACGGATCCTGGCCACACTGCTGCGCTTCGACGCCGGCCGGGCCGTGGTGGCCGGCCTCGACGTCGCCCGCCAGGCCGAGCGGGTGCGCTACCGCATCGGCCTGGTCGGGCAGCGTCCGGCCGTCGACGAGGCGCTCAGCGGCCGGGAGAACCTGGTCATCTTCGGCCGCCTGTTCCACCTCGGCCGGGCCCCGGCCCGGCGGCGCGCCACCGAGCTGCTGGAGCGGTTCGGGCTCGCCGACGCCGGCGGCGCGCCGGTGCGGACGTACTCCGGCGGCATGCGCCGGCGCCTCGACCTGGCCGTCGGCATGATCCGCACGCCGTCGGTGCTCTTCCTCGACGAACCCACCACGGCACTGGACCCGCGCGGGCGCAACGAGGTGTGGGAGTCGGTCCGGGACCTGGTCCGGGCCGGCACCACCGTGCTGCTCACCACGCAGTACCTGGACGAGGCCGACCAGCTCGCCGACCGCATCTGCGTGCTCGACGCCGGTCGGGTCGTCGCCGAGGGCACCCCGGACGCGCTCAAGGCCCGCCTCGGCGGCGACCGGATCGACCTGGTCGTCCGCGACGCCGGTGACCTCGCCGCGGCCGCCGACCGGCTGCGCCGGGTGGCCACCGCCGACCCGGTCGTCGACCCGGACCGCCGCGCGGTCAGCGCCCAAGTCGACGACCGGGCCGGCGCGCTGACCGAGGTGCTGCGCGCGCTCGACGCCGACGGGGTGACCGTGGCGGACGTGGCGCTGCGCCGCCCCACCCTCGACGAGGTGTTCCTCCGGCTCACCGGCCGACCCGCCGAGCGGGTCGACGCCACCGTGAGGGTGCCCGCGTGAGCGCCGCCACCGTCGCCTCGCCGCCGGGCCGCCCGTCCCTGGCCGGTGACAGCCTCACCCTCACCTGTCGCGCACTCGCGCACTGGCGCCGGGAGCCCGGGCCGCTCGCCGGCGCGCTGGCCTTCGACATCCTGATCGTGCTGATGTTCGCCTACCTGTTCGGCGGCGCGCTCCAGGTGCCCGGCGGCGGCAGCTACCGGGAGTTCCTGATGCCCGGCATGTTCGCCATGACCATGCTCTTCGGCATCAGCCAGACCACCATGGCGGTCTCCGCCGACGCCGAACGCGGCGTCACCGACCGGCACCGGTCGATGCCGGTCTCCCGGCTGGCCCCGCTGCTCGGCCGGGCGCTGGCCGACATGCTGTTCGCGGTGGTGACGCTCGCGGTCATGCTGCTCGCCGGCCTGGCCGTGGGCTGGCGGGCCCACGGCGGCCCCGGCGACACGCTCGCCGCGCTCGGTCTGATCCTGCTGCTGCGCTTCGCGCTGACCTGGGTGGGCATCTACCTCGGCCTGGTGACCAACGGCGCCGGCGCGGTGACCGCCGTGCAGACGCTGGAGTTCCCGCTCGGCTTCCTGTCCAGCGCGTTCGTGGCGCCGTCGACCATGCCGGCCTGGCTCGGCGCGGTCGCCGAGTGGAACCCGCTGTCGGCGACCGTCGGCGCCACCAGGGAGCTGTTCGGCAACCCCGGCTGGGGTGGCGAGGGCTGGATCGCCGCGTACCACCCGTTGCTGGCCGTGCTCTGGCCGCTGGCGCTGGTCGCCGTGTTCGTGCCGCTGTCGCTGCGCCGCTACCGCGCGCTGGGCGGCTGAACCTCGCCGGCGGGGGCGGCCCCACCGCTCCCGCCGGCGAGCACGACCAACTGCCGGGTGGCCCGGGTCATCGCGACGTAACGGTCCACCGCTCCGGAGATCCCGCCGCCGAACGCCTCCGGCTCGACCAGCACCACCAGGTCGAACTCCAACCCCTTGGCCAGCTCCGGGGTCAGCGACCGAACCCGGGGCGACGCCGGGAACGCCGGTTCGCCGATGACGCACGCGATCCCCTCGGCGTGCTCGGCGAGCCAGCTCCGCACCACCTCGTCCAACTCGCCGCGGGCGCCGTGGCGCACCGGCAGGTCGCCGGTGCGGATGGACGTCGGCACGTTCGCGTCCGGCAGCACCGCCCGGATGACCGGCTCGGCTACCGCCATCACCTGCGCGGGCGTGCGGTAGTTGACGGTCAGCGACGCCACCGCGATCCGGTCGAACCCGACCCGCTCCAGCCGCTGCCGCCAGGACTCGGTGAACCCGCGCCGGGCCTGGGCCCGGTCGCCGACCACGGTGAAGCTGCGCGACGGGCAGCGCGACAGCAGCATCTGCCACTGCGCGTCGGTCAGCTCCTGCGCCTCGTCCACCACCACGTGCGCGAACGGCCCGGCCAGCAGGTCCGGGTCGGCGACCGTCAGCACGCTGTCGTCGACCAGGCTGGTCCGCATGTCCTCCCCGCGCAGCATGGTCATCAGCCCCTCGCCGTCGTCGTAGGCGTGCGACGCGATCAGCGCCTCCACCACCGTGTCCATCTGCTCCCGTTGCGCGGCGAGGGCCGCGGCGTCGCGGCGGCGCCGCCGCGACGCCTCCCGGTCGCCGACCCGCCGGCGGGCCGCGTCCAGCAGCGGCAGGTCGGCGGTCGTCCAGGCCCGGGCGTCGACACGGCGCAGCGTACGGAGCTCGTCGGCGTCCAGCCACGGGGCGCACCGGCGCAGGTAGGCCGGCACCGACCACAGGTCCGCGACCACGTCGGTCGGGTCGAGCAGCGGCCACGCCCGGCCGAACGCGGTGACCAGCTCCCGGTCGCCCGCCAGGGCCCGGCGGACCGCGTGTTCCGGCTCGTCGCCGTCGTAGCGTTCCACCAGAATGGCGAGCAGCTCCGCCCAGACCTCGTCGCGGGCCTCGTTGTGCGCCGCGCCCGGTCCGGCCGCCGCGAACGCCTCCGCCCAGTCGCCGGCGGTGACCCGCAGCTCGGCGTCCGGCAGGGCGACGGTCATCGCCGTCGCGGGCGGCTCCTCGTAGAACCGCACCGCCGCCTCGACCGCGCCGACCAGCTCCGCGGACGACTTCAGCCGGGCCACCTCCGGGTCCGGCTCGGCCGTCGCCGTCGCCCCCTCGGGTACGAGGTCACGCAGCGTGCAGATCTGCACCTCCTCCTCGCCGAGGTTGGGCAGGACGTCGGAGACGTAGCTCAGGTAGGGCTGGTGCGGGCCGACGAACAGCACCCCGCCGCGGCGCGCGCCCAGCCGCGGGTCGGCGTGCAGCAGGTACGCGGTGCGGTGCAGCGCGACGACCGTCTTGCCGGTGCCCGGACCGCCGTCGACCACGAGCGCGCCCCGTGAGCCGGCCCGGATGATCGCGTCCTGGTCGGCCTGGATGGTGCCGAGCACGTCGCGCATCCGGGCCGAGCGGGTGCCGCCCAGGCTGGCGATGAACGCGGACTGGTCGTCGAGGGCCGCGTGCCCGGCGAGCCGGTCGACGGTGAACACCTCGTCCCAGTAGTCGGTGATCCGGCCGTCGGTCCAGCGGTAGCGGCGGCGGCTGGCCAGGCCCATCGGGTTGCCGTGGGTGGCGCCGAAGAACGGCTCGGCGGCGGGGGACCGCCAGTCCAGCAGCAGCCGGCCGCCCGCGCCGTCGGTGAGCCCGAGCCGCCCCACGTACATCCCGGCGGCGCCGTCCGCGCCGACCATCCGCCCCAGACACAGGTCCAGGCCGTACCGGCGCAGGGTACGCAGCCGCGCGCTCAACCGGCGAACCTCCTGGTCCCGTTCGACGGCCTGCCGGCCCTTGCCGCCCGCGGCCCGGCGCTCGGCGTCGAGCCGGTCCGACAGCTCGGCGGTCGACCGGCGCAGGCTCTCCGCGATGAGCGCGAAGTGCCGCTCGTCATCGGCGATCAGGTCCGGGTCGGCTTTCGCCGCGAGACGCTCGGGGAGATCGAAAACGCTTGTGCTGGGCGGATTCACGGCTGGCTCCGATCTGCGGACACACGGGGGCCTCCGCTCTTCGCGGCTTTTTCCGGTGTTCGGGGAATGGGCTTCGGCCGGCAATTCTGCGGCACCACCCGGGGCTTGCCGCAAGACCGGGGGTGCGCTATATGTTTGTTATGGCGGGAGGTCCCGCCATCTTTTTGCGCTCGTCCCGTCGACCGGGTGTGGATTGCGCGGCCGGTAGGATGGCCGCACCATGCCGACCGACCGCAGGCGCAAGGCCGACCCCGCCCGCAGCCTGGCCATCTTGTGGCGTACCCGGGAGCCGGCGAGCCGCGGCGCCGGGCCCGGCCTGAGCGTCGACCGGATCGTGCGGACGGCCGTCGAGATCGCCGACGCCGAGGGCATCGACGCGCTCACCATGCGCCGGGTCGCCGAGGCGCTCGGCGTCGGCACCATGTCCGTCTACACCTACGTGCCGGGCAAGGCCGAACTGCTCGACGTCATGGTCGACACCGTCCTCGGCGACCTGCCCCGACCGGCCGACGTGCCGGGTGGCTGGCGCGGCCGGCTGGAGCGCATCGCCCGGGACAACCTGGCGCTCTACCGGGCCCACCCGTGGCTGCTGCGCGCCGAGACCGCCCGGCCGGTGCTCGGCCCCAACGTGCTCGCCAAGTACGACCACGAGCTGCACGCCGTCGCCGACATCGGGCTCGACGACGTGGAGATGGACGCCGTGCTCACCCTCGTGCTCGGGCACGCCAAGAGCGCGGCCCGCGCCGCCCTCGACGTGGTCGAGCTGGAGCGGGAGACCGGGATGACCGACGAGGCGTGGTGGCAGACGCACGCGCCCTGGCTGGAGAAGTTCATGACCGCCGGCAGCTATCCGCTCGCCGCCCGGGTCGGCACCGCCGCCGGCGTGGCGCACGGCGCGGCGTACGGGCCGGACCACGCGTTCGAGTTCGGCCTCCAGCGGGTGCTCGACGGCATCTCGGTGGTGGTCGCCGAGCGCACGGGCGGCTGACGCTTGGACGAATGGGCGCAGGTCGACCCCGCCCGCCACCCGTTCGACGCCGCCGCGGCGGCCGATGTCGTACGGCGGCTGGCGCCGCCGGTGCCGCCCGCCGCTGCGGTGCCGCGTCACGGCGACATCTCGACGATGCGGCCCGGGCCGCGTCCCGCGAGGCGGACCGGCTGGCCGTCGACTGGAACGCGGCCATGACCGAGGTCCTGATGGCCCACTACGGCACCTGGGCCTACGGCTGGCACTGGGGTCCGCGTTCGCTCTGGTACTACTTCTCGCAGATCGTCACCTCCGGGCCGGAGACCCTGGCCCGGGTCGCCGCGGCACTCGTGGACTGGCGACAGTGGCTGGAGGAGGTGGCCGAACGGTTCGACCGGCTGCTGCCGGCGCTGCGGGAGGCGGCGCTCGCCGGGCCGGACGAGGCCGTCGCGGCGTGGGAGGCGGCGTTCGCCGAACTGTTGACCGCCGGTTCGGCCTGGGCCGAGGATGCGGACGGCTGGTACGGGCCGTGTCATCGGCTGCTCGTCTGGCTGCTCACCGCCGCCGGGCTGCCGGCGGACCGGAGCGTGGCGCTCGTCGACGGGGCGTTGGCGCCGTGGTTGGCCCGCTGGACGTACCTGTCCGCCGGGGAGGTCGCCGACGTCGCCGAGCGCCTCGCCCGGCAGGTCGTCGGGCGGGAGCCCGGCGGACTCGCCGCCCCGGGCGAGAGCGGCGACGACTGGCCCGACACGTGGCCGCACGGCTGGCCGTCCTGGCGCGCGACGAACCGACCGCACCGCCCCTAACCCTCGCGGCCCTCCATCCCGCGATCTTGCACATTCGGTCCGCGGTACGCCGCAAATGCCCCTTGTGCCGGGGCGATAAGTGCAAGATCGCCGGGCGCCCGGCGCCCGGCGCCGGGCGGGGGCGGGGTCAGGGCGGGGCGGGGGTCAGGGCTGGGGGTGGGCGGCCCGGGCGTAGCGGTGGGCCAGGTGGGCGAAGGCGGTTCGCAGCTCAGGTGGGCCGACCACCTCGATGTCGGCGTCGTAGCGGCCGAGCACGGCGGCCAGACCCGGCCAGGACCAGGCGCCCAGCACCAGCCGGCAACGGTCTGGGCCGAGCTCCTCGACGATGCCGTCGCGGGTCCAGGCGGAGACCGTGCGGGCCGGCAGGTCGAGGATCACCTCGCCCCGGCACGGCCAGTCGCCGGGGCCGGTCGCCCCGGTGAACCGGCCGGCGACGAACGCGGCCACGTTCCCGCCGGGCAGCTCCCGGGGCGTGAACCGGGGGCCGGTGGGCGTACGCGGGCTGATCCGGTCGACGCGGAACGTGCGCCAGTCGGCGCGGTCCAGATCCCAGGCGACCAGGTACCAGCGCCCGCCCCAGGTGACCAGATGGTGCGGCTGCGTCCGGCGCGGCGGGGGCGCCTCGTCGGCCGGGGCGGCCGGCGGCGCGGCCGGATAGTCGAAGCGCAGTTCCTCCCGGGCGTGCACGGCGGCGCTGAGCGTCATCAGCAGGGCCGGCTCCACGCGGGGTTTGGTCGCGGCCCCGGCCCGTGGCGCGGCGACCACCCGCAGGGCGTCGACGCGGTGGCGCAGCCGCGCCGGCATCACCTGTCGCACCGTGGTCAACGCCCGCGCGGCGGCCTCCTCGATGCCGGTGACGGTGGTGGCGGCGGTCTGCAACGCCACGGTGAGCGCCACGGCCTGTTCGTCGTCGAAGAGCAGCGGCGGCAGCGCCGAGCCGGCGGCCAACCGGTAGCCCCCGTCCGGCCCCTTGGCGCTCGCGATCGGGTAGCCCAGCTCGCGCAGCCGGTCGACGTCGCGGCGCACCGTGCGCGGGCTGACCCCGAGCCGCTCGGCCAGCACCGCGCCCGGCCAGTCGCGGCGGGCCTGCAACAGGGACAGCAGGGCGAGCAGTCGCGCGGAGGCCGTCGGCATGGCACGCATTCTGCCGGCAGAAGCGGACACAAACTGACCGCTACGGCTGGGAGCGTGTGCCCGTACCGATCAGGACCGGAAGGAACCGATGACCATGACCGTCCCCACCGCTACCACCCTCGACGCCGAGCGTGCCGACCTGCTCGCCGCGCTCGCCGCGGCCCGCGCCGCGCTGACCGCCACGGTGCGCGACCTCACCGACGCCCAGGCCGGCGAGCGGCCCACCGCCAGCGCGCTCTGCCTGGGCGGTGTGCTCAAGCACGTGGCCTCCGGCGAGGAGGCCTGGCTGCGGTTCGTGGTCGAGGGCCCGGCGACGATGACGTTCACCCTGCCCGACGGCGTCACCTGGGCCGACATCATGGCCGGCACGGCGCGCGAGCTGCCACAGTGGTTGGTCGACCGGGAGCGGACCTTCCAGATGCTGCCCGAGGACACGCTGCCTGCCATCCTCGACCGGTACGCCCGGGTGGCCGCCCACACCGAGGAGATCGTGGCCGGCGTCGCCGACCTGTCGGCGGCGCAACCGGTGCCGGACGCACCCTGGCACGAGCCCGGCACGGTGATGAGCGTGCGCGCGGTGCTGATGCACATCCTCGCTGAGACCCGCCAGCACACCGGGCACGCGGAGATCCTGCGCGAGACGCTCGACCGGCGGACCACCACCTGACCGCGGCCGCCACCGGCGGGACGCACGGACCACCCGGCGCCCACCGCGACGTCCGTGCCGTCGGTGGGTGTCGGCGTCTCCTCAGGTGGCGCGCGAGCGTGTCGCCCGGCCCATCCGGGCCACCGCCTCGGTCAGCACGGCGGGCGAGGTGGCGAAGTTGAGGCGGACGAAGCCGACGCCGCCGGTGCCGAAGACGTGCCCGGAGCTGAGCGCCACCCGGGCGTCGTCGAGGAACATCCGGGCCGGGCCGGCCAGGTCGCTGGCCACGCCCGGCCGGTCACCCGGCGCCTCCGTGGGCACGCCGAGGCGGGTGCAGTCCAGCCAGGCGAGGTACGTGCCCTCGGGCGCGCGCCACGACACGTCGGGCAGGTGCTCGGCCAGCAGCGACCCGAGCAGCGCCCGGTTGGCGTCGAGGCCGTCGAGCAGCAGGTCCAGCCAGGGCCCGCCGGCGCGGAACGCGGCGGTGTGCGCGAGCACCCCGAGGTGGCTGGGGCCGTGGCCGACCTCCTCCGGCATCCGGGCCAGGTCGGCGGCGGCCGCCGGCCCGGCGACCGCCAGCGCCGCCTTCAGACCGGCGAGGTTCCACGCCTTCGACGCTGAGACCAGGGCGAACGCGTCGTCGGCGCCGGCGACGGTGAGGTACGGGGTGAACCGCGCGCCGGCCAGTGCCAGCGGGGCGTGGATCTCGTCGGAGACCACCCGCACACCGTGCCGCGCGGCCAGCTCGGCGACCGCCGCCAACTCGTCGCCGCGATGCACCACCCCGGTCGGGTTGTGCGGGTTGCAGAGCAGGAACGCCGGCCGGTCGCCGACCGCGCGCGCCTCGCGGAACGCCTCGTCCAGCGCGGCGAGGTCCAGCCGCAGGTCCGGCCCGAGCGGGGCCTCGACCACCCGCCGGTCGGCGTGCGTGACGAACGCGTAGAACGGCGGATAGACGGGGGGACAGACCACCACCGCGTCACCCGGACCGGTGACCAGCCGGAGCACCTCGACCACGCCCGTCATCACGTCGGGCACCAGCGTGCTGCGCGCGACCGGAAAGTCGGCCCAGCCCCAACGCTGCGCGGCGAACCCACCGAGCGCCTCCGCGTACCCCGTCCCGAACGCGTAGCCGGTGTCGCCCAGGTCGACCGCACGGCGCAGCGCGTCGGCCACCGGCGGCGCCAGCGGCACGTCCTGCTCCGCGACCCACAGCGGCAGCACGTCCGGCGGGTGCAGCCGCCACTTCACGCTGGTGCGCCGCCGGAGCTGGTCGAGCGTGAGCCGGGTGAGCGGATTGCGGTCGTCGGCGGAAACGCTCATGGGTTACACCGTAGGCGGCCCTACCATCGTCCGATGGCCCACCCGATCTACCCGCTGCGCACGCCCCGGCTGCGGTTGCGCCCGGTGCTGCCTGACGTTGGCCGCGGTGGACGGCTCGCGGGTGATCGGCGCGGTGGAGCTGGTCTGGCGCAGCCGGGCCGACCGCACCGCCGAACTGGGCTACGTCTTCCACCCCGACCACGGCGGTCGTGGCCTGGCCACCGAGGCGGCCGGGGCGGCGCTGGACTGGGGTTTCGGTGAGTTCGGGCTGCACCGGGTGACGGTTCGGTGCCACGCCGGCAACGAGGCGTCCGCGCGGCTGGCGACCCGGCTCGGTTTCCGGCAGGAGGCCCGGCACGTGCGCAGCTACCGGTTCCGCGGCGAGTGGGCCGACCAGCTCGTGTTCGCCGTGCTGGCCGAGGAGTGGCGGGCCCGGCCGGGCGGATCGCTCGATTCCCGGCGTGCCAGCCCGCACCCGTCGACCGGTTGACCGGGCCGCCCGCCCACGACCCTGACGTCCGGGTGCCCGTCGGCCGGGCAGGACCGGGTTCGCGGGGGTACGCCCCGCCGCTTGATCCACTCCACCTCGCCGGAGTGGCGTCATCCGCGCGCTCGGACACCGCCACGTCGCCGAGCTGGTGTCGATCAACGCCTCGATCGGACCCGGCGGGCCGTCACTCGGCGACGACCGGGTCGCCGACGCGGATCTCGCCGGTGGTCACCGGGATCAACCGGACGCCGAACCAGGTCTTCCCGTCCCGGCGTCGGTGCCGCGCCAACGTGCGGATCGGCTCCCTGCCCCGGGTCAGCGTGACCGGATCGATCAGCGTGAGCTGGCAGCGGTCGCAGCGTTCGGCGACCCGGAAGTCGACCGCGCCGACGCGCACCCGGGACCACCCGTCCTCGGCGAACGGCTCGGCCGGCCCGTCGAGCACGACGGTGGGGCGGAACCGCGCCATCGGCAGCGGGTCCGGCGTGGGCTCGCCCCGCTCCCGCGCGCCCTCGGTGATCCAGTCGCGCAGCCGGCGCAGCGACGGCAGCGTGGCGAGCAGCAGCGGGCCGGCGTCGGACAGGTTCAGCGGGTCGCCGGGCCGGCCGCCGTGCTCGATCGACACCGGCCGGCGTCGCGGGTCGTCCAGCCAGCCCAGCCGCACCGGCTGGCCCAGCCGGTCGGAGAGCCAGTCGTGCGCTTCGCCGGCGGCCAGGCGCAGCGTGTCCAGCCGGGACACGGCGGTGGGGGCCGGCGGGCCGGCCACGGGTTCGGCCACGGTCAACGACGCGCCGCGCCGGTCGGTGAGGGTGAGCGACCCGGTCCCGGGTGCGGCGGTCAGGCCGAGCATCGCCAGCGCGGTGCGGGCGGTCAGCGCCGCCCCGTCGGGCCGCAGGAGCACCCACCGGCGGTCGTGCCGCAACCCCCACGGCTCGACCGTGGCCCGGTCGACGTCCACCCCGGCGAGGGACTTCACCGGATGGACGTGCGTCGAGACCAGCCGCACGCTCAGCCGACCTTCGGGGTGGCCCGGTCGATGATCGCGGCCAGGTCGACCCCGCCGGGCAGCGTCCCGTACGCCTGGCCGTGGTCGCCGCCGAGCCGCGACGCGCAGAACGCGTCGGCGACCGCGGGGTGGCCGTGGCGCACCAGCAGCGCGCCCTGCAGCACCAGCGCGAGGCGTTCCACCACCCGCCGGGCCCGCAACTCCAGGTCGGTGTGGTCGGCCAGTTCGTCGCGCACCCGCCGGACCGCGGCGTCGAGACGCGGGTCCGCGCCCGTCGCGGCGGCCACCTCCGCCTCGTACGCGGCGAGCACCTGCGGCTCCCGGGTGAGCGCGCGCAGCACGTCCAGCGCGGCGACGTTGCCGGAGCCCTCCCAGATCGAGTTCAGCGGCGACTCGCGGAACAGCCGGGGCATGCCGGACTCCTCGACGTAGCCGTTGCCGCCCAGGCACTCCAGGGCCTCGGCGGCGTGCCCCGGCCACCGCTTGCAGACCCAGTACTTGCCGACCGCGAGGGCGAGGCGCTTGAACGCGGTCTCGCCGGCGTCGCCGCGCGCCGACCGGTCGGTCGCGCCGGCCAACCGCATCATCAGCACGGTGGCGGCCTCGGACTCCACCGCCAGGTCGGCCAGGACGTTGCGCATCAGCGGCTGGTCGGCCAGGTACCGGCCGAACGCCCGCCGGTGGGTGGCGTGGTGCACCGCCGTGGTGACCCCCTGACGCATGCCGGCCGCCGCACCGATCACGCAGTCCAGCCGGGTCAGGTTGACCATGTCGATGATGGTGCGTACGCCCCGGCCCTCGTCGCCGACGCGCCACGCCACCGCGTGCTCGTACTCGACCTCGGCGGAGGCGTTGGAACGGTTGCCGAGCTTGTCCTTCAGCCGCATCAGCCGCATCGGGTTGCGGGCGCCGTCGGGCAGGACCCGGGGGACCAGGAAACAGGTGAGGCCGCCGGGCGCCTGGGCGAGGGTGAGGAACAGGTCGCACATCGGCGCCGAGGTGAACCACTTGTGCCCGACCAGCCGGTAGCTGCCGTCCGGCTCGGGCCGGGCGACGGTGGTGTTGGCGCGCACGTCCGAGCCGCCCTGCTTCTCGGTCATCGACATGCCGGCCAGCAGGCCGCGCTTGCCGGTCGGCGGACGCAGCCCGAAGTCGTACTCGGTGCTGGTGAGCAGCGGCTCGTAGCGCGCGGCCAGCTCGGGGCTGTGCCGCAGCGCCGGCACCACTGCGTAGGTCATCGAGATCGGGCAGCCGTGCCCGGCGTCGGGCCGCCAGACGTGGAAGCCGGCGGCGCGGGCCACGTGCGCGCCGGGCCGGTCGTCGGCCCACGGCGCGGCGTGCAGGCCGTGCCCGACCGCGGTGCGCATCAACTCGTGCCAGGACGGGTGGAACTCCACCTCGTCGACGCGGTGGCCGTAGCGGTCGTGGGTGCGCAGCACCGGCGGGTGCTCGTTGGCCAGCCGGCCGTGCTCGGCGGCCGATTCGCCGCCGGCCAGCCGGCCCAGCTCGTGCAGGCCGGCGGCGGCCCAGCCGGCGCCCTCGCGGGCCAGGCCGTCGAGCAGCGCCGGATCGTCGGCGGTGTCGTGGCCGACCAGCGGGGGGACCTGGTTGACGACCTCGTGTGTGCTCACGGTGCGACTCCCAGCGCGCGGTGGAGGAAGGTGGTCAGGCCGGGGATGGTCCCGGGGCCGGCCACCCCGGCGGACAACGGACCGACCATGGCCTCGGCCAGCGCGCCGACCAGGGCGGTCGCGGCCAGCTCGGGGTCCTGCGGCGGCAGTTCCCCGCGGGCGACCCCCTCGGCGACGTGGCCGGCGAGCACCCGGGCGTAGGCCCGGCGGAAGACCAGCCGCTCGGCGTCGACGGCCGGGTCGACCGGCTCGGCGAGCAGGGCGTACGCCAGGCGCGGGGACTGCAATGCCCGGCCGCAGAACGTCTCGACCACCGCGGTGACCCGGTCGGCGACGCTCGTCTCGAGCGCGGCGGCGCGGGTGACCGCGTCGACCTCACGCTGCGAGGCGGCGCGGAACACCTCGGCGAACAGGTCGGCCTTGGTGGGGAAGTGACGGTAGACGGTGCCGGTGGCCAGCGCGGCGCGACCGGCCACGGACGCCACCGTGCAGCCGGCGTAGCCGTGCTCGGCCATCACGTCCAGCGCGGCGGCGACGATCCGGCGGCGGGAGGCGTCGAGGCGGGCCCTGACCCGTTCGGTGCTCCGGTAGACCACGCCAAGGATTGAACCACCGTTCACTTCTTGCGGCAAGGCCCGATCGGCACGTCAATTTGGCTCGATTCGTTTGACATCATCCCGCCCGGCGAGAAGACTCGCCGAAACTTTCTTTTGTTCGGAACGCGGCAGGGGGGCCAATGTCCAGGAACAAGCTCGGCGTGATCGGCGCGGCGCTCACCCTCGCGGTCGGCGTCCTGACCGGATGCAGCGGCGGCGACAGCGTCGATGTCGGCGACGGCGGCGGGAGCGCCGGGAGCGCCGGGGGCGCGGGGGGCGTCCTCAACGCCGCGATCGGCGGCGAACCGGACCAGCTCGACCCGCACAAGACCTCGGCCTACTACAGCTTCCAGGTGCTGGAGAACGTCTACGACACCCTGGTCGAGCCGGACGCCGACCTGAAAATGGTGCCGTCGCTGGCCACCAAGTGGACCACCAGTGACGACCAGCTCACCTGGACCTTCACCCTGCGCGACGGGGTGAAGTTCTCCGACGGGTCGCCGCTGACCTCGGAGGACGTCGTCTACTCCTACGAGCGGATCATCAAGCAGAAGCTGAACAACGCCTACAAGTTCGCCACCGTCAAGTCGGTGACCGGCCCCGACCCGGCGACCGTGGTGGTGACGCTGAGCGCGCCCACGCCGAACCTGCTGGCCAACCTGGGCGGCTTCAAGGGCGTGGCGATCGTCGAGAAGTCCAACGTGGAGTCCGGCAAGGTCAAGACCGCCCCGGTCGGCAGCGGCCCGTTCAAGGTCGCCGGCTACACCTCCGGCGACAGCATCAAACTGGTTCGCAACGACGCCTACTGGGGGGACAAGCCGAAACTGGACGGGGTCACCTTCACCTTCGTCAAGGACCCCACGGTGGCGTTGCAGAACCTGCGCAGCGGCCAGGTCCAGTGGACCGACAACCTGCCCCCGCAGCAGGTCAAGTCGTTGCAGGACGGTGACGACCCGGTGGTGAAGTCGGCACCCTCCACCGACTACTGGTACGTGGCGCTCAACGAGGCCCGCAAGCCGTTCGACAACCGCGAGGTCCGGCGCGCGATCGGCTACGCCCTGGACCGGGAGGCGATCACCAAGGCGGCCAAGTTCGGTCTCGCCACGGTCAACCAGACCGCCATCCCGCGCAACAGCGCGTTCTACTTCGACTACGCGCCCTATTCGCACGACCCGGCCAAGGCGAAGCAGATGCTCGACCAGGCCGGCGTCGCCAACCTCACCATGGACCTGATGGTCACCAGCGAATACCCGGAGACGGTCACCGCCGCCCAGGTCATCGCCGCGCAGCTCAAGGACGTCGGGATCACCGTGAAGATCCGTACGCTGGACTTCGCCCAGTGGCTCGACGAGCAGGGCAAGGGCAACTTCGACGGGTTCATGCTCGGCTGGCTGGGCAACGTCGACCCGGACGAGTTCTACTACGCCCAGCACCACAGCGGCGGCACGTTCAACTTCCACAAGTACGCCAACCCGGCGGTGGACAAGCTGCTCGACGCCGCCCGCACCGAGACCGACCAGGCGGCCCGCAAGCAGGCGTACGACCAGGCGGCGAAGCAGATCGTCGACGACGCCAGCTACCTCTACCTCTACAACCCGGACGTGGTGCAGGGCTGGTCGACGAAGGTCTCCGGCTACCAGGTCCGCAGCGACCGGGCGATCCGGTTCCGCTCGGTCGCCCTGGGCAAGTGACCCGTTTCGTCCTGCGGCGGGTCCTCCAGTCCGCAGTGGTGCTGCTCGGGGTGACCCTGGTGGTCTTCCTGCTGCTGCAACTGGTGCCCGGCGACCCGGTCCGGGTGGCGCTCGGCACCCGGTTCGACCCGCAGACGTACGAGGCGCTGCGTTCCCGCGCCGGCCTCGACCAGCCGCTGCCGGTGCAGTACGCCAGCTACCTCGGCCACGCGCTCACCGGCGACCTCGGGGTGAGCTTCCGCACCGGTCAGCCGGTCAGCCGGATCGTGCTGGAGCGGCTGCCCGCGACGCTGTCGCTGGCCGTCACCGCCGTGGTGTTCGCCCTGCTGGTCGCGTTCCCGCTGGGCATCGTGGCCGCGGTGCGCAGCGGCTCGGCGGTGGACCACGCGGCGCGCGTGTTCAGCCAGTTCGGCGTCTCGGTGCCCGACTTCTGGATGGGCATCATGGGGATCATCCTCTTCGCCGGCGTGCTGGGTTGGCTGCCGCCGTCGGGTTACGTGGCGCTGACCGACGACCCGGGCCGGTGGGCCTCGCACGTGGCCCTGCCGGCGGTGACCGTCGGCCTGGTCACCGCGTCCATCCTCACCAGGTTCATCCGTTCCTCGGTGCTGGAGGTGCTCTCCGCCGACTACGTGCGCACGGCCGAGGCGAAGGGGCTGCGCAACCGGGTGGTGATCCTGCGACACGTGCTGCGCAACGCCCTGATCCCGGTGGTCACCGTGGTCGCGGTGCAGTTGGCCAGCCTGCTCGGCGGCGTGATCGTGATCGAGGTGCTGTTCGCCTGGCCGGGCATCGGCCGGCTCACCTTCGACGCCGTCCAGGCCCGCGACTATCCCGTCCTGCAGGGTGCCGTGCTGCTCGTCGCCGCCCTGTTCCTGCTGGTCAATCTGCTGGTGGACATTCTCTACGCCCGCCTCGACCCGAGGATCACGGTCAAGTGAGCGCCCGATCCGAGAGCACCGGCCGGCGCGTCCTGGACGCGCTGCGCCGCGACCCGCTCGCGGTGGGCGGCACGCTCGTCCTGCTGCTGCTGATCGTGGTGGGCGTCGCCGGCCCGTGGCTCGCCCCGTCCGGCGTCAACGACGTCGACGTCGATCAGATGCTGCGACCGCCCAGCGGGGCCCACCTGTTCGGCACCGACGAGCTGGGGCGCGACGTGCTCAGCCGGGTGCTGGTCGCGGCCCGCGTCTCGCTGGAGGTCGGCGTGGTCAGCGTCGGCATCGCGCTGCTCGCCGGCGTGACGCTCGGGCTGCTCGCCGGCTACTACCGGGGCTGGCTGGACAGCGTGCTGATGCGCTGCATGGACGTGCTGTTCGCGTTTCCGGTGCTGCTGCTGGCGGTGGCCATCGTGGCGGTGCTCGGCCCCGGCCTGCTCACCGCGATGGTCGCGATCGGCGTGGTCTACACGCCCATCTTCGCCCGGATCACCCGGGCCGGCGTGCTGTCCGTACGCGAGCAGGTCTTCGTTCGGGCCGCCGTCTCCATCGGCGCGTCCGACCTGCGCATCATGCGCCGGCACGTGCTGCCCAACATCGCCGCGCCGCTGATCGTGCAGACGTCGCTCTCGCTGGCGTTCGCGATCCTCTCCGAGGCGGCGCTGTCCTTCCTCGGCCTCGGCATCCAACCGCCGGCGCCGGCTTGGGGACGGATGCTGTTCGACGGCCGCGGCTTCGTCACCGACGCCTGGTGGCTGGGCCTGTTCCCGGGCGCGGCGATCTTCCTCACCGTGCTCGCCTTCAACCTGGTCGGCGACGCGCTGCGCGACGTGCTCGACCCGCGCCAGCTCACCCTCAGCGAGGCCCGGAGGAGCACGGCATGAACGAGCGCACCGAGCGGAGCGAGGGCCGCGAGGGCGTGCCCGATCGGCCTGGCATGACTGAGCGCACCGAGCGGAGCGAGGGCATGCCCGAGCAGACCGTGTTCTCCGTCGAGGACCTCACCGTCACCGTGGGCACCCGCCGCGGGCCGGCGCGCGCGGTGGCCGGGGTGTCCTGGCAGGTCCGGGCGGGGGAGACGTTCGCCCTGGTCGGTGAGTCGGGCAGCGGCAAGAGCATGACGCTGCTCGCGGCCACCGGGCTGGCGCCACGGGCGGCGCAGGTGACCGGCCGGGTGCGGCTGCTCGACACCGAGCTGAGCGCGCTGCCCGACGACCGGCGCCGCCGGCTGCGTGGCCGGCACGTGGGGTTCGTGTTCCAGGATCCGATGACGTCGCTGAACCCGGTGCTGCCGGTGGGCCGGCAGGTCACCGAGGCGGCGGAGGCGCACCTCGGGTTGACCCGCCGGGCCGCCCGCGACCGGGCGGTGGAGCTGCTCGACCTGGTCGGCATCCCGTCCGCCGCGCAGCGGGTCGACGCCTTCCCGCACCAGTTCTCCGGCGGCATGCGCCAGCGCGTCGTGATCGCGATGGCGTTGGCGTGCGAGCCGGACCTGCTGATCGCCGACGAGCCGACCACCGCGCTCGACGTCACCACCCAGGCGCAGATCGTCGAGCTGGTCGCCGACCTGCAACAGCGGCTCGGCACGGCGGTCGTCTGGGTCACCCACGACCTGGGTGTGGTCGCCGGCATCGCGGACACCGTCGCGGTGATGTACGGCGGCCGGATCGTCGAGCAGGGCCCGGTCGACGCGGTGTTCGACGCGCCGACGCACCCGTACACCCGGGCGCTGCTCGCGGCGCGGCCGGACCCGGCCCGCCGGGGTGAGGATCTGGTGGCGATCCCGGGCGCGCCGCCGAGCCCGCTCGACCTGCCGCCCGGCTGCGCGTTCTGGCCGCGCTGCCCGGTGCGGGCCGACCCCCGGTGCGAGCACGAGCTGCCCCCGCTGACGCCGGTGGGGGCCGGGCACACGGTCCGTACCTTCTACCCGGGAGGGACCCCATGACACGACCCGGGAGCGGCCCCGTGACGGCGGCGGACGTGGTCGCCGAGCTGGACGACCTGGCGGTGCACTTCCCGACCCCGGCCGGCGTGGTCCGCGCCGTCGACGGCGTCACCCTGGCGGTGCGCCGGGGCGAGACGCTCGGCCTGGTCGGCGAGTCGGGCAGCGGCAAGTCGACCGCCGGCCTGGCGCTGCTGCGGCTGGTCGACCCGACCGCCGGCCGGGTCCGGGTGGCCGGCGCGGACGTGACCAGCCTGTCCCGACGCCGGCTGCGCGGGATGCGCCGGCACGTGGCCATGGTGTTCCAGGACCCGCAGGCGTCCCTGGACCCGCGCCGCACGGTCGGTGACAGCATCGCCGAGCCGCTGCACGTGCACCGGCTGGCCGGTTCCGCCGCCGCCCGCCGGGACCGGGTGGCGGAGCTGCTGGACCTGGTCGGTCTGCGCGCCGACACCGCCGGCCGGCACCCGCACGAGCTGTCCGGCGGTCAGCGCCAGCGGGTGGGGGTGGCCCGGGCGCTGGCCGGCGAGCCGGATCTGATCGTCCTGGACGAGCCGATCGCCTCGCTGGACCTGAGCGTGCAGGCGCAGATCATGAACCTGCTCCGGCACCTGCAACGCGACCTGGGGCTGACCTACCTGTTCATCGCGCACGACCTGGCCGCGGTCGAGCACATGAGCGACCGGATCGCGGTGATGTACCTGGGCCGCATCGTGGAGACGGGCCCGCCGGAGCGGCTCTACCGGCGGCCGGCCCACCCCTACACGGCGGCGCTGTTGTCGGCGGTGCCGGTGGCCGACCCTCGCGTCGAGCGACAACGCCGCCGCACGGTGCTCTCCGGCGACATCCCGAGCCCGGTGGACCCGCCCAGCGGCTGCCGGTTCCGGACCCGCTGCCCGCAGGCCCGCGCCGAGTGCGCCGAGACCGACCCGGCGTTGGTCGAGGTCAGCCCCGACCAGCACGCCGCCTGCCTGTTCCCACTGGTCCGCGAGGCCGCCGACCCGGCGTAGGATCGACGGCGATGACCTTCACCACCCGCCCGACGCTGCGCGGCACGTTCGGCATGGTCTCCTCGACGCACTGGCTGGCCAGCCAGTCGGCGATGGGGGTGCTGGAGCGGGGCGGCAACGCCTTCGACGCCGCGGTCGCCGCCGGGTTCGTGCTGCACGTGGTCGAGCCGCACCTCAACGGTCCAGCGGGCGAGGTGCCCGCGATCCTGGCCACCGCCGGTGATCCCGCCCCCCGGGTGCTCTGCGGTCAGGGGCCGGCCCCGGCCGGCGCCACGATCGGGCACTTCCGGTCGCTCGGGCTGGACCTGGTGCCCGGCTCCGGCCCGCTGGCCGCGGTGGTGCCCGGCGCGGTGGACGCCTGGCTGCTGTTGCTGCGCGACCACGGCAGCCGGCCGCTCGACGAGGTGCTGGAGCCGGCGATCGGCTACGCCGCCGCCGGGCATCCGCTGGTCGGCGCCGCCGGGGAGACCGTGGCCCGGGTCCGGGCGCTGTTCGCCGAGCACTGGCCGACCTCCGCGCGGCTGTGGCTGCGCCACGGCCGCCCGCCCGCGCCGGGGGAGATGGTCACCAACCCGGCGTACGCCCGGACCCTGCGCCGCCTCGTCGACGCCGGTCGGGCGGCCGGCGCGGACCGGGTCGCGCAGATCGAGGCGGCCCGGCGGGCCTGGCGGGAGGGGTTCGTCGCCGAGGCGGTGGTGGAGTTCAGCCGCCGCCCGTTCCGGGACTCCAGCGGCCGGGACCACGCCGGGCTGCTCACCGCCGACGACCTGGCCGGCTGGTCCGCCGGCTGGGAGGCCCCGGTCACCGTCGTCTGGCACGGGCACACGGTGGCGAAGACGGGTTTCTGGGGTCAGGGCCCGGTGTTGCCGCAGACGCTGGCGATGCTCGACGCGCTCGACGATCCCCGGGTGCTCGATCCGTCCACCGTCGACGGCATCCACGCCCAGGCCGAGGCGCTGAAGCTGGCCTTCGCGGACCGGGAGGCGTGGTACGGCGACACCGACGTCCCGGGTGGGGCGCTGTTGTCACCGGAGTACGCGCGCGGTCGGGCCGCGCTGATCGGCGACCGCGCCTCGACGGAACTGCGTCCGGGCAGCCCGGCGGGCACCGCGCCCCGGCTCCCGGCGCACCTGCGCGCGCCCGCCGTCCGGCGGGGCGTCCCGCAGGACCCCACCACCGGCGAGCCCACGGTGCGCCCGGACGGGGTGACCCGCGGCGACACCTGCCACGTCGACGTCGTCGACCGGTGGGGCAACATCATTTCCGCCACCCCGAGCGGCGGCTGGTTGCAGAGTTCGCCCGCCATCCCGGAGTTGGGCTTCCCGCTCGGCAGCCGGTTGCAGATGTGCTGGTTGGAGGAGGGGCTGGCGTCGTCGCTGCGGCCGGGGCGCCGGCCGCGCACCACGTTGAGCCCGACGCTGGTGCTGCGCGACGGTGAGCCGGTGCTGGCCTGCGGCACGCCCGGCGGCGACCAGCAGGACCAGTGGCAGTTGCTGTTCCTGCTGCGTCACCTGGCCGGCGGGCAGGAGTTGCAGGCGGCGATCGACGCCCCGGCGTGGCACACCACCAGCCTGCCGGCCTCGTTCTATCCGCGCGAGGTCGAACCGGGCGTGCTGGTGGTGGAGGATCGTCTCGAACCTGACGTGCTGGCCGCGCTGCGGGCGAAGGGCCACACCGTCCGCCGCGCCGGCCCGTGGAGCCTGGGCCGCCTCTGCGCGGTGACCCGCGACCCGCGCACCGGCGTCCTGTCCGCCGCCGCCAACCCCCGGGGCGCCCAGGGCTACGCCACCGGCCGCTGACCCCGCCCCACCAGCACCGCGACCCGCCCGGCGAGCGTCGCGCTCAGCCGTCGATCCGGGTGATGTTGCGGATCTTGTTGGCGGCGTCCAGCGCCGCCACCTTGTATGCCTCGGCCAGCGTCGGGTAGTTGAACACGGCGTCGAGCAGGTAGTCGACGGTGCCGCCGCAGCCCATCACGGCCTGCCCGATGTGGATGATCTCGGTGGCCCCGGTGCCGAAGACGTGCACCCCGAGCAGGCGACCGTCCGCCGGCGAGACGAGCAGTTTCAACATCCCGTACGAGTCGCCGACGATCTGCCCCCGGGCCAGCTCGCGGTAGCGGGCGATGCCCACCTCGAACGGGGTGGAGCTGTCGGTCAGCTCGTCCTCGGTCCGCCCGACGAAGCTGATCTCCGGGATGGTGTAGATGCCGATCGGTTGCAGCTCCGGCATGGCCCGCGCCGGCTCCCCGCAGGCGTGCTGCGCGGCGAGGCGGCCCTGCTCCATCGAGGTGGAGGCCAGCGCCGGGAAGCCGATCACGTCGCCGACGGCGTAGATGTTGTCGACCGAGGTGCGGTAGTGGGCGTCGACGGCGATCCGGCCGCGGTGGTCGGCGGTGAGGCCGGCCGCCTCCAGCGCGAGGTCGTCGGTCTGGCCCTGCCGGCCGGCGGAGTACATCACCGTGTCGGCGACGATCTTCTTGCCGCTGCGCAGCACGCAGAGCGCGGCGGTGCGGTGCTTCTCCACGGCGGCCACCTCCTCGCCGAAGCGGAAGGTGACCGACAGGTCCCGCAGGTGGTACTTGAGGGATTCGACGATCTCCTCGTCGCAGAAGTCGAGCATCCGCTCGCGGCGCTCGACCACCGTCACCTTCGTGCCGAGCGCGGCGAACATGGAGGCGTACTCCATGCCGATCACGCCGGCGCCGACCACCACCATGCTGCGCGGCACGGCCTGGAGGTTGATGACGCCGTCGGAGTCGACGATGGTCCGTTCGTCGAAGTCGACGCTGTCCGGGCGGGCCGGCCGGGTGCCGGCGGCGATGACCGCCTTGTCGAAGCTGACCCGCTCTTCCCGGCCGGAGCCGGCGTCGACCCAGACGGCGTGGGCGTCGGCGAACCGTCCGGTGCCGGTGATCATCGCGATCCGGTTGCGGGCGAGCTGGTTGCGGATGACGTCGGTCTGCCGGGTGATCACGTGCTGGGTGCGGGCGGCCAGGTCGGCGACCGTGATGTCCTCCTTGACCCGGTAGCTGCTGCCGTAGAGGTCACGTTGGCTCAGCCCGGTCAGGTAGAGGACCGCCTCGCGTAGCGTCTTGGACGGCACGGTGCCGGTGTTGATGCACACGCCACCGAGCATGTCGCGGCGGTCGACGACGGCCACCCGCCGTCCCAGCTTCGCCGCGGCGATGGCCGCCTTCTGTCCACTCGGTCCGGAGCCCAGCACCAGCAGGTCGTAGTCATACACGTGGGCCAGCCTCGCAGCAAGCTCTCCCCGACGCCAGCCGTGGGGCCCCGCGGATCGCGCGGGGCCCCAGGATCTCAGCGGCCCTGCAGAGCGCGGACGTTGTCGCCGAACGTCCAGCCCTTTGACCCGTCCCAGTTGATCGACCAGGTCATCAGCCCCTTGAGGCCCGGCACGGAGTGCCATGCCTGGCCCACCGACGACGGGCTCAGGTGTCCGCCGCCCGCGCCGGGCTGCGCCGGCAGGCCGGGAACCTGCTTGTCGTAGGGGACGCGGATCGTGACGCCCTGGACGGTGAGTCCGTTGTTCAGGCACTGCGTCTGCGCCGTGAATCCCTGCACCGTGCCGGCCGGGTACGAGTCGCCGGCGCAGCCGTACATCGAGCCGTTGTAGTACTGCATGTTCAGCCACCAGAGCCGGCCGTTGTCCGCGTACTTCTTGACGATCGGCAGGTAGGCGCCCCAGATCGAGCCGTAGGTGACGCTGCCGCCGGTGACGTACGCGGTCTCCGGGGCCATGGTGAGCCCGAAGCCGGCCGGCATCCGGTCCAGCACCCCGTCGATGATCCGGATCAGGTTGGCCTGCGAGGGCGAGAGCTGGTTGATGGTGCCGCCGCCGGTCAGCCCGGTCTCGACGTCGATGTCGATGCCGTCGAAGTTGTGCCGTTTGAGGATCGGCACGACGGTGGCGACGAACCGGTCGGCGACGGCGGTGGAGCTGAGGTCGATGCCGGCGGCGGCGCCGCCGATGGAGAGCAGCACGGTCAGCCCGGCGGACTTGGCCTGGCACACCTGCGCCGGGGTGGGCACCCTGACGCCGGCGTCCATGCCGTCCTCCCAGAGCACGGTGCCGTCGGCGCGGATGACCGGGAAGGCGGCGGTGACGACGTTGTAGCCGTGGGCGGTGATCCGGGAGTCGGTGATCGGGATCCAGCCGAGTCCGGGGTGCACGCCGTTGGCCGCGCCGTCCCAGTTCTCCCAGTAGCCCTGGAGCACCTTGCCGGCGGGCCGGGACCTGAGCGCGCAGGTGTCGCCGCCGGGCGTGCTCGGGCTGGGCGTGGCGGTCGGGGTGGGGCCGGGCGTGCGGGTGGGGGAGGGGGTGGGTGTCGGCGAGGGCGGCCGGGTGGTCGGGCTCGGTGACGGGGTGCCGGTGGAGCAGGCGCCGAGGTCGGTCCAGAGCGCCGGCACGGCGGCCGGCGTCCAGCCGGCCCCGGGCGGCGGGGTGTGCGTCACCAGTGCCTGGTAGAGCCGGCCGGCGTAGCTGGCCCGGCTGCCGGCGGTCCAGGTGACGCCCTCGGCCCAGGCCGGTGCCTCGCAGGCCGCCAGCGCGGCGCGGGCGGTGGCCCCGCCGCCGGCGGCCGGAAGGGCCACGGCGACGGCGAGCATGGCGACGCCACCGAGCAGAGCGGTCATCGGACGTCCGAGTCGCATGACATTCCTCCTCGTCGATGGGGGCCCGCAGGCTATCAGTTAACTTTGTTAAATGTAAATGTCCAGTAGCCTGTGAGCACTTCGTTCAGAGCGTGAAAGTGCGGGAAGGACGGCGGCGGACGTGGACGCCAGACGCACCACGGTGCGCGACATGCGCCGGGCCAACCGGTCGGTCCTGCTCACCCGGATCTGGCTGGACGGGCCGCTCAGCCGGCACGAACTCGGCCAGTCCACCGCGCTGAGCCTGGCCAGCGTGAGCAACCTGGTCGGCGAGATGATCGCCGAGGGGCTGGTCGAGGAGGCCGGCTCGGTCGAGTCCGACGGGGGCCGCCCCCGAGTGCTGCTGCGCGTCGCGCCCGGCTACGGCTACCTGGTCGGCGCCGACGTGGGCGAGACCCGGGTGCAGGTCGAGCTGTTCGACCTGAGCATGACCGCGCTGGCCAAGGCGGAATACCCGATCGCCGCGGCCGAGCCCGACCCGGCGCGGGTCGCCGACCACCTCCGGCACGGCCTCGCCGCGGTGACCGAGCAGGCCGGCGTCGACCCGGCCGCGGTGCTCGGCTTCGGCGTCGCCGTCTCCGGCACGGTCGAGCACACCGCCGACGCGGTGGTGCACGCCCAGACCCTCGGCTGGGACGGCGTGCCGCTCGGCGCGATGCTGCGCGCCGGCACCGACGTCCCGGTGCACGTCGACAACGGCGCCAAGACGCTCGGGCAGGCCGAGATGTGGTTCGGCGCGGGTCGCGGCGTGCGGCACGCGGTGGTCGCCCTGGTCGGCTCCGGCGTGGGCGCCTGCGTGGTCGCCGGCGGCGTCGGCTACCGCGGCGCGCACAGCAGCGCCGGCGAGTGGGGCCACACCACGATCGTGTACGGCGGCCGGCGCTGCCGTTGCGGCAACCTCGGCTGCCTGGAGGCGTACGTCGGGGCGGAGGGGGTGCTGGACCGGTTCCGGCAGGCCAACCGGGGCCGCCCGGCGGCGGGTAGGGACGAGGAGACCGCGTTCGGCGAGCTGCTGCGCGCGACCGGCCGCACCGCCGCGAAGGTGATCGACGAGACGGTCGGCTACCTGGGCGCCGGGGTGGCGAACCTGGTGAACCTGTTCAACCCGGAGCGGGTGGTGCTCGGCGGCTGGGCCGGGCTGGCCCTGGGCGAGCGGCACCTGCCGGCGATCCGTGAGGCCACCGCGCGGCACGCGCTGCGCCAGCCGTACGCGCAGACCTCGATCGAGCTGTGCCGGCTCGGCCCGGACGCGGTCGCGATGGGCGCGGCCACCCTGCCGATGACCCGGCTGCTGCGCGACGGCGGCGTGCCCCGAGAACCGGCGGTCCGTCCCGCGCCCGCGCGCCGGCCGCGTGGTCGTTGACCAAGGGAACCGGCGGTCCGTCCCGCGCCCGCGCGTCGGCCGCGTGGTCGTTGACCAAGGGAACCGGCGGTCGTCCGCGCCCGCCGACGCGGATGAGCGGGATGTTTTTCCGCTCTTGTGTCAAGACCTGAAAAAACAGGGTGGCCGCCCGGGACGAGTCCCGCGCGGCCAACCCCGGTCGGCTCAGCGCTGCCCGCGTACCCGACGCACCGTGTCGCGATACCACAACGCGCTGCGCTTCGGGGTGCGGCGCTGCGAGTCGTAGTCCACCCGGACGATGCCGAACCGCTTGTCGTAGCCGTACGCCCACTCGAAGTTGTCCAGCAGCGACCACGCGAAGTAGCCGCGCACGTCCGCGCCGGCCGCCCGGGCCCGGGCCACCGCCCGCAGGTGCTCGGTCAGGTAGGCCACCCGGTCGTCGTCGGCCACGAACCCGTCGGCGTCCGGCCGGTCGTCGAACGCCGCGCCGTTCTCGGTGATCACCATGGGCACGCCCGGGTAGTCGCGGTGCAGCCGCACCAGCAGGTCGGTGAAGGACTCCGGCACGATCTCCCAGTCCATCGCGGTGCGCGGCAGGTCCCGGCGGACCACCCGGCGCACCGGCCGGCCGTCGTCGTCGCGCTCGCGGCCCTGCTCGTCCACCCCGGAGTGCACCTGCCCGAAGTAGTAGTTCACCCCGAGCACGTCGATCGGGGTGGCGATCACCTCCAGGTCACCGTCCTCGACCGGGATCCGCACCCCCTCGGCGGCCAGGTCCGCCACCACGTCCTGCGGGTACGCGCCGCGCAGCACCGGGTCCAGGTAGAGCCGGTTGCCCAGCCCGTCCGCGGCCCGCGCCGCGTCCCGGTCCGCCGCGCTGTCCGTGGCCGGGTCGGCGGTGGACAGGTTCACGGTCAGGCCCAGCTCGATCGGCGACCGCGCCGCCGCCCGCAGTCGCTGGGTGGCCAGGCCGTGTCCGAGCAGCAGGTGGTGCGCGGCGGCAATGCCGTCGCCTAGGTCGCGCCGGCCCGGGGCGTGGTCGCCGTAGGCGTAGCCGAGCATCGCCGAGCACCACGGCTCGTTGAGCGTGGTCCAGGTGCGCACCCGGTCGCCGAGCGCGGCGAAGACCAGCTCCGCGTAGTCGGCGAAGCGGTACGCGGTGTCCCGGTTCGGCCAGCCGCCCGCGTCCTCCAGCTCCTGCGGCAGGTCCCAGTGGTAGAGCGTCACCCACGGGTCGACGCCGCGGCCCAGCAGCTCGTCCACCAGCCGGTCGTAGAAGGCCAGCCCGGCGGCGTTGGCCGGACCGCGCCCGCCCGGCTGCACCCGCGGCCACGCCACCGAGAACCGGTAGGTGTCCAACCCCAGGTCGGCGATGAGCGCCACGTCCTGCGGCATCCGGTGGTAGTGGTCGCAGGCCACGTCGCCGTGGTCGCCGTTCGCCACCGCCCCCGGGACCCGGCAGAAGGTGTCCCAGATGGACGGGGTGCGGCCGTCGGCAGCCACCGCGCCCTCGATCTGGTACGACGACGTCGCCACCCCCCACCGGAAGCTCGGCGGCAGCGTGTCGATCGGGTCGGCCTGATCGACGCCGGGGCGGTTGAGGTCGGTGTCCATGGTTCTCCTCGCGGTAGCGGTGGGCTCGGACTTCTCAGCGGGGCAGGGGCGTGACGGCCGGGTGCAGCCAGCACGCCACGGCCCGCGTCGGATCGTCGACGCCGGGCGGACCCAGCACCGGCACCCGCTCGTCGCACGGCTCGAACGCCTTCGGGCAGCGCGGGTGGAACGCGCAGCCGGCCGGCATGGCGCGCAGGTCCGGCGGCGAGCCGGGAATACCGGCCAGCTCGCGGCGCGGCCCGTGCAGCGCCGGGAACGAGTGCAGCAACCCCTCGGTGTACGGGTGCAGCGGCTCGGCGTACAGCCGGGCGGCGGGGGCCTCCTCGACGATCCGGCCGCCGTACATGATGGCGATCCGGTCGGAGAACTCCACCAGCAGCGACAGGTCGTGAGTGATGAACAGCACCGCGAAGCCCAGCCGTTCGCGCAGCTCGGCGAGCTGGCCGAGGAACTGCCGCTGCATCACCACGTCGAGTGCGGTGGTCGGCTCGTCCATGATGACCACCTGCGGCTCCAGCGCCAGCGCCATGGCGATCATGACCCGTTGCCGCATGCCGCCGGAGAGCTGGTGCGGATAGCTGTCCAACCGGTCGGCGGCGATGCCGACCAGCCGCAGCAGGTCCTTCGCGCGTGCCAGCCGGCCGGCCGCCGTGCTGCTCGGCTCGTGCGCTCGGATCACGTCGAGGAGCTGGGTGGACACCTTGTGCACCGGGTTGAGCGAGTTCATCGCCCCCTGGAACACGATCGACGTCTGCGCCCAGCGGAACTCGCGCAGCCGGGCCGGGCTGAGCGTCAGCACGTCCACCGGCGGGCCGTCGGCCGGGTGGTAGATCACCTGGCCGCCGCTGACCACGCCCGGCGGCGGCAGCAGCCGGGTCAGCCCGTACGCCAGGGTGGACTTGCCGCTGCCGCTCTCCCCGGCCAGTCCGAGCACCTCGCCGCGGTGCAGCGTCAGGTCGACGTCGCGGACCGCGCGCACCGCGTCCGCGCCGATGCCGTAGTCGACGCACAGCCCACGGACCTCCAGCACCTTGCCGTTCATGGGGTGACGTCCTTCCGGGTGTCCTGCATCTCGACGGGGGCCGCCTTCGGGGCCAGCACCGGGGTGAAACCGACCCGCATCCGGACCGTGCGGCCGTCGGCGGTGCGGATCCGGGTCCGGCCACCGGTGCGCAGGCGCGGACTGACGAACTCGTCGATGCCGAAGTTGATCAGCGCGAGCGCGGTGCCGAGCAGCGCGATGGCCAGCCCGGCCGGCACGAACCACCACCACGCGCCCTGGGCGAGCGCCTGCTGGCCCTGCGCCCAGAACAGGATGGTGCCCCAGTTCCAGGAGCTGACCGAGGAGATGCCGATGAACGCCAGGGTGATCTCCGACATCACCGCGAAGATCACCGTGCCGACGAAGCCGGACGCGATGATCGCGGTCAGGTTCGGCAGGATCTCGAACCCGATGACCCGCCAGGTCCGCTCGCCGGTGGCCCGGGCCGCCTCGACGTAGTCGCGGCGGCGCAACGACAGCGTCTGGGCGCGCAGCACCCGGGCCCCCCACGCCCACGAGGTGAGCCCGATGATCAACGCGACCAGCAGCTCACCGGCCTGGTCGACGAGCGACGCCACGATGATGATCAACGGCAGGGCGGGGATCACCAGGAACACGTTGGACAGCGCCGACAGGCCCTCGTCGGCCGCGCCACCCAGGTAGCCGGCGGTCACGCCGATCAGGATGGACAGGATGGTGGCCAGCACGCCGGCGATCAGCCCCACCACCATCACGCTGCGCGCGCCGACCAGGATCTGGCTGAAGATGTCCTGCCCGAGGTGGGTGGTGCCGAACCAGTGCCGGGTCGACGGCGCCTGGAGCACGTCGACGCCGCGCGCGTCCGGGTCGTACGGCGCGATCCACGGCCCGATCACCGCCAGCAGCGCGTACCCCCCGAGGATGGTCAGGCCGGTGGCGGCCTTGGCGTTCGCGACGAAGCGGAACCGGCGGCGTCGGGCCCGGACCGACGGTTGGGCCACCGCCCCCTGGCCGGGGGTGACCTGGTCGATGCTGGACGGGGAAAGTGTCATCGCTCAGCTCTTTCGGGTCCGCGGGTCGAGGAGCAGGTAGGCGACGTCGGCCAGCAGGTTCGCCACCAGCACCGAGATCGTGATGATCAGGAAGATGCCCTGCATCAGCGGGTAGTCCTTGTAGCCGACGGCCTGGAAGAGCTGGAATCCCAGGCCCGGGTACGAGAAGACGATCTCCACGAGCAGTGTGCCGCCGACGATGAGGCCCAGCGACAGCGCGAAACCGGAGACGTTGGGCAGCAGCGCGTTGCGGGCGGCGTAACTCAGCGCCACCCGCCGTTCGGAGAGCCCCTTGGCGTGCGCGACGGTGATGTAGTCCTCGCTGGCGACGGTGACCATCATGTTGCGCATGCTGAGGATCCAGCCGCTCATCGAGGAGACCAGGATGGTCGCCGCGGGCAGCAGGCTGTGCTGGATCGCGCTCGGGATGAAATAGGCGTCGAACGCCGGCACCAGCCCCGGCTCGTAGCCGCCGGAGGAGGGGAAGAAGCTGCCCGGGCCGGCGAACAACGCGATCGCCACCAGCCCCAGCCAGAAATAGGGGATCGAGGAGAGGAACGTGGTGGCCGGCAGCAGCCCGTCGATCCACGAGCCACGTCGCCAGCCGGCGCCCACGCCGAGCGCGGTGCCGAGCAGGAAACTGACGATCGTGGTGACACCGACCAGGCCGACGGTCCAGGGCAGGCTGTTCCCGATCACCTCGGAGACCGGCGCCGGGAAGAACGTGAACGACAACCCCAGGTCGCCGTGCAGGAGTTGCCCCCAGTAGGCGACGTACTGCTGCCACAGGTTGCGGTCGGAGTCGAGCCCGAACAGCACCCGAAGCGACGCGATCGAGTCGGCGCTGATCCGGCCCTGGTTGCGGGAGATCAGCGACTGCACCGGGTCGCCCGGCACCATCCGGGGGATGAAGAAGTTGAGGGTGATCGCCGCCCACGCGGTGAACAGGTAGAACGCCACCCGTTGCAGCAGGAACCTCATCGGGTCGCCTCCTGCCCGGCGATGGCGCCGGCCGTCGGGGTCGCCGCGGCGGTTCCGGTCTTCCCGGCCGCGACGGTGGCCGGGTCGTAGAGCCAGCACGCCGCCCAGTGCCCCGGCCGGTCGTCCACCGGGATCGGCGGCGGCAGCTCGCTCGCGCACCGCGCCATGGCGTGCGGGCAGCGCGGGTGGAACCGGCAGCCGGCGGGCGGGTGGATCAGGCTCGGCGGTTCCCCGTGGCCCCGCTCGGCGGTCGCGTCGGTCTCGGCGCCCGCGCCGGTGATCCGTTGCGGGTCCGGCGCCGAGTCGGTCAACAACCGGGTGTACGGGTGGGCCGGCCGCTGGGTGACCGTCTCGCTGTCGCCGCCCTCGACCATCCGTCCCGCGTACATGACGATCGTCTCGTCGGCGAAGTAGCGGGCCGAGGCGATGTCGTGGGTGATGTAGAGGATGGCCAGGTCGAACCGGTCCTTGAGGTCCTGCAGCAGGTTGAGCACGCCGAGGCGGATCGAGACGTCGAGCATCGACACCGGCTCGTCGGCCAGCAGCACCTCGGGGTCGGTGCCGAGCGCCCGCGCGATTGCGACACGCTGTCGTTGGCCGCCGGACAGTTCGTGCGGGAACGCGTCCAGATAGCGCTCCGGCGGCGTGAGGCTGACCCGGGTGAGCAGGTCGGCCAGCGCCTTCTCCAGCCCGTCCGGGCCGGCGGCGGCGGTGCCGTGGATGCGCAACGACCGGGTCAGGTGGTAGCGGACCGTGTGCACCGGGTTCAGCGAGGCGAACGGGTCCTGGAGGATCAGCTGCACCCGACGCACGTACGCCCGGAACCGGCGCCCGCCGCGCACCCGGGTCGAGACGCCGTGCAGCCGGATGTCCCCGCCGGTGCGTGGGTAGAGCTGGGCCAGCAGCCGGGCCACCGTGGACTTGCCGGAGCCGGACTCGCCGACCAGCGCGGTCACCCGGCCTCGGCGCAGCGCGATCGAGACGTCGTCGACGGCGTGCACCACCGCCGGGGTGCGGGAGATGAGGTCGCGCAGCCGCCGGCGGACCGGGAAGTGCTTGGTCAGGCCGACGGCCTCCAGCACCACCTCGTCGGCCGGCGCCGGGGCGCTCTCGGTCGTCGTCATGCCGAATTCCTGTCTGGGGTTGCCGGGTCGGGGTCGGGGACCGCGGCCCCGACCGGCGGGCGGGCCGGTCGGGGCCGCGGCGCCGGGTCAGCCGGCGGTCGGCTTGAGGTGCAGCACCACGTCCAGCGCGTTGGGCTGGGTGGGCTGGAGCGCGCCGTACGGGTTCGAGTCGTCCGGCCAGCCGGTCCAGTTCTTCGCGCTGTACGCGCCGCCGATGTTGTCCGCGCCGACCGGGATCATCGGCGTCTGCTCGACGAAGATCTTTTGCAGCGTGGCCATGGCGGTGGTGCGGGTGGCGTCGTCGGTCGCGTTGGCGTACGAGACCAGGGCGTCGGTCGCCGCCTTGTCCTTGAAGCGGCCGAAGTTGCCGGCCGGCGACGCGGTGCCGATCGGCTTGAGCACCCGACCGTCCATGATCGTCCGGTAGATGTCGTACGGCGTGGCGCCGCTCTCGGTCCAGCGGAACGTCGCCTCGAAGTTGCCCTGCTCCACGTTGCGGAACCAGGCGTCCTGGTTGGCCTTGTCGATGGTCGCCGCGATGCCGATCTTCGACAGGTTGTCCTTCACGATCTCCAGGCTGGTCTGGTAGTCGGACCAGCCGGCCGGGTCGGTCAGCTTGATCGTGACCGGCTTGCCGGTCTTGTCCTTGAGCGTGCTGCCGTCGAGCTGGTAGCCGGCGCCGGTGAGCAGCGCCTTGGCGCCGTCGACGTCGACCTTGTGCTCCTGCCCCTGGTATTCGGGCGCGATGAACGAGTCACCGGCCGGGCTGGGCAGGCCGGTCACGCTCTTGACCTCGGGGTGGAAGTAGCCGGCCTCGGCGGTGGTGAAGATGTCCGCCCGGTCGACGACCATGTTCATCGCCTTGCGCAGCGTCGGGTCGTCGAACGGCTTCTTCGTGGTGTTCAGGTAGAGGCCGTGGATGCCCAGCACCGGCGGGGCCCACACCTTGTGGTTCTTCTGGTCCTTGGCCACGAAGACGGCCTGGTAGTTGGGGATGAAGACGAAGCTCCACTCCGACTCGCCGTTGGCCAGCGCCGTGGTCTGCGCGCTGTTGTCGGTGTACGAGGTGAAGCGCAGCTCCTTGACCTTCGGCGCGTCCTGCCAGTAGCCGCTGTCGCGCACGGTGAGCGTGGTGGTGGCCGGGGTGAACGACTTGAGCGTGTAGGGGCCGCTGCCGACCGGCTGCTTCACCGGGTCGGTGGTCGGGTCGGCGATCTTCTCCCAGAGGTGCTTCGGCACGATCGGCACCCGCCACAGCACCTTCTGCTGGTTGACGAACTGCGGGCTGGACATGGTGATGGTGACGTCGTTGCCGCTCGCGGTCGCGTCGGTGTACGGCACGCCCTGGTCGTTGAGCGCCGGGAACTTCTTCACCAGGTTGTAGGTGAACGCGACGTCCTCGGCGGTGACCTTCTGCCCGTCGGACCAGGTGGCGTTGTCGCGGATGGTCACCTTGACCGACGTGTAGTCCGCCGACCACTCGGCCTTGGTGGCCAGCCAGGGCTTGAACGGCTCGGCCGGCTTGACCGGGTTCCACATCATCAGCGGCTCGTAGATCTGCCACCGGTAGCCCAGCGACGCGGCGGCCGAGGTGGTGAGGAACGGGTTGTTGTTCTCCGCCTGCGGGCCGTTGGGCATGCCGACGTTCAGCACGGTCGCGGCCTGGCCGCTCTTCTTGTTCGCGTTCGGGCTGTCGCCGCAGCCGGCGACCGTGGTGGTGACCATCGCGCCGGCCAGCGCGACGGCGAGCAGGTGCCGTCTTCTCATGGAGGTCTCCCTCGGTGGTCCCGCATGTCCTCGGCGGGATGTGGTGGATGGAGGGTGTGCGGTGGTGCCACCGGTGGGCTGGCTGCCCGCCGGTGTGGTCGCCGGGTGCGGCGGGTGACGCTCAGGTGACGCGGGTGGAGGCGCGGGTGGCGAAGCCGGTCGGGATGACGGTCGGGGTGTCGGTCAGCGGTGTGCCGGTGAGGTGGGCGACGAGAAGCCGGGCCGCCGCCGTGCCCATCTCGCGCAGCGGCTGGCGTACCGAACTCAACGGCGGGTGGGTGTGCCCGGCCAGCGGCAGGTCGTCGAAACCGACCACCGCCACGTCCTGCGGGACGCGCCGGCCGGCGTCGCGCAGCGCCTGCAGCGCGCCGGCGGCGGAGAGGTCGTTGTGTGCGAAGACCGCGTCGAACGCCACGCCCTCGGCGAGCAGCCGGAGCACCGCCGCGCGCCCGCACTCGAAGGTGAAGTCACCCTCCACCACCCGCTGCGCCGCGATGGGTACGCCGGCGGCGGCGTAGCCACCGGCGAAGCCGGCGAGCCGCTCCCGGGTGCAGCCGAACCGGCGCAGGCCGGTGATGACCAGCGGCCGGCGCCGGCCGAGGGACAGCAGGTGCGCGGCGGCGGCCCGCGCGCCGTCCTCGTTCGTGGTCCGCACCGACGGGAAGCCGGGCTGGTGACCGCGATCGTCGATGAGCACGACCGGTAGGCCGCGGCGGTGCAGCCCGGTGATGTAGTCCAGGGTGCCCTCGGGCTCGACGACGAGCAGGCCGTCGAAGGCGTTGGCGGACACCTGGGAGGCGAAGCGCCGCATCGACTCGTCGCCGTGGGTGCAGGTGAACAGCAGCATGCCGTAGCCCTCGGCCTCGACCGCGTCGGCGGCGCCCTGGAGCACCTCGCCCATCCAGGGCCAGGTCAGGGCCGGCACCAGCATGCCGACCACCCGGGTGCGCCCGCGGGCCAGCCCGACCGCGCGGGCGCTCGGCACGTAGCCGAGGTCGCTGATCACCGCGCGGACCCGGTCGGCGGTGCGGATGTGCACCTCGCCCTTGCCGTTGAGTACGCGCGAGACGGTCGTCTTGCTCACCCCGGCCCGGGTGGCGACGTCGGCGATGGTGATCGGCACGTGACGCTCCCGGGTCGCAGGGATGAGGGGGATGTTTCGGAACCGGTTGCGGTAGCGGTTCCGTGGCAGTCAACCGAAGTGGCACCGGTCACGTCAATAACGGGCCGGTAACAAAACACGGCTAATTTCGACGCCTGAAAAAAGCGGCGGGGCAGCGGATGTGCGGATCAAGGGGGTGAGCAGGATCTATGCGATGGTCGGCGGTCAATCCGATGTGGACGGTCAATGGCTCCGCGCGTACACGTCGCCGGCGTTCGTCGCGTGCGGCAGCGCGTCCAGGTACGCCGCCACCTCCGCGGCCGACCGCCAGCCCGGGAGGGCGAACGTCATCTCGTCGCCGAGCGCCACGGTGAACGCGGTGAAGCCGAGCGCGGCCAGCCGGTCCAGGCAGCGTCCGGCCAGGTCCCGGGCGATCGTGGTGAACTCGAACGACAGCGCCGGCAGCGGGCGGCTCAACCCGGCCAGCACCGCGTCCTCGAAACCCTCCACGTCGATCTTCACGAACGCCGGCACGCCGTGCTCGGCGATCAGCCGGTCCAGTGTGGTGCCGGCCACCTCGATCTCGTCGTCCCAGGTCTCCCGCTCCCAGCCGGCCGCGTGCCCGGCGGCCCGGACGAAGCTGCGGGAGGCGGTGGAGACGGTCGGGTTGGCGGAGTTCACGTGCAGCCGGACCGGTCCGGCCGCGCGTCCGCACGCCGCCTGCACCACCGTCACCGCGTCGTCGCCGGCGTGCAGGGCGCGCAACACCCGGACGCAGGGCGGTTGCGGTTCCACCGCCACCACCCGGGCGCCGAGCCGGCGGAAACTGGCCAGCCGGTCGCCCACGTGCGCGCCGACGTCGAGCACCAGGTCGCCGGCGCGGACCAGGGGCGCGTAGAACGCGTCGAGCGCCGCCTCGCGCGCCGGGTCACCGTGGTAGAAGTTCAGCGACCGGCGCAGGCCGGCCAGCGCCGGATCCGCCTTGAGCGCCTCGATCACCCTGTCCCGGCTGCCCACTCCACCGACGGTAGCCATCCTCGGTCGGGCGCGTGCCGCATCCGCGTCTTCCCGGCCAGCTCCCTACCCTCCTAGGATGCTTAAGCGGAAGTGGCCGGGCCGACATATGCGCGAGCAGGAAGGGTCGCCGCCGCGGAACCGGAGTCCGCAGCGGCGACCCTTCCTCGAATGGCTGCGTCAGCTCGACAGGCGTCACGAGAGGGCGCCGCCGGGCGGCGCGATCAGGGGGTCTCGACGACCTGCTGACCCAGCGGCCAGAGCGCGGCCGGGACCAGCTTGAAGTTGGCCACCCCGAACGGGATGCCGATGATCGTCACACACAGGGTGACCCCGGCGAGGATGTGCGAGAGGGCCAGCCACCAGCCGGCCAGCACCACCCAGAGCACGTTCGCCAGCCCGGACGGCACCCCGGCGCCCGGCTTCGGCACCAGCGTGCGGCCGAACGGCCACAGCGCGTACGAGGCGAGGCGCAGCGAGGCGACGCCGAACGGGATGGTGACGACGAGGAGGAAGCAGACCAGGGCGGCCACGCCGTAGCCCAGGGCCAGGACGAGACCACCGCCGAAGACGAGCCACAACACGTTCAGCAGGAAGCGGATCACCACTCCATGGTGCCCGCCGCCGGCAACTGGCCGACCGGCACCGGCGGTCGGGTCTACCGTCGAGGTCACGGCCCGCCTGGCCACGCGGAGAGGAGCATGCCGTCATGGGATCGTCGACCGAGGGCGTCAGCCGCACCGAGTTGCAGCGTGCCCACGCCGAGGTGCCGGGCCGCCTGATCGTGCAGACCCTGTTCCGGATTCCGGTCGGCCACGAGTCGGGACGGCACAGCCACCCCGGTGAGGAGGTCGGCTACCTGATCCAGGGCGACATCGCCATGGAGTTCGACGACCGGCCGGCGCTCGCCGTGGCCGCCGGAGAGCCGTTCCTGATCCCGCCGGGCGTCGTGCACAACGCCCGCAACGTCGGGGACGTCGAGACCCGGATGCTTTCCTCCTACTTCGTGGACGACAGGCTGCCTCTCGTCACCCCGCACTGAGATCGAAGCGGCCCGGCGGTGCCAGCAGGGCGGCCACCGCGTCGGCGGTCTCCGGATGCGCCGCCAGCAGCGGCGAGCCGCCGTCGAGGGCGGATGCGCCCGGCCCGGTGAAGGAGCGCCACGGCGCGTCGCAGCCGAGCAACACCGCCACCGCGTCCACGGCATCCGGGTGCACGGCCAGCAACCCGCCCGCCGCGCCCGTCGGGGCCTGCCCGGCAGGTGGCGGTGTCGGCGCGGCGGCCCACGGGGGTGTCCAGCCGTCCAGCGCGGCAAGGGTGCCCGGGAACGTGCGTTCCGCCTCGCGGATCAGCAGCGGCACCAACTCCGGGCCGTGCTCGCGCAGGGTAGTGACGAGGGTGGGCAGCCAGGGCAGCAGCACCGGGTCGGGCAGCCCGGCGAACGCGGCGGACATGGTCTCGACGACGAACGGGGCGAGCCCCGGCACCGGGTCGAGGGCGTGCACGAACCCGGAGAGGTAGTGCGGGACCGCCGGCACCGCGAGCGGGTTGGCCAGCAGCTCCGCGCAGCGCTCGCGCAGGTGCGCCAGGGGCAGCAGGCCGAGCTGGTGCCGGGCGGCCCAGAGCAGGCCGAGCTTGGCCGGCGCCTCGGGGTGCGCCTGGGCGACGGCCAGTTCGAGCTGGGACCGGTCGCAGCCCAGCGACAACGCCAGGCTCTCCAGGTGGAACAGGAAGCCGAGCATCGCGCCGACCTGGCGGACGCCGGTCGCCTCGTCGACGAACGCGGTGGGCAGCAGGGTGCAGTAGTGGGCGTAGCCGGTGGTGACGAACGCCTGGCACCAGGCGGGCAGCACCGGCGCGGCGGTGCGGTGGTGGGCGAGCAGCCGGCGGATGCGCCGCAGCACCTCCGGCGCGTCGTCGACGGTGCGCTCGGCGGTGAGCAGCTCCACCGCCCGGGCGCCGAGTTCGTCGACCAGGCGCGGGCTGTCGAGCAGCCGGACCGCGTCCTCGACCGCGGCGAGCGCGCGGGCGGCGGTCGCGTCCGGGCCGCGCACCGCGCGGCGCAGCCGTTGCTCCAGCACCTGCTCGACGGTGACGCCCTCGTAGCCCAGCTCGATGAGGGCGCGCTGGCTGCGGCCGAGAGCGAGGTCCCAGCTCTCCTGGATGGAGCGGTGGCCGAGGCGGCGCTCGCCCATGATCGGACGGACCGCGTCGGCGGGTAGCAGGTGCCGCAGCATCCACAGCAGGTCGGAGCAGGGCGCCAGCTCCGGGTCGGCGCGCAGGTCGAGCAGCGCCCGTTGCACGGTGCGCCGTTCGAGGTCGAGGCCGAGCGGGCGGAGCCGGTCGAGGACGTCGCGGGCCAGCGGCGGCAGCGAGTCGTAGCCCACCTGCCCGATCCGGTCGCCGCCGAGCAGGATCTCGCAGAGCCGGCGGACGTCGCGGCGGCCGGGCACCACGTCCTTCTCGATGCAGGTGACCGCGGCGTCGGCGAAGTCGTACGGCGTGGGCCGGGCCCGGTTGCGCAGGCTGGCCAGCAGGATCGAGGTCTCGAACACCGCGATGGCGTCGGCCGTGCTGGCCAGGTAGCCGTTGCGGCGGGCGAGCCGGACGATATCGACGCACCAGCCGCGCAGCTCCGCCTCGTCCAACTCGTCGAGCGCGGGCGGCGCGGCGAGGAAGCCGGTGAGCCGGTCGGTGCCCGCTGCGGGCGCGGTGGACGGGCCGCTCGCGCGGGCCCGCCGCCCCTTCTTCCCGGTGTGCTGCCCGGCCAGCCGGAACGGCGCGAGCCGGGTGCGGCCGATCGCGGTCGTCCAGGTGGCGGCGGCGATGGAGACGCTGCCGGGCGCGAGCCCGAACTGCGCCTCGATGGCGGAGTGGCTGGACGGGATGAGGCCGTAGCGCCAGCGGGTGCCGGTGCGGGGACTGATCGGGAAATCCGGCGCGGTGGAGTCGAGGCCGAACTGCTCGACGCGGCTGGCGGCGTGGAACGCGCCGCAGACGTAGAGGCAGTCGGCCGGGTCGGCGCCGGTGGCGGCGAGGTGCTGGCGCATCCGGGTCCACATGTGGCGCTCCCGGTCCTCGTCCCGATCGTCGCGGGTGGAGCGGCTCGGGCGCAACCGGCGGAACAGGCTGCCGATGAGCACCATGACCTGCCGGTAGGTGTCGTGGTCGGCGTCGGCGAGGGGGCGTTCGACGTACTGGTCCCACCACTCCGACCAGTGCCGCACCTTGCCGTGGTGCAGCAGGTGGGACTCCAGCTCGGCGAAGCGGGGGCGCAGGTCGCCGATCTCCACCCCGACCGCGTCGCCGTGCAGGGCGACCTCCTCCTCGTCGGCGCTCGCCGCCGGGTCGGGGCCGGCCGGCCGGCCGTCGCGTGGGGTCCACTGGTAGACGTGGTCGGTGGAGCGGTCCACCAGCACCAGCTCCACGCCGGGCGTGTCCAGCGCGTACGCGATGGCCTGGTATTCCGCGGAGGTCTCGGTGATCGGTGCGATGACGCTCAGCGGGCTCCACTCGGCGGGGAAGCCGTCGAGTTCGGTGGCGAACGCCTGCACGGCCACCGGCAGTCGGCAGTTGCGCAGCTCGTCGAGGAGGGGACGCAGGTCCTCGCAGAGTTCGAGGTAGATGACCCGGGGTGGGCGGGCGCGCAGCCGCCGCACCATGGCCAGCGCGGAGGCGGGGGAGTGGTGGCAGACCGGGAAGATCTCCAGCCGTTCGCCGAGCGCCCGGTCGACGTCGTCGACCATGCCGGCGAGGATCCCGGCGAGCGCGTCGGGTGAATCGGCGAACGCGGACGCCGCGGCGGTGAGCTGTTCGCGCAGCGCGCCGAAGAGGCCGGTCGGTGCGGGCGCGGTCACGCCAGGGCCGCGATCGCTTGGCGACCGCCGTCGAGGAAGCCGTCCCAGTCGCCGCCGTCGGCCTTGGCGCGGGGCTCGACGACGCCGTGCAGGTATTTGTTGAGGATGGCCAGATCCTCGGGGCTGCGGCGGGCCAGCGACCCGACCAGGGAGCCGGCGAGGGTCGCCGCGCGCAGGGTGCGGTCGCCGAAGAACTGGCTGTGCAGGACGGCGTCCTCCAGCACGCCGATCTGCTCGGCGGTGGACAGCGCCGACTCCAGTTTCTCGTCGTCGCTGGTGGCGGCGGACGCGGCGGCGCGCAGGTCGGCGAAGCTCTGCAGCAGGATGTCGAGCAGGGTGGGAGGCACCTCCAGCTCGATGCGGTGCCGGCGCAGCAGCTCCTCGGTGCGGAAACGGACGATCTCGGCCTCGCTGCGCTTGTTGGTCACCACCGGGATGCGGACGAAGTTGAACCGGCGTTTGAGCGCGGAGGACAGGTCGTTGACGCCCCGATCGCGGCTGTTGGCGGTGGCGATGATCGAGAAACCGGGCTGGGCGAAGACGATGTTGTCGTGGTCCAGCTCCGGGATGGAGACGTATTTCTCGGACAGGATCGAGATGAGCGCGTCCTGCACGTCGCTGGTGGAGCGGGTCAGCTCCTCGAAGCGGCCGATGACGCCCTGTTCCATCGCGGTCATGATCGGCGAGGGGATCATCGACTCGCGGGACTGGCCGCGGGCGATGACCATGGAGACGTTCCAGGAGTATTTGATGTGGTCCTCGGTGGTGCCGGCGGTGCCCTGCACGACGAGGGTGGAGTTGCGGCAGATCGCCGCGGAGAGCAGCTCGGCGAGCCAGCTCTTGCCGGTGCCGGGGTCGCCGATGAGCAGCAGGCCCCGGTCGGAGGCGAGGGTGACGATGCTGCGTTCGACGAAGCTGCGGTCGCCGAACCACTTCTGCGGGATCTCCCGGTCGAGGCCGTCGGCGCGTTCGGAGCCGAGCACGAAAAGCCGGACCATGCGCGGGCTCAGGCGCCAGGAGAACGGCTTCGGCCCGTTGTCGACCGACTCGAGGTAGGCCAGCTCGTCGGCGTACTTGACCTCGGCGGGGGCGCGGAGCATGTCGGACATCAGGGGATGCTCTCCTAGGTGAGGAAGGTCTTCAGCTCGGTGACGAGCTTGCGGATGTGGCCGGAGATGACGGGCGTGCCCAGGTCCTTGAAGCGCTGCCGGAACCAGGGGTTGACGCTCTGGTGGCCGGAGCTGTTGACCGAGCCGACGGGGATGAACCGCACTCCGGAGCGGTGCACGGCCTCGATGCCGTCGAACAGCGGTTGCGAGCGGTCGAACTCGTAGAAGTCGGAGATCCAGACCAGCACGGTGTGGCGCGGTTCGGTGATCTTGGGTCGGGCCAGGGCCATCGCGACCGGGCCGTCGTTGCCGCCGCCGAGGTTGGTGCGCAGCAGCACCTCGAACGGGTCGTGCACCCAGGGGGTGAGGTCCAGCGCCCGGGTGTCGTAGGCGATCAGGTGCACGTCGACCTTGGGCAGCCCGGCGAAGATCGAGGCGAGGATGGTGCAGTTGACCATCGAGTCGACCATCGAGCCGGATTGGTCGACGACCACGATGAGCCGGGACGGTGTGGTGCGGCGGGCGGTCTGTCGATAGTAGAGCCGGTCGACGTAGAGCCGTTCGTCGTCCGGGCTCCAGTTGGTGAGGTTCTGCCAGATGGTGCGGTCCAGGTCGAGGTTGCGGAAGACCCGCTTGGGCGGCACCGACCGGTCGACGGCGCCGACGGTGGCCTGCGCCACCTGGGTGCGCAGCACCTCGGCGACCTGATCGACGTAGCGGCGGATCAGCGACTTGGCGTTGGCCAGCGCCACCCCGGACAGGTTCGCCTTGTCGCGCAGGAGTTGCTCGATCAGGGACATGCTGGGGGTGAGCCGGGCGGCCAGGACCGGGTCGGCGAGCACCTCCCGTAGCCGCATCCGGCGGACCAGGTCGCCTTCCAACCCGGCGAGCGTGGCGCCCAGGCCGGTGCCGTCGCGGCGCAGTTCGCCGGGGGCGACGCCGCACGCCTGCTCGAACCAGCCGGCGTCGGCCTGCCAGCGGGCCAGTTGCCCGGCGCTGACCTCACCGGCGCCGGTGGCGAACACGTTGAGCAGCAGTTTGGACGCCAGCGCGGCGCGGCGTACCTCGGCCTCGTGCGGGCGGAACGGCCCGGCGCCGGCCGGGGTGTCCGGGTCGGCGGCGAGCAGGTCGCGCAGTTCGCCGGCCAGCGCCGGGAACCGTTGGACGACGGTGTCCACGGAGACGGTGGGGTCGAGCAGCGCGGCGGGCAGGCCGAGGTCGTCGACCACGGCGACGCTGGCGGACTCCAGCGCGGGCTGCTCGTCGGGGCTGAACAGGCGGGCGAGCAGTCGCCAGTAGAGCACCTGGCGGCGGTTGGCGTGGGCGCGGTCGTCGGTCATCGGCGCAGCAACCGTCCCGCGCGTTCGCGCAGCACGGCCACGGCGTCGCCCGACCTGGCCTCGGCCTTGGCGACCTTCGCGTCGGTGACGCCGCGCGCCCAGTCGCCGTTGTGCGCCTCGACGCTCTGCCGCTTGACGGTGGCCCGCACGGCGAGCGGTTGCAACCGCCAGCGTCCGTCGTCCCAGCGCAGCAGGCCGAGGCAGGTGGTGGCGGCGGCGAGCAGCGCCGGCGTGAGCGGCCCGGCCGCTGGCAGCCGGTCGGCGGCCAGCGGGATCGTCGGGCCGTCGAGGTCGACCATCAGGCCGCCGTCGTCGTCGCGGACGACCCGGCCCTCCACGAGGACGGGCTCGGCGATCGCGGCCGGGTGGCGCTGCAGCGGCGGCGTCGCGGCGGCGGTCGCGCCGGCGAGCAGCACGCGGGCCGTGGCGAACGGGTCGGCCGGTTCGGCGAGTTCCGCGCCGTCGTCGACCCAGTGCAGGTCGCCGCCGTACGACGGCAGGTCGGTGACGGTCAGGGCGCGCCGCTCGGCCAGCGCCGTGAGCAGCACCGGGTAGGCGTCGAGCAGGCGCCAGCCGGCCGGGCCGACGATGGTGGCCACCTTCGCCGCGCCGACGGTGATCCGGACCAACCGGACGGTGCCGCCGCCGGCCGGTTCGAGCAGGGCGTGCAGCTGCGCCTGGAACGCGGTGTCGTGTTCGTGCACGTCGACGCCGAGCGGTAACAGCCGGCCGGACACCTTCTGCGGTGCGGTGGCCTCGGTGGCGGCACCGGCGGCGAGCAGCACGGCCCGGGCCCAGAGGTCGGCCCACCGGCGGGTGGGCAGCCGGTGCGGGTCGGTGACCGGCAGGCCGGCGCGCAGCTCGGCGGCGAGGCCGTCGAGCAGCACCGCGAGGCGGCGCAGCGCCGGCTCGGCGAGCGCGGCCTCCACCGGCTCGGCGGCGCCGGAAAGCAGCTCGTGGTCGGCGCCGCGCCAGCCGGCGAGCGCCAGCTCGTGCAGCCAGGCTCGGGCGCCGGCGCGGGCGGGCGCGGCGTCCGCCGGCTGGCCCGGGACGGCGCCGGTGGGTGGGCCCGGGGCCGTGGCGGCGGCCCATGGCACGCGGGACCGATGCAGCGCGGTGTCGAGCCGGTCCAGCAGCGCGTCGTGGACGGCGCCGAGCAGTGCGGCGCGGGCGCCGGCGAGCACGGCGAGGTGCGCCTCGGTGAGCGCGCCGGTGGTCGCGGCCCGTGCCGCCTCGCCGGCCCGCTCGGCCAGCGGGGTGCCGCCGACCGCGCCGGCGAGTGCCGTCAGGGCGGTGGCGTCCGGCTCGGCGATGCGGGCCAGCCCGCGGGTGAGCGCGTCGTCGACGCCGTCGACGACGGCGAGCGCCTCGGCCAGCCCGGCCGGCGCGTCCTGGTGGAGCCGGGTGAGGTGCGCGGCGAGCATCAGCGTGCCGCCGCCGTGGCCGGGAACCAGTGCAGCTCGGGCACCGGCGCGGCGCTCGGCGGGACCTCCAGGTAGGCCAGGTGGCGCAGGAAGCGGCTGAAGACCACCGCGGCCGGGCCGGGTTCGTGCCGTGCGTCGGTGCGGGCCAGCAGGTCGGCGCCGCTGTCGGCGCCGTCGCCGGCGTCGATGCGCAGGTAGCGGGCGACCTGCGCGATGCCGTACTGCAGGACGGCCTCGTCGGCCAGCGCGTGCAGGTGCTTGCAGAGCAGGTTGCCGCGCAGGCCGCCGCAGGGCCGGTTGTTGTTGGTGCGGCAGTCGACCGTGTGGCTGCCGGCGGTGACCGAGGAGACGTAGACGCGCTCCACGTCGGACCCGCTGGACACCACGCCCTGGAGCCGCCCGTCGGCCAACTCCACGAAGGGCACCTTGGCCAGCTTGCGGGCCCGCGCGGGGGGCGCGACCCGCAGCACGCTCCGCCGTCGCCGCGAGGCGTCCGTCGGCTCCGTCATCGTTTCGACCTCCCCGCCGGCGACCGGCGCCCGGGCACGCCGGAACGCCGTCGCCGGCCCGTGATCCGTGCCGCTGTGACGACAAGGATCATGGACCACGGGTACGACAGGAGCGCGGACTCCCACCACCGACCAAACGAGCGTTAAGCTGAGGGGGCCCGCACACCACGGATGCCGCACCGGCTCACCCACCCACGGAGCTCATCGCGCAATGGACGTCGACCGGATCCTTCCCACCGACGAGGCCCACGACCTGCTGGAGCTCGCCACCGAGCTCGCCGACCGGGAGTTGGCCCCCCGGGCCGCCGGCTTCGAGGAACGTGCCGAGTTCCCCCGCGACGTGCTGCGGACCCTGGGCCGGGCCGGCCTGCTCGGCCTGCCCTACGCCGAAGCGCACGGTGGCGCCGCCCAGCCCTACGAGGTCTACCTCCAGGTGCTGGAGATCCTCGCGAGCCGGTGGCTGGCGGTGGCCGAGGCGGTGAGCGTGCACACGCTGTCCTGCTACCCGCTGGCGCAGTTCGGCACCGACGAGCAGCGCAAGCTGCTGCCCGACATGATCGGCGGGGAGCTGCTCGGGGCATACTGCCTCTCCGAGCCGCAGGGCGGTTCGGACGCGGCGTCGCTGACCACCCGGGCGGTCCGCGACGGCGACGACTACGTGGTGAGCGGCACCAAGGCGTGGATCACCCACGCCCGGGTCGCCGACTTCTACGACATCTTCTGCCGCACCGGCGGGCCCGGTCCGAAGGGCATCTCCTGCCTGCTGGCCGACCGGGACACGCCGGGCATCCACCCGCAGGCCGCCGAGCGCACCATGGGGCTGCACGCCTCGCCGGTGGCGCAGATCGCCTTCGACGACGCCCGGGTGCCGGCCGAGCGGCTGATCGGCGGCGAGGGCGCCGGCTTCACCATCGCCATGTCCGCGCTGGACTCGGGGCGGCTGGGCATCGCGGCCTGCGCGGTGGGGCTGGCCCAGGCGGCGCTGGACTACGCGGTCGGCTACGCCCGGGAACGCCGGCAGTTCGGCCGGGCGATCATCGACTTCCAGGGGCTCGGGTTCAACCTGGCCGACCACGCCACCGGGATCTCCGCGGCCCGGGCGCTCATGCTGGCCGCCGCCCGGCTGCGCGACGCCGGCCGGCCGTACTCGATCGAGGCGGCAAAGGCGAAGCTGTTCGCCACCGACCTGGCGATGCGGGTGACCACCGACGCGGTGCAGGTGCTCGGCGGCGCCGGTTACGTCGCCGACCACCCGGTCGAGCGGTACATGCGCGAGGCGAAGGTGTTGCAGATCGTCGAGGGCACCAACCAGATCCAGCGCCTGGTCATCTCGCGCGCGCTGGCCAGGGGCTAACCTGTCGCGGTGACCTTCCCCCGGATCACCGCCGACCCCGACGTCATGGGCGGGGCGCCCTGCGTGCGCCAGTCGCGCGTGCCGGTGGCCACGCTGCTGGCCATGATGGCCGAGGGGATGTCCGTCACGGACATCCTCACCGACCTGCCGTTCCTCGACGAGGAGGACATGGCGGAGGTGCTGAACTACGCCGCGGACGCGGTCCGCGACCGCACCGCGCGCTGAGCGTCACCACGGCGGGGCGGGTACGCGATGGGAGCGCTATCTCCGGTAGGTTGCAGCGCGTGGAGGACATCGACCGCGCCATCGTCGCCGCGCTGACCGGCGACGGTCGGCTGTCGTACACGGACCTGGCCGAACGGGTGGGGCTGTCGGTGTCGGCGGTGCACCAACGGGTCCGCCGGCTGGAGCAGCGCGGCGTGATCCGGGGCTATTCCGCACGGGTCTCGTTCGAGGCGTTGGAGCTGCCGCTGACCGCCTTCGTGGCGATCCGGCCGTTCGACCCGTCGCAGCCGGACGACGCCCCGGAGCGGCTGGCCCACCTGCCCGAGATCGACTCCTGCTACTCGGTGGCGGGGGAGGACTTCTATCTCCTGCTGGTGCGGGTGGCCGGGCCGGCCGACCTGGAGCGGCTGCTGCAGGAGATCCGCACGTCCGCCAACGTCACCACCCGCACCACAGTGGTGCTCTCCACGCCCTATGAGCACCGGCCGCCGAGGATCAGTGCCGAGCTGCCTGGTCGGGGCCGTCCCCGCCCGGCGTCGGAGCCGGCAGGTTCCACCGCCGGATGACCCGCCGGTCGTGTTCGTGACCGAGCACGCTCAGCGTGGCGGTGTCCAGGCGCAGCAAGCCGCCGGCCGACGGCGGCAGCCCGATCCAGCGCGCCCCGAGCACCCGCAGGCTGTGCCCGTGCCCGACCAGCGCGACGCTGCCGCGCTCCAGCAGCGGGGCGATCCGGTCCAGGACGCGGTCGAGGCGGGCGGCCACCTCGTCCGGTGACTCGCCGCCGGGGCCGCCGTCGGACCAGATGGTCCAGCCCGGCCGCTCCTCGGTGATCGCCGCGGTGGTGCGACCTTCGTACTCGCCGTAGTTCCATTCGGCCAGGTCGGGGTCGGTGGCGTCGACGACGAGCCCGGCCAGGTGCGCGGTGCGGGTGGCGCGCCGCCGTGGGCTGGACAGCACCCGCACGAAGCGGCGGCCGGCGAGCAGGGGAGCGAGCGCCCGGGCCTGCCGCTCGCCGTCGGCGGTCAGCTCCAGATCGGTGTACGAGGTGTGCCGGTGGCTGGCGCTCCAGGTGGTTTCGCCGTGTCGGACCAGCAGGATCTCGTTCACCGGACCAGTCAACCACGCCGCCGACGGTGCCGCCGTTCGTGCGCCGCGGATCACGAGGACACCCTATTGTCCTAGGATGCCTTACGGGGTGTGCCGGCCACCATGTGTTTGACCCGCCGCACGACGGGCACGCGACAGGAGTAACGCGCAGCCGGACGAGGAGGGCGACATGAGCTTCACCGACAAGGCGAAGAACAAGGCCCAGGAGATGAGCGGCATGGCGAAGGAGCGGATCGGTGACGTGACCGACAACGAGCGGTTGCGGGCCGAGGGCGCCGGGGAGCAGAGCACGGCGCGCGCCAAGCAGGCCGGGGAGAACGCGAAGCAGGCCGGCCGCGACGTCAAGGACGCGTTCGAGAAGTGACGGTAGGCACCCGCCGGGCCACTGGGAGTTGTGGTGGTCCGGCCGGTGCGTGTCCGGCGGTGGGACGCCGTCGCCCCCGGCACCGGGGGCGGTGCCGGGGGCGACGGGCGGCGCGCGGGGCGGTCAGTCGTCGCGGTGGGTGTGCCACCAGTCCTGACCGGCCTCGGGCAGGGTGTCGATCGGATCGTAGTAGGCGTAGCGCTTGTCGAGCGCCTCCAGGTCGGCGGACTCGATCGAGGTGCGGTAGTTCTTGGTCCAGTAGGAGATGCCGCGCTCGCGGTCGTAGTCGGTGAGCATGTGCACCCAACGCTTGCCGACGAACGGGACGTCGCAGACGATGCGCGGGGTGGCGTAGCCGGGCAGGTAGCCCATGATGTCGTGCTGGAGCTGCTGGGCGTGCCAGACCGGCACGCGCCAGTGCTCGGCGTTGGGGATCATGTCGCACATGTAGAAGTAGTACGGCAGGATGCCCGCCTCGCCCTGCAGCGCGAAGCAGAGGTCGAGCAGGTCGGGGGCGGTGGCGTTGACGCCGCGCATGAGCACGCCCTGGTTGCGGACGTCGCGGACGCCGACGTCGAGGGCGGTCTGGGCGGCCTTGGCGACCAGGGGGGTCAGCGACTGGGCGTGGTTGACGTGGGTGTGGATGGCCAGGTTGACGCCGCGGCGGGCGGCGGTGCGGGCGACCCGTTCCAGGCCCTCGACCACGTCGGGCTGCAGCCAGTGCTGGGGCAGGCCCATGAGCGCCTTGGTGGCGAGTCGGATGTCGCGGATGGTTTCGATCTCCAGCAGGCGCATCAGGTAGGACTCGAGGTTGCGCCAGGGCACGTTGGCGACGTCGCCGCCGGAGACCACCACGTCGCGGACGCCGGGGTGGGCCTTGAGGTAGGTGATGTGGGCGTCGTAACGGTCGACCGGCTTGAGGGTGAGCTTGAGTTTGTCGACGGCGGGGGTGGAGTTGCCGACGAGGTCCATGCGGGTGCAGTGCCCGCAGTACTGGGGGCAGGTGGAGAGCAGTTCGGCGAGGACCTTGGTGGGGTAGCGGTGGGTGAGGCCCTCGGCGACCCACATGTCGTGCTCGTGGAGGCTGTCGCGGCTGGCGTAGGGGTGCGACGGCCAGTCGGTGCGCCGGTCGGAGGCGACCGGGATCATGTAGCGGCGGATCGGGTCGGCGAGCAGTGCCTCGGTGGTCATCGGCGCGAACGGCACCATGGTGTTGATCATCTGGGGCGGCACCAGCATGGACATGGTGGCCAGGGCGTTCTGGTCGGCCTCGAGGTCGGCGTAGAAGGTCTTGTCGACCTCGTCGCCGAGCACGGCGCGGAGCTGCTTGATGTTCTTGACGCAGTTGACCCGCTGCCACTGGGCGCTCTCCCACTGTTCCCGGGTGACGTGGCGCCAGCCGGGGAAGCGGGTCCAGTCGGGTTCGACCAGGGGGGCGCGTCGGTATTCGTAGGGCTGTCCGGTGGTGGGGACGGCGACCGGCGTGGAGCGGGGCGTCGGGATGGTTTCCACCGGTTGGGTCTGGGTCACGGCCCCTCCTCGTCAGCGGTGCGGTTGATCAACCTTGCGAAGGCTACTGGAAAATCTGCGGTGAAGAAATTAGTCTGCCGTAAGTTTTCCCGCGAGGCGAACCCTGGCCGGGGGTTCGGGCGGCTGGACATAGGGGGTCGGCGTGACGTCACCGGTGGGTCTGCACCGAGTCGTGGAACCGGCGGGGGTGCTGCCGCAGGCGGCCTGGCGCTTGGACGCCGACCCGCGGATCGCGGCGAACGAGGTACGGATCCGGGTGGAGCGGCTGAACCTGGACGCGGCGAGCTTCCGGCAGTTGGCGCAGAAGCACGGCGGGGACGGCGAGAAGATCCGGGCCGAGGTGCTGGAGATCATCGCGACCCGGGGCAAGATGCAGAACCCGGTGACCGGTTCCGGCGGCATGCTGATCGGCACGGTGGAGGAGACCGGACGCCGGTCCCCACTGGGATTGCGGCCGGGGGACCGGGTGGCGACGTTGGTGTCGTTGACGCTGACACCGCTGACCGTCACCGACGGGCTGGCCCGCTGGGACGGGCGCAGCGAGCAGGTGCCGTGCGACGGGTACGCGATCCTGTTCGCCCGGTCGATCGCCGCGGTGCTGCCGGCGGACGTGCACCCGGAGCTGTCCCTCGCCGTGCTGGACGTGTGCGGGGCGCCGGCGTTGACCGCGCGGGTGGTGGCCGAGCAGGTGGCGCGGCGGGCTCGCGAGGGTGACCCCCGCCCGGTGTCGGTGGCCGTGATCGGCGGGGCGGGCAAGAGCGGGTCGTTGTCCCTCGCGGCGGCGCGGCGGGCGGGCGCGGGTCGTACGGTCGGGGTGGTGCCGGTGGCGGCGGAGCGTGACGCGCTGGTGGCGGCCGGATTGGCCGACGCGGTGGCGTTGGCGGACGCCCGGGATCCGGTGGGCCTGTCCACGGCGGTGACCACGGCGTTGAGCGCGCCGGCGGACGTGACGGTGGTGTGCGTGGACGTGCCGGGGTGCGAGCACGGGGCGGTGCTGGCCACGGCGGACGGCGGTACGGTGATCTTCTTCTCGATGGCGACGAGTTTCGCGGCGGCGGCGTTGGGTGCGGAGGGCCTGGCGGCGGACGTGACGATGCTGGTGGGCAACGGGTTCGTGCCGGGGCACGCGGAGCTGGCGTTGGAGTTGTTGCGCGGCGAGCCGGGGGTGCGTGGTCTGTTCGAGGCGCGGCTTTCGGCAGACTGAGACCATGACGAACCCCTCGAACCCCTCGACGTTGTATCGCGGCGCGGTGCTGCACTGTCCGGCCGAGCCGAGCGCGACGGCGCTGTTGGTGCGCGACGGGCGGATCGCCTGGTTGGGCGTGGACGCGGACGCGCCGGTGGCCGACCGGGTGGTTGATCTGGGCGGTGCGCTGGTGACGCCGGCGTTCGTGGACGCGCACGTGCACGCGACGGACACCGGGCTGGCGTTGTCGGGGTTGGATCTGTCGGCGGTGCGCTCGGCGGGTGAGTTGCTGGCGGCGGTGTCGGCGTTCGCGGGTGGTTTGCCGGGGGACGCGGTGGTCCTGGGGCACGGTTGGGACGAGTCGTCCTGGTCGGATGGGGTGTTGCCGGACGCGGCGGCGTTGGATCGGGCGGCGGGGGGCCGCCGGGTGTATCTGTCGCAGGCGTCGATCCATTCGGCGTTGGTGTCGGCGGCGTTGCTGGCGGCGTGCCCGGAGGTGGCGGGGGCGGCGGGGTTCGACCGGTCGGGGTGGTTGCGTCGGGACGCGCACCATGTGGTGCGGGCGGCGGCGTTCGGGTCGGTGACGCGGGCGCAGCGGGTGGCGGCGCAGCGGCGGGCGTTGGGGCACGCGGCGTCGTTGGGCGTCGCGGCGGTGCACGAGTGCGGTGGTCCGGACATCTCCGACGAGGAGGATTTCACCGGGTTGCTGGCGGTGTCGGGCGACGGGGTGCCGGAGGTGTACGGGTACTGGGGTGAGTTGCTGGGTGCGGCGCGGGCCCGGGACCTGGGTGCGGTGGGTGCCGGTGGTGACCTGTTCGCGGACGGGGCGTTGGGGTCGCGGACGGCGCACGTGTCGGCGGCGTACCTGGATGGTGAGCCGGGGGCGTGTGGGCACGGGTACGTGTCGGCGGAGCAGGTTCGTGATCATTTGTTGGACTGTGCGGCGCACGGGATGCAGGGCGGGTTCCACGCGATCGGGGACGCGGCGATCGGCACGGTGTTGGCGGGGTTCGCGGAGGCGGCGCGGACGTTGGGCACGGAGCGGTTGCGGGCGGCGCGGCACCGGGTGGAGCACGCGGAGATCATGAGCAAGCGGTTGATCGCGGGGTTCGTGGAGTACGGGATCGTGGCGTCGATGCAGCCGGCGTTCGACCGGTTGTGGGGTGGTTCGGGGCGGATGTACGAGTCGCGGTTGGGGTTGGCGCGGTCGTTGGAATCGAATCCGATGGGTGCGATGCACGGGGTGGGGGTGGCGTTGGCGTTCGGGTCGGATTCGCCGGTGACGCCGTTGGATCCGTGGGGGTCGGTGCGGGCGGCGGCGGCGCATCACAACCCGTCGCAGCGGATGAGTGTGCGGGCGGCGTTCGCGGCGCACACGCGGGGTGGGTGGCGGGCGGTGCATCTGGACAACGAGGGGGTGCTGGCGTTGGGGGCGCCGGCGACGTTCGCGGTGTGGCGGTGCCCGGCGGGGGTGGAGCGGGGTCTGCCGGTGGTGCAGGCGGAGGATCCGGAGGTGCAGGGGCCGGGTGATCCGACTCCGCTGCCGGTGTGCCGGGCGACGGTGTTGCGCGGTGACGTGATCTATCAGGAAGGTTCTTCGTGACGGGCAAGCTGGGGTTGGATCCGGCGTTGGTGGCGCGGGCGCGCGAGTTGGCGCGTCGGGCGGGGCAGCCGGTGGTGGATCTGGCGCGTAGCCACACGACGGTGTCGGTGGAGCGGGCGGTGTTGCGGCTGGCCGGGGTGTCGGGCGCGGACCCGGACGGGATTCCGTGGGTGAACCGGTTGGTGGACGCGGTGGTGGCCGATGTGGGTCTGGGGCGCGGGGTGGCGTTGCCGGTGTTCGACGCGTTGGCGCGCGAGGGCATCGCGGATGTGACGTTGCTGGCGCAGAAGGCGGCGGCCGGGTCGGTGCGGTTCGAGGTGCCGACGGCGAAGGCCGCGACGGCGGCGCGGCGGGCGTCGGGTCGGGCGGTGGCGGCGGGGATCCGGCGGATCGACCGGCGGCGCGCGGAGCGGGACCGGTTGGTGCGGCGGTTCGGGGATCCGAGGCAGCGGCCGTGGATTTATCTGATCGTGGCGACGGGGGACATCTACGAGGACATTCCGCAGGCGCAGGCGGCGGCGCGGGCGGGCGCGGACGTGATCGCGGTGATCCGGTCGACGGGGCAGTCGTTGTTGGACTACGTGCCGGAGGGCGCGACCCGGGAGGGTTTCGCCGGCACGTACGCGACGCAGGAGAACTTCCGGTTGATGCGGGCGGCGCTCGACGAGTCGTCGAAGGAGTTGGGCCGGTACGTGCGGTTGACGAACTACGCGTCGGGTCTGTGCATGCCGGAGATGGCGACGTTGGCCGGCCTGGAGCGGCTGGACATGATGCTCAACGACTCGATGTACGGGATCCTGTTCCGGGACATCAACCCGATCCGCACGTTCGTGGATCAGCGGTTCTCCCGGCAGGTGCACGCGCGGGCGGGGATCATCATCAACACCGGTGAGGACAACTACCTGACCACCGCGGACGCGGTGGACGAGGCGCACACGGTGACGGTGTCGCAGTTGTTGAACGAGTTCTTCGCGCACGAGGCGGGGTTGGCCGACCGGTTGTTGGGGTTGGGGCACGCGTTCGAGATCAATCCGGATGTGCCGGAGTCGTTCCGGTTGGAGTTGGCGCACGCGTTGTTGGCGCGGGAGTTGTTCCCGGACGCGCCGTTGAAGTGGATGCCGCCGACGAAGCACATGACCGGTGACGTGTTCCGGGGGAACCTGCTGGACGGGTTCTTCAACCTGGTGGGGACCATGACCGGGCAGGGGATCCTGCTGGTGGGGATGATGACCGAGGCGGTGGTGACGCCGTGGTTGTCGGACCGGGACATCGCGTTGCAGAACGTGCGGTACGTGTTGGGTGCGGCGGGTGGCCTGCACGAGGATTTCGTGCCGGCGCCGGGCGGGTTCATCCAGCAGCGGGCGCACCGGGTGCTGGGTGAGGCGGTGGACCTGTTGGAGCGGATCGGGCAGCAGTCGTTGTTGACGGCGATCGCCGAGGGCACCTTCGGGATCATGAAGCGGCCGGCGGACCGGGGTAAGGGCCTCGACGGTGTCGCGAAGCACGAGGACGACTACTTCAATCCGGCGACGGAGATCCTGGAGCAGCAGCCGTCATGAGTGAGCGCGGGAAGACGGTCGTGCGGCCGTACGGGGACACCACCGGTGACGGCATGGTGCAGGTGTCGTTCACGTTGCCGGTGCCGCACGACAAGCGGGCCGAGGGCGCGGCGGTGCAGTTGGCCAACCGGATGGGCATGGATCCGGCGATGTTGGTGCACGCCAAGGCGATCGGCGCCGGGTTCACGTTCTTCGTGGTGTACGGGCGGGTGAACCACCTGGTGGATCTCGACCAGGTGCAGGTGGTGGAGCGGGACTTTCCGCTGCTGTCTGCCAAGGAGGTCAACGCGGTGGTGAAGCAGCGGATGCGCCGCAAGTTGTCGGTGGTGGGGGCGTGCATCGGCACGGACGCACACACGGTGGGCATCGACGCGATCCTCAACGTCAAGGGCATCGCGGGGGAGAAGGGCCTGGAGTACTACCGGGAGTTGAAGGTGAGCAACCTGGGTGCGCAGGTGAGCGTGCCGGAGTTGGTCGAGGCGGCGCGGCAGGAGAAGGCCGACGCGGTGCTGGTGTCGCAGGTGGTGACGCAGCGCGACGCGCATCTGCACAACACGCGGGAGATGTCGGCGGCGTTCCGGGAGGCGATGCCGGCGGGCAGGCGGCCGTTGCTGATCGTGGGTGGGCCGCGGTTCGACGAGACGATGACCGGTGAGCTGGGTGTGGATCGGATCTTCGGTCGGGGCACCACTCCGGGTGAGGTCGCCAGTTATCTCGTGCACACGCTGATCACGTCGAGGAGGGCGGGTAGTTGAGCGAGCAGGATCCCCGGCTGGGGTTGACCGTCACGCACCGCCGCTATGTGCCGTACTCCCACGCGCACTACGCGGGGAACCTCGTGGACGGGGCGTACGCGGTGGGGTTGTTCGGTGACGTGGCCACGGAGGTGTGCATCCGCACCGACGGCGACGAGGGCCTGTTCGCGTCCTACTCGGACGTGCAGTTCCGGGCGCCGATGAAGGCCGGTGACGTGCTGGAGGTGACCGCGACGGTGACGCGGGTGGGTACCCGCAGCCGGACGATCGACTTCGAGGCGCGGGTGGTGTGCAGGGGCTGCCCGGAGCGGGGTGAGTCGGCCGCGGAGGTGCTCGACGTGCCGGTCGTGGCGGTCACCGCGACCGGCACGGTGGTCGTGCCGCCACCCGCGTGAGCGCGAGGAGTGAGCCGGTTCTGCGAGCCCCGCAGCGCGAACGAAAGACACGCTCCGTGAGCGCGAGGAGTGAGCCGGTTCTGCGAGCCCCGCAGCGCGAACGAAGAACACGCTCCGTGAGCGCGAGGAGTGAGCCGGTTCTGCGAGCCCCGCAGCGGCGAACGGAGGGCGGCGACCGGTGAGGGCGGCGGTCTGCGCCGACGTCGGGTCGACGTACACGAAGGCGGCGGTGGTCGACCTCGACGGCGGCCGGCTGGTCGGCGTGGCGTCCGCGCCGACGACGGTGGGCACGGATGTGCTGCACGGCCTGGACGCCGCTGTCGCTTCGGCGACCGCGGTGGCTGGTGTCGGTGATGTGCCGTGGTACGTGTGCTCGTCGGCCGGGGGTGGGTTGCGCCTGGCGGTGATCGGCTACGAGCCTCTGGTCACCGCGCAGGCGGGCCGGCGGGTCGGCCTGTCGGCGGGGGCGAACGTGGTGCACGTGGCCGCCGGGCGGCTGGGCGCGGCGGACCTGGCGGCGTTGCGGGCGGCCCGCCCGGACGTGGTGCTGCTGGCCGGTGGCACCGATGGCGGTGACGCCGACACGTTGACGCACAACGCGACCCGGTTGGCGAGGGCGCGGTGGCGGGTGCCGGTGGTGCTGGCGGGCAACGTGGATGCCCGCGACGGGTTGTGCGCGCTGTTGGCCGGGGCGGGGGTGCCGGTGACCGTGGCGGACAACGTGCTGCCGCGGATCGGGGTCCTGGCGCCGGCGTCGGCGCGCGCGGCGATCCGGGAGGTGTTCCTGCGGCACGTCATCGGCGGCAAGCGGCTGTCGCGCGGGGCCCGGTTCGCGCGGCTGGTCCGCGCGGCCACCCCCGACGCGGTGCTCACCGGTGTGGAGGTGCTGGCCGACAGTGTGGGCGGTGACCTGGCGGTGGTCGACGTCGGCGGCGCCACCACGGACGTGTACTCGGTGTTGACCCCCGACGAGCGGGACAGCGGCCCGGGTCGGGAGGTCACCGGCACGTTGTGGCGGGCCCGCACCGTCGAGGGGGACCTGGGCGTGCGGTGGTCGGCGCCGGGGGTGGTGCGGGCGGCGGCCGAGGAGCGGTTGCTCGACGTGGGGGAGGAGCCGGTGCTCGCGGCTGCGGCGGCGGCGCGGGCCGCCGATCCGGGGTTCCTGCCCGGTGGGGACGCCGAGCGGGTGGTGGATCGGCGGATCGCGGCGCTGGCGGCGACCGTGGCGTTGCGCCGGCACGCCCGGGGCGCGGCGACCGGGGAGCGCGCCGGACGGGATCTGCGGGAGGTGCGGCTGCTGGTCGGCTCCGGCGGGGTGTTGCGGCACGCCGACCCGTTGGACGCGGCGGCGGTGCTCGGCGCGGTGCTCGGCGATCACGCCGGGGGGTGGGCGCTGCCGCGCGCGGCCCGCCCGGTCGTCGACGTGGACTATGTGTTGGCGGCGGCCGGGCTGCTCGCCGTCGAGCATCCGCGGTCGGCGGTGGCGGTGCTGCGTCACCACCTGGGCGGCTGAGGGTCCACCCATCGAGACGCGCCGACCCGACACGCCGTGTCTCAACACACGACAGGCCGGGGTGGGTTGACAGCGGCGGGGGTGCACGCCGTACCGTCTTTGAGTCCTACCACGGGAAGCGGCTGATGTTCGTTTCGTCCTCTCGTCCGCTGGCCGAGTGACCGGAAGGTTGCGGCGGCCAGGTCCAGCGGGCGGGGGTCGGCGGGGCGGCGCGAACGGGTCGCGGTTACCGGTGTCCGGGCAGGGTGAGAGGAACGGCCAGTAGACAACGGCCAGGCGGGGGCAGCCAGTCCCACGTCCGGTCGGTCCGAAGGTCGGCGCCGATCGTCCTCGCCCCACCGGCCGGGGAGGGCCTGGGAGCATCGGGGCGCGGCATATGCCGCGCCCCGATTTTCGTGTCCCCCGGCGCCGCCCAGCGGCCACCCGTACTGCTGCGTCCCGGCTCCGGCCCACCCAACCACCAGGTTCCACCCGCCGGGGTTGCGCAACCCTCGCTCGCGGGGCGTGGGCCGATGGGCGGCCCGGCCGGGTAGCCTTCGGCCCGTGATCGTGGTGAGGCGCCGGTGACGACGCTCGAGAAGGAACAGCCGGGTGCCACCGGCGGGGCGCGCGCGTACGCCGGTGGGCGTCCGCTGCCCCTGACGCTGGCCGTGCCGGCCGCCGTGCTGGCCGGGTTGGCGCTGCTGGTGGCGTTTCCCCCGTACGGGCTGTGGCCGCTGGCGCCGGTGGGGGTGGCGCTGCTGGGCGCCGCGGCGCACCGGCGGCGGCTGCGCGCGGGCGCGGGGTTGGGCTTCCTGACCGGGGTGACGCTGTTCGCGCCGCTGCTGGAGTGGACCAGCCTGCACACCGGCTGGCTGCCGTGGGCGCTGCTGTGCCTGCTGCAGGCTGCCTTCGTGGCGCTGCTGGGCGCCGGCGCGACCTGGGTGTCGCCGCTGGCCGACCGGCACCGGTCGGCGTGGCCGGTGTTGACCGGCGTGTTGTGGGTGGGGCAGGAGGCGCTGCGCGACCGGATCCCGTTCGGCGGGTTCCCGTGGGGGCGGCTGGCGTTCAGCCAGGATACGTCGCCGCTGCTGCGGCTGGCCGCGCTCGGCGGCGCCCCGCTGGTCACGTTCGCCGTCGCGCTCGCCGGGGGGATCCTGCTCACCGTCGCCTGGCGGGACTGGCGCCGCCAGGCCGGGCTGTGGCGGCCGGTGGCCGGGCTCACCGCCGCCGCAGCGGCGCTGCTCGCCGCCGGCCCGGCCGTGCCGGCGGGGGTACGCGGGGCCGGCGACACGGTCACCGTCGCCATCGTGCAGGGCAACGTGCCCCGCCTCGGTCTGGACTTCAACGCCCAGCGGCAGGCGGTGCTCAACAACCACGTCGACGCCACCCTGAAACTCGCCGAACGGGTCGCCGAGGGCGCCCAGGAGCGCCCCGACCTGGTGGTGTGGCCGGAGAACTCCAGCGACATCGACCCGCTGCGCAACCCGGGCGCCGGCTACCGCATCTCCCAGGCCGCCGACGCGGTCGGCGCGCCGATCCTGGTCGGGGCGGTGCTGCTCGGCCCCGGGCCGGGGCAGGTCCGCAACGCCGGGCTGCTGTGGCGTCCCGGCAGCGGCGCCGATGTGGGCCAGGTCTACACGAAGCGGCATCCGGTGCCGTTCGCCGAGTACGTGCCGTTGCGTTCCATCGCCCGCCGGGTCAGCGCCGAGGTGGACCGGGTCCGTTCCGACTTCGTCCCCGGCGACCGCCCGGGGGTGCTGGACGCGGGCGCGGCCACCCTCGGCGACGTGATCTGTTTCGAGGTCGCCTACGACGGCATCGTCCGCGACACCGTCACCGGCGGCGCGCAGCTGCTGGTGGTGCAGACCAACAACGCCACGTTCGACGTGGCCGAGGCCCGCCAGCAGTTGGCCATGGTGCGGCTGCGCGCCGTCGAGCACGGCCGGTACGCGTTGATGGCCTCCACGGTCGGGGTGTCCGGGTTCGTGACCCCGCACGGGCGGGTAGACGGTGCCACCGGGTTCAACACCGCCGAGGTGGTGGTGCGGCAGATGCGGCTCGGGGACGGGCGTACCCCGGCGACGGTGGCCGGGGTGTGGCCGGAGGCGGCGCTCGCGGCGCTGGCGGTGGCGGCTCTGGCCGGCGCGGCCGTGGCGCGTCGCCACCGGGAGGTCACGCCCGGCTGATCCGACGAGAGGGGCGGTGCGACGGTGGGTGCGGCAGCAGCCGGCCATCCGGGGGTGGGGCGGGTCCTCGTGGTCATTCCCACCTACAACGAGGCGGACAATGTGCGCCGGATCGTGGCCCGGGTCCGCGCGGCGGCGCCCGCGGTGGACGTGCTCGTGGCCGACGACAACAGCCCCGACGGCACCGGCGGCATCGCCGACGCGCTGGCCGGTGTCGACCCGCGGGTGCACGTGTTGCACCGTCCGGGCAAGGACGGCCTCGGCGCGGCCTACCTGGCCGGTTTCGGGTGGGCGCGCGAGCGCGGCTACGACGCGGTGGTGGAGATGGACGCGGACGGCTCGCACGCCCCGGAGGACCTGCCGGCGTTGCTGCACGCCGCCCGCGACGCCGACGTGGTGATCGGCTCGCGGTGGGCGCGCGGCGCGCGGGTGCTGAACTGGCCGTGGCGGCGGCTGCTGCTGTCGCGGGTGGGCAACCTGTACGCGCGGCTGGCGTTGGGCATGCCGGTCAGCGACGCCACCGGCGGCTACCGGGTGTACCGGTCGACGGCGTTGGACGCCATCGACCTGGCGTCGGTGCGCTCGCAGGGGTACGCGTTCCAGGTGGAGTTGTCCCGGCTGGCGCACCGGGCCGGGGTGCGCATCGTCGAGGTGCCGATCACGTTCGCCGAGCGGGAGCACGGTGACAGCAAGATGAGTCCGCTGATCGTGGCGGAGGCGCTGTGGCGGGTCACCCGGTGGGGGGTGCGGGACCGGCGCGCGGCGGTGCGCGGCCGACCGCGGGCGTTGGCCCGGTGGCCGTGAGCGCGGGCGTGTCATGCTTGGGGGGTGTGACGACACACCGGGCGGATGGGGTGAGATGCGCCGAGGACTCAGATTTCTACCGCCGGCTCTGCTGCTGCTGACACTGCTGGAGCTGGCCGTTTTCGTGCTGGTCGGGCGGGCCGTCGGGTTCGGCGCGGCGCTGCTGCTGGTGTTCGCCGCGTCGCTGCTGGGCCTGGTGCTGCTGCGCCGCGAGGGCATGCGGGCGTGGCGGGGGTTCCGGGCTGCCGCGCAGGCCGGCCAGCCGCCGGGGCAGCAGGTCACCGACGGGCTGGTGGGGTTGGCCGGCGCGCTGCTGCTGGCGCTGCCCGGCCTGGTCAGCGGCGTGGTGGGGCTGCTGCTGCTGGGGCCGCCGCTGCGCCGCCTCGCCGCCGGCGGGGTGCGCCGCTCCACCGAGCGGCGGGTGTCGTCGATGGTCGCCGGTGACCTGTTCGGCCCGCGTCGGGTGCGGGTCTATCCGGGTGCGCCGCAGCCGCCGCCGGCGAGCCCCGCGCAGCCGCCGGCGGGGCCGCCGCAGCCGGGCCCGGCGATCGAGGGTGAGATCGTGGACCGCTGACGCGCCGGAACCGGTCAGACGTGTCGAAGCGCCCCCGGGGGGAACTCCCCCGGGGGCGCTTCGACGTTCAGGTGTCTCAGGCGCGACCGCGTCGGGTGCGGACCTCCTGCAGCCGCTCGGCGAGGATGTCCTCCAGCTCGGCGATCGAGCGCCGCTCCAGCAGCATGTCCCAGTGGGTGCGCGGCGGCTTGGCCTTCTTCTGCTCCGGCTCGCTGCCGTCGACCAGCCGGGCGACGCTGCCGTCGAACTTGCACTCCCAGGTCGTGGGGACCTCGGCGTCGACGGCGAACGGCACCTCGAACTGGTGGCCCTTGGCGCACAGGTACTCGCGGGTCTGACGCGGCGCGAGCTCCGTGTTGCGGTCGGATTCGTAGCTGACCGCGCCCAGCCGGCTACCGCGCAGCATACGCTCGCCCATGATCGACTTCCCCTCGTTCGTGGTGCTGGTCCTCAGGCGTAACGGCCGGTCACCGCCCGCCCATTCCCCACCCACGCCGGCCGGGCCGGGTGCGGGTCGGGACGCTCAAGGGTAACCGGCCGCGACAGCCGACCGAATCGGTGGAGTGTTTCGCCCGTCACCGGGGATGTTACCCACCATGCGTGACGGAGGTGACGATGAGCAGTGACGCGCCGGTCGGGGCCCGACCGCCCGCCGGGAAGACGTTCTTCGGCCACCCGCGGGCGCTGTCCACCCTCTTCCTCACCGAGATGTGGGAGCGGTTCAGCTTCTACGGCATGCGGGCCATCCTGGTGCTGTACCTGACCGCGGCGGTCGCCGACGGCGGCCTCGGCATCGGCGAGTCCACCGCCAACGCCGTCTACGGCACCTACAACGCCATGGTCTACCTGATGGCGCTGCCCGGCGGGTGGGTCGCCGACCGGCTGATCGGGGCGCGGCGCAGCGTGCTGTGGGGCGGCGTGGTGATCGCCGCCGGGCACTACGTGATGGCGATCCCCACCGGGTGGAGCGTGTTCGCCGGCATGACGCTGATCGTGCTCGGCACCGGCCTGCTCAAACCCAACATCTCCACCATGGTCGGCGACCTGTACGAGCGGGACTCGCCGCGCCGCGACGCCGGCTTCTCCATCTTCTACATGGGCATCAACCTGGGCGCGTTCATCGCCCCGCTGATCACCGGGTTCCTCGGCGAGCGGATCAACTGGCACCTGGGGTTCGGGGCGGCCGCGGTCGGCATGACCTTCGGGGTGGCGCAGTACGTGGCGGGCCGGCGCAACCTCGGCGACGCCGGGGCCCGCCCGGCCGACCCGCTGCTCGGCGCGGACCGGCGTCGGGCGTTGACCCGCGCCGGCGTGGTCGTCGGCGCGCTGCTGCTGGTGCTGCTGGTGCTGCTGCTGGCCGGCTGGTTCACCGTCGACACGGTGGTCAACCTGCTCGCCGTGGTCACCGTGCTGGTGACCGTCGGATACTTCACCCGGATCCTCACCGACCGGGAGATCAGCGACACCGAACGTTCCCGGATGCGGGCCTACGTGTGGCTGTTCGTCTTCGCCGCCGCGTTCTGGCTGATCTACGACCAGGCCGGGTCGGTGCTGAACATCTTCGCCGCGGACCGCACCGACCGGAACGTGGGGGGTTTCACCTTCCCGGCGTCCTGGCTCCAGTCGGTCAACCCGATCCTGATCATCATCGGCGCGCCGCTGGCCGCCTGGCTGTGGCTCAAGCTGGGCCACCGGGTGTCCACGCCGACGAAGTTCGCCGTCGGCCTGGTGCTCAACGGCCTGTCGTTCGTGCTGATGGCCGCCGCCGCGCGCGCCGCCGTCGGCGGTGACCTGGTCTCACCGTGGTGGCTGGTCGCGGTCTACGCCATCCAGGTCGCCGGCGAGCTGTCGCTGAGCCCGGTGGGCCTGTCCGCCACCACGAAGCTCGCCCCGGTGAAGTACGCCAGTCAGATGCTCGGCCTGTGGTTCCTCGCCACCGCCGTCGGCGACGCCCTCGGCGGCCAGGTGGCCCGGCTGGCGGACAGGTGGTCGCAGTCGACCTACTTCCTCACCTTCGGCCTGGCCTCGGTGGTGCTGGGGCTGGCCGCGGTGATGTTCACCCGCCAGATCCGGGGCCTGATGGCCGGCATCCACTGACCTCCGCTCAGCGCGCCGGCGTGGGCGGCAACGGCAACGGCAGACCGGGCAGCCCGTCGATGCTGCTCGCGATGTGTTCCTTGCCGGCGAAGTAGGTCGACAGCGACGCGTCGTCCTCCCGGGCGAAACGCCGCTCGTGCAGGTCACGGTCGGTGTCGTAGCTCATCAGCGGCACCGCGTAGCCGCAGGTGTCGCGGATCAGCGCGGCGTGCACCACGATCACCGCCCGCAGCCCGTGCGGGGTGGGGTCGATGTCGAAGTGCCGCAGCAGGCCGGGCCAGCGGCTGTCGTCGCGGAACACCGGCTCGCCGCGCCCGTGCACCCGCACGATGGTCGGCGGACCGTCGAACGCGCACCACATCAGCGTGACCCGGCCGTTCTCCCGCAGGTGGGCGATGGTCTCGGCGTTGCTGCCGGCGAAGTCGAGGTAGGCCACGGTGTGCGCGTCGAGCACCGCCAGCGTGCCCCGCAGACCCTTGGGGGACAGGTTGACCGTCCCGTCGCCGGACAGCGGCGCGGTGGCCACGAAGAACATCGGCTGCGTCTCGATGAACTTCCGCAACCGGCCGTCGATGCGTTCGTAGGTCTTTCCCATGCCGTCGATCCTCGCCCGGCGGGCCGGCGTCGCGCTGCCCCGTCCCGGTCCGTGGCCGGGCTCCACGCGGTGCGTGATCGAGATGCTGCCACCTCGCCGGCGCCCGCGGCCGTCGAGCCGCCGCGCCGACGGTCGGGTCAGCCGGTCCGCGAACCGAGCGCGGCCAGCGCTCCGGCCAGGTCGCTGACCTGGTCGGCGAGCTGCCCGGTGCGACGTTCGGCGGCGTCCCGGTCGGCCTCGGCCGCGGCCAGCCGGGCCGCCGACTCGGCCGAGCGGGCCTGCGCTTCGGCTATCGCCCGCCGGGCCTCGGCCAGTTCCGCGCCGAGCGCGTCCCGGTCGGCGGCCCGTGCCACCACCTTTGCGCGGGCCGCGTCCGCCGCCGCGACCGCCTCGGCGTGGGCAGCCGCCGCCCGGTCCCGCTCGGTGCGGGCCGCCCGCGCGGCGCCCGCCTCGGCGTCGGCCCGCTCGCTCGCCGCCTGCGCCGCGCGGCGTTCCTCGGCGGCCTGCGCCCGGGCGGCCTGCGCGTCGGCGTGGGCCGCGTCGGCCTCGGCGCGCCGGCGGTGCGCCCGCTCCAGGGACTCGGCGGCGGAGCGGGTGGCCCGTTCGGCGTCGGCGCGGGCGGCGTCCCGTTCGGCGGTCAGCTCGGCGACCCGCCGCCGCTCGTCGTCGCGTTCGGCCCGCACGGTCCGCAGTTCCACGCGCGCGGCGTCGCGGTCCCGTTCGGCCTGCGCCCGAAGCGCCTGCGCCGCGCCCGCCTCGGCGCGCGCGGCGTCGCGGGCGGTCTCGGCGGCGGCGGCCCGCTCGTCCGACGCGGCGGACGCGGCGTCCGCCGCGTCGGCGCGCTGGGCGGCGGTGTCGCGGTCGGCCAGCGCGGCCCGGGCCGCCTGCCGGTCGCGGGCCGCCGCCGCGGCGGCGTCCTCGGCCTCGCGGCGGGCCTCGTCACGTTCGGCGTGCGCGGCGGCGACCTGCGCGGACGTCTGCGCGCGCAGCTCGGCGAGCTGCCGCTCCACCCCGACCGGGGACAGTTCGGCGTGCAGCGCCTCGGTGAGCGTCTCCACCACCTGGTCGAGCCGGTCCACCGCCTCCCAGGTCCGCGCCACCTGACCGGGCAGGCCGGGGGAGTTGCGGTGACGCATCCGCGAGTTGCGGGCGGCCCGCTGGCAGGCGCCGTCGTTGTCCCGGCAGTAGCGGAACGGTCGGCCGGCGCCGGCGCGCTGCGGCACCTCGCGACCACAGTGGGCGCAGGGGCGGGTCTCGGTGGCGGGCTCGGCGTCCATCGGGGGCGAAGTCTAGTGCTCGGCGCGGGCGGAGCCGTCCAGGGTGTAGCGGCGCTGCACCAGCACCGCGAGCACCATCACGGCGGCGGGCAGCAGACCGAAGCCGTAGCGCAGCGCCGCGAGGGCGCCGGGCGACTGGACCACGCTCTGCCCGGCGGTCGACGCGACGAAGCCGCCGGCGGCCAGGCACAACGCGTACGCGTAGGGGCCGAGCGCCGCGCCGGTGGCCTCGGTGGCGGTCCACACCCCGGTGTAGGTGCCGGCCCGCTCGGCGCCGGCGGCGCGGATCACGTCGGGCAGCATCGAGAACGGCAGCAGCTGCATGCCGGCGAACGCCACCCCGAGCACCGCCACGGCGGCGACCAGCACCGGCAGCCCGGCCGGCCGGCCGACCGCGAGCACCAGCGCGCCGGCGGCGAACGCGACCTGCGCGCCGAGCAGGGCGCGCTGCTTGCCGACGCGCCGGGCCAGCGCCAGCCACGCCGGGGTGACCAGCAGCGCCGGTGCGACGAACGCGGCGACCAGCACCGTGGTGAGCCGGGCGCGACCCAGCTCGTACTCGGCGTAGTAGGGCACCCCGGCCAGGACCAGGTGGGTGGTGGTCGACATGGCCAGGTATGCGCCGGCCAGCCGGCGGAACTGCCGGTCGCGCAGTGCCGAGGTCAACGCCCGCCACCCGCCGGCGCCGGGCCCGACCGTCGGGGCGGGTGCCGCGCGGCGCAGCCGGGCGATCCCGGCCACCCCCACCGCCATCGCGGCGAGCATGCCGGCGGCCAGCACCACGGCCATCCGCAGGTAGCCGGCGCGGGTGGCGTCGTCGCCGCCGGCCAGCAGCGGCGCCAGCAGCCCGGAGAGCAGGATGCCGAGCGTCAGCACCACCATCCGGAAGGCCATCAGCCGGGTCCGCTCGTGGTAGCCGATCCGCAGGTCCGCCGGCGTCGCCAGGTAGGGCACCTGGTAGGCGGCGAACAGCAGGTTGCCGGCCACGAAGAACACCGCCACCCAGGCGGCCGCGCTCGCGCCGGTGAGTCCGCCGGGCACCGCGAACACCGCGGCGAACGCCGCCGGCAACGCGCAACCGGCTAGCAGCAGCCGCCGGCGGTGACCGCGGCGGGCCCGCTCGACGTCGCAGCGGTGCCCGACCCACGGGTGCAGCAGCACGTCGGCGACCTTCGGCAGCAGCAGGGCCAGCCCGGCCAGCCACGGCGCGACCGCGAGGACGTCGGTGAGGAAGTAGAGCAGCAGCAGGCCGGGCACGGTGACCCAGACGCCCATGCCCAGCGAGCCGGCGGCGAAGCCGACCAGCGGGCCGCGTGGCAGGGCGACGGCCTCGCGTCGCTGCTCCAGCCCGGTCATCGCCGCCTCCTGCCTCGGGGCGCGCCGCCCCCAATCCAACGGATGCTGGATTGTAGGGGGAACAATGGCCGGATGACCATGCCCCGCCGCCGGCCGGGCCGGCCCCGCCGCGACGACCAGCGACCCACCCGCGACCTCGTGCTCGCCGCCGCCACCGCGCTGTTCGCCGAGCGGGGCTTCGACGCGGTGAGCGTGCGGGACGTCGCGGCGGCGGCCGGCGTCGACGTGGCGACCGTCGCCCACCACACCGGCACCAAGGCGCAGCTCTACGACGCCTGTTTCGCCCGGGTGTTCAGCGCCGAGCGACAGGCCCTGGAGGCGGCCGCCGAACGCGCGCGCGCCGCCCTGGCCGCCGGGCCGGCCGACGCGGTACGCGCCCTGCACGACCTGGTCGACGTGTTCGTCGACTTCCTTCAGGACCGGCCGGAGACGACCGCGCTGTGGCTGCGCCGCTGGCTGGAGCCGCAGCGGCACGCCGAGTTGGACCAGCGCTACGCCGCGCCGCTGTACGGGCAGGTCGAGCGGTTGCTCGCCGCCGCGGCCGAGGCCGGGGCGCTGGTCGAGCCGGCCCCGCACGTCACGGTGCGCAGCCTGGTCTGGGCGGTGCACGGGCACGTGGTGGCGCTGGCCGCCGGCAGCGGTTCCGCGGCCCGGGAGCGGCGCGAGTTCCGGGCGTTCGTGCACCGGTTCCTCGACGGGCTCTATCCGCCCGGCACCCCTTGACCCGGGCCCCGCCCGCCGGGGATTATCCAGCGGTCGTTGGATTAAGGGGGCGGGTATGACGGCACCACCCAGGGTCGCGGTCGTCGGCGCCGGCGCGGCCGGACTGGCCACGCTCAAGGCACTCGCCGACGCCGGCGTGCCGGCGGTGGCCTTCGAGTCCGCCGACACCCTCGGCGGACTCTGGGTCTACGGCGCGCCCGGCTCACCGGCCTACCGGACGCTGCACCTCAACACCAGCAAGGGACGCACCCAGTTCGCCGACCACCCGATGCCGGCCGACTGGCCCGACTACCCCGACCACACCCGCGTCGCCGGCTACCTCGCCGACTACGCCGACCGCTTCGCCCTGCGCGGGGCGGTGCGGCTGCGGCACACCGTCGACCGGGTCACCCGCGTCGGCGACCGGTGGCGGGTGCACGCCACCGGCCCCGACGCCCCGGTCGAGGTCGACGTCGAGGCCGTGGTGGTCGCCAACGGCCACAACCGGGTGCCGAACCTGCCCGAGCCCTACCCGGGTGAGTGCGCCGCCGAGCAGATGCACAGCCACGACTACCGCGGGCCGCACCAACTCGCCGGTCGCCGGGTGCTGGTCGTGGGCGGCGGCAACTCGGCCATGGACATCGCCGTCGACGCCTCGCACACCGCCCAGGAGACCCTGCTGTCGCTGCGCCGCGGCGTCTGGGTGGTGCCCAAATATCTGCTCGGCCGCCCCTCGGACACCCTCAACGGGGCACTGGCCCGACGGTTGCCCTGGCGGCTGCGCCAGCGGATCAGCCAGCGCATGCTCGCCGTCACCGTCGGCCCGCCCACCCGCTACGGGCTGCCGGCGCCCGCGCACGGCTTCCTCCAGGACCACCCCACGCTCTCCGACGCCCTGCTGTCCCGGCTCACCCACGGCGACATCCACCCCTGCCCCGGCATCGCCCGCTTCGCCGGGCACCGGGTCGAGTTCACCGACGGCCGCGCCGACGCCGTCGACCTGGTGATCTGGTGCACCGGCTACCGGGTGCGGGTGCCGTTTCTCGACCCGGAGCTGCTCGGCGCCGGCGCCGAGCAGCTGCCGCTGTACCGGCACGTGTTCCACCTGGCCGCCCCCGGGCTGGCGTTCGTCGGGCTGATGCAGTCCACCGGGGCGGCGTTCCCGCTGCTGGAGGCGCAGGCCCGGCTGGTCGCCGCGCGCCTGGCCGGCACCTGGGCGCCACCGGAGCCGGCCCGGCAGGCCGCCGCCTGCCGCGAGGAGTTGCGCGCCGCCACCGCCCGGTGGGGGCAGCGCCGCCCGCACATGCGCGTCGACTTCGACGCCTACCTGGCCGAGCTGCGCCGGGAGTTGGCCACCGGCCGGCGGCGCGCCGGAGCGGCGCGGTGAGCGCGCTGGCCGGCCGGCGGGTGCTGGTCACCGGCGCGTGCGGCACGTTCGGCCGGCGCCTCGGCGCCGCGTTCACCGCCGCCGGCGCGCACGTGGTCGGGCTGGACCTGCACGCCGACGCCGACGCCACCCCGCCGGTGCTCGGGGCGGACCTGACCGACCCGGCGGCCACCGCGCCGGCCGTGGCCGCCGCCGTCGACCGGCTCGGCGGGCTGGACCTGCTGGTCAACAACGCCGGCGTCGGCGGGCCCGCGCCGGCCGAGCTGCCTCCCGACGAGGTGGTGCGCCGGCAGTTGGAGGTGAACCTGCTCGCCGCCTGGCGGACCACGGCCGCGGCGCTGCCCGCCCTGGAAGCCGCCCGCGGCCGGGTGATCTTCGTGGCCAGCCGGATGGCCGTGCTGCCGCTGCCGCTGGCCGCCGCGTACGGGGTGAGCAAGCGCGCCCTGGTCGCGTACGCCGACGCGCTGCGCCACGAGGTCGGCACCCACGTCGGGGTCAGCGTCGTCTACCCCAGCATGGTCGCCTCACCGATCCACGACAGCACCGAGGCGGCCGGGCTGTCGCTGAGCGGGGTGTCCCGGCCGGAGCCCGTCGACGGGGTGGTCGCGGCGATCCTGCGCGCCGCCGCCGCCCGGCGCGCGCCCCGCGACGTCGCCACCACCCGGCGCGGGCGCGTCGAGCTGGCCCTGGCCCGGCACGCGCCGGCGCTGGCCGACCGGCTGGTGCGGCGCACCGTCGCCGGGCGCATCGCCGCCGGCGACCTGGACCACGCGGCGCTGGCCGCCGGGATGCGGCGGCGGCACCGCGACGGCGGGCGGTAGCCGGCCCGACCGGTCAGCACCGCACCTCGCACGGCTGGCCGGGCGTCACCGTGACCGACAGCTCGCCACCCGGTCCGCGTACCAGCAGTCGCTGCGCCACCGGTGAGGCCAACCGGGCGTGCACCCCGCCTGGGCCCCAGGTCAACTCCTCCACGGTGATCCGCCCCCGGCAGGTCACCCCGCGCAGCGTCCCCGCGGGCAGGCCCGGCAGCGGCGCGGGCAGCAACCGCAACGCGCCGGGACGTGACTGCACCAGCGACTCGATCAGCACCGCCGGCAACGCGTGCGCGGCGTCGGCGTTCCAGGTCACCCGGCCCGGGTTGTGCGCGCTCATCAACGACCGGAAGAACATGTCCGCGCCGACGACCTTGAGCAGGTTCGCCGCGACCAGTGGGCCGTCGCGCAGCCGGGCGGCGGCCAGGGCCCGGTGCAGGCTGCCGTGCGCGGAGCCGTCCTCGTCGCCGCGCAGCGTCAGCGCCCGGTGCGCGGCGGCGGCCAGGCCCGGGGTGCGATCCGGGTCGATCTCGTCCAGCGGCCACACCGGGTAGAGGTGGCTGACGTGCCGGTGGTCGTCGTCGCCGGCGCTGCCCGGCCACGCCCACTCGGCCAGCGCGCCGCGCCCGTCCACCCGGTAGTCCGGCAACCGGAGCCCGGCCCACCGGTCGGCGCCGGTGACCTCGGCGGCGACGCGCACCGCGTGGCGGGCCGCGGCGACGTCCATGGTGGCGTTCACCGCCACCGGCGCGATCCGTCTGGTGTCGTCGTAGGGGCCGGTCTCCGGCGAGTACGACGGCACCAGCGCCGGCCGGCCGTCCACCTCGGTCAGCACGTCGGCGAAGAAGTCCGCCACCTCCGCCAGCCAGCCGGCCACCGCACCGAGCGGCTCACCGGTGACCAGGTGGTGTTCGTGCAGCGGATGCAGCAGCCAGTCGGCGCCGGCCAGCCACGCGGTGAACGGCCAGTCCGGGTGCAGGTGGAACAGGTGCCCGTGCTCGCCGTCGGTGCGGCTGGGCGCCAGCAGCCCACGCGCGCCGTACACCGCGCGGGCGTTGTCGCGCCAGTGGTCGACCTGGCCGGCGACCAGCCGGGCGTGCGCGGCGGTCACCTCCGGCAGCGCGCCGGTGTTCGCGCCGGCCAGTTGCAGGTTGAGGTTGGCGTCGGTGGTCCAGTCGCCGGCCCACGCGGCGTCCCAGGCACCCAGCCACAGCCCGGTCAACCGGGGCGGAAGCACACCGCTGGCGCTGAACAGCAGGTAGCGGCCGGCGTGGAACAGCCGCTCCAGCAGCGCCGGGTCCAGCCGGCGCGGCGTGGCGGCCTGCCGGGCCAGCAGCTCACCGACCGGCGCCCGGCGGTCGGCGTCCGGCACGCCGAGGTCCAGCGCCACCCGGCGGTACGGGCCGGCGTGCCGGGGCTTGTGCCGGGCCAGCAACTCGTCGTAGTCCCCGGTGATCGCGGCCAGCCGCCGTTCGGCGGCGGCGGTGCGCCACGGCGGGGCCTCCGGGCGGTCGACGAGCGTGCTGAGCAGCGCCGGGCCGCGCACCCGCACCCGGTCGCCGTCGACCGTGACGTCGCCGCGCAGCAGCGTCACCCCCTCGAAGCCGTACGCGCCACCGGCGTCGGGGTAGCGGGCGCGCACCCGCAGGAACACCAGCTCACCCCGGCGGTACGCGGTCGACTCGTAGCGCACGGCGGCGGGCCGGCCGGGCAGGTCGCCGGTGGCGGTGAGCAGGCAGTCGCCCTGGTCGAGGTGGAGCACCGCGACGTCGTCGGCGCGGGAGACGAAGCAGCGCCGCCGTCCGCCCGACCACTCGACGGTCACCTCGCCGGTGGTGAACTCGGTGCTGCGCCGGTAGCCCCGGACCGGGCCGGGCGGGGCGTCGACGGTGAGCGCGAAACCGGGGTGGAACGGCTGGGTCCAGGTCAGCTCCCGGCCGCCGGTGAGCAGCCGGGCGGCCTCGGCCCGCCGGCCGGCGAGCACCAGCGCCCGGATGTGCGGCATCCGGTCGGCCAGTTCCGGCGCCCGGGCCGACCGGCTGCCGTTGGGCAGCACCAGTCGGTGGTGGTTGACGACGATCCGCTCGGCGTACGGCTGCCCGGGCACCATCAGCCCCAGCTCACCGTTGCCGGTGAGAAACGCGTCGGTCCAGTCGGCGGCCGGCGCGGTGTCGTGGATCCGGTGCGCGGCCGGCGTCACCGGCCGGTCCCGGCGCTGGTGTCGCGCACGGTCAGCCGGGGCTCCAGCAGTGTCACCTCCGGCACCGGCTCGTCGCGCAGCCGGCGCATCAGCAGCGTCACCGCCTGCCGGCCCACCTCCTCGGCGGGCACCGGCACGCAGGTCAACCCGGACGGTTCGGCCAACTCGTCGGGGCAGACCGCGACCACCGAGACGTCCTGCGGCACCCGGCGGCCCAGCAGCGGCAACGTGGACAGCACCGGCCCGACCGCCGCCTCGTTCTGCACCACCAGCCCGGTGACGTCGGGATGCTCGGCCAGCAGCGCCGCCAGGTCGCGCCGCACCGCCGCCGGGCCCTCCTCGCAGGGCCGGGTCACCGCCTCGACGCCGAGCCGGTCGGCCGCGGCCACCACGCCGCGGCGGGTGCGGTGGGCGAAGCCGGTGCCCCGGTCGTAGACGGCGGCCGGGGCACCGAGCAGCGCGATCCGCCGGTGCCCGGCACCGGCCAGGTGCTCCACGCACAGCTCCCCGGCGCGCCGGAAGTCGAGGTCCACGCAGGCCAGCCCGGTGCTGTCGGCCGGATGCCCGATCAGCACCCCGGGCAGCGCCAGCTCCCGCAGCAGCGGCACCCGGGAGTCCTCGAGCTCCACGTCCATCAGCAGCACGCCGTCGACGAGCGCGCTGCCGGCGATGCGGTGCAGCCCGGCCGGCCCTTCGTCGGCGGTGACCAGCAGCACGTCGTGGTCGTAGCCGCGGGCGGTGGTGACCACCGCGGTGGCGAAGCGCATCACCACCGGCACCTGCATGCCGGTGCGCAGCGGCAGCACCAGCGCGATCACGTTGGCCTTGCGGCTGGCCAACGCGCGCGCGCCGGCGTTCGGGTGGTAGCCCAGGGTGCGCACGCTGGCCAGCACCCGGGTGCGGGTGTCGGCGGAGATGGCGCGCTTGCCGCTGAGCACGTACGACACGGTGCTCGCCGCCACCCCGGCGTGCCGGGCCACGTCCGCGATGGTGACCTGCTCACCGGCGGCCCGGCCGTTCACCGGGCGGCTCCGGAGCGCCGCGCCGCGGGGCTGGTCGCCGCGCCGCCGCCGCTCACGGTGAGCGCGCCGACCAGCCGGACATCGCGGGCGGAGCGGCCGACGAGCACCGAATGGGTGGCGTCCTCCACCACCATTGCCGCGCGGGTGTCGTCCCACCAGGCCAGCTCGGCGGTGCGCAGCCGCACCGTCACCCGGGCCGCGCACCCCGGTTCGAGGGTGACCCGGGTGAAGTCGCGTAGCTGACGCAGTGGCTGCTTGACCCGGGAGCGCCGCTGCCGGGTGTAGAGCTGCACGATCTCGGTGCCCGGGCGGCGGCCCGTGTTGGTGACCTCGACGCTCACCTCCACCTCCTCGCCGGCACGCGCCGTGGCGGTGCTCAACCGGAGGTCAGCGTAGTCGAACTCGGCGTAGCTGAGCCCGTGGCCGAACGGGTACAGCGGCTCGCCCCGGTGGTAGAGGTAGGTGGCGTCGGCGCCGATGACGTCGTAGTCGAGCAGGTCGGGCAGCTCGGCGGTGTCGGCGTACCAGGTCTGGGTGAGCCGGCCGCCCGGATCCTCCGCGCCCACCAGCACGTCGGCCAGCGCGTTGCCGTGCTCCTGCCCGCCGTGGGCGCTCCACAGCACCGCCGGCAGGTGCTCCCGGGCCCACCCGACCGCGTACGGGTAGCTGCTGGTCAGCACCAGCACGGTGCGGGGGTTCGCCGCGTGCACCGCGCGCAGCAGCTCGTCCTGGCCGGTGGGCAGCGCCAGGTCTGCCCGGTCCTCGGTCTCGCGTCCGTTGACCATCGGGTGGTTGCCCAGCACCACCACCGCCACGTCGGCGGCGGCGGCCAGCGCGGCGGCCTCGGCCGCGCCGTCGACGCGCAGCTCCACGGTGAACTCGGCGGGTTCGCCGGTGGCGACGCTGAGCCAACCGTCCGGGCCGACGCCGACGTGCCGGCCGGTGGCGAGGTGGTGCAGCAGCGCCCGCCCGTCGGGCCGGTGGTGCAGCCGGAACGTCTCGCGGACCACCCAGCCGCCCGGGCCGGGACGGTCGACGACAAGCGCGCCGGAGTCGTCCGCGCCGACGTACCGGCCGTGGCGGACCGCGCGTAGCGCCACCACGCCGCCGCCCCAGTCGACCACGTCGAACTCTGCCGGGGTCGCGTCGGCGAGCGTCAGCGGCCCGCCGTCGGCGCAGACCACCGCGCGGTGCCCGACGCGCAGCGTGATCCGGTCCGCGCCGGGGTGCGTGGTGACCTCGCGCAGTCGCCCGAGCAGCCCGTCGTACGCGCTGACCGCATACGGCAGGGTGCCGCTGTACCAGTCGGTGAGCACGGTGTCGGCGAGCGGCCCGAGCACGGCGACCCGCAGGTCGGGTGCGAGCGGCAGCAGGCCGTCGTTGCCCAGCAGCACGATCGACTGGCGGGCCGCCTCGCGGGCGAGTTCCCGGTGGGCGGGGCAGTCGACCACGTCGGCCGGCACGTCGGCGTACGGGTCGTGCCCGGGCGGGTCGAGGTCGCCCAGGCGCAACCGCACCGACAGGATCCGCCGGACCGCCCGGTCCACGTCGGCCTCGTCGATCAGCCCGCGCGCCAGCGCGTCGGTGAGCCGTTCGACGGTGGGACCCGGATCCTCGTCGTCCTCGGTGAAGCTGTCCACCCCGGCGCGCAACGCGGCGGCGAACCCGGTGACGTGGTCGGGCAGGTGCCGTTGCACGCCGGCGATGTTGCCGACCGCGCCGGCGTCGCCGACCACCATGACCTCGTCGTCGGCCCAGCCGCGCAGCTCGCCGTCGATGAGCGGGCTCAGGTGCGCCGGCACCCCGTCGACCAGGTTGTACGACGCCATCACGGCGACCGCCGCGCCGGCGGCCAGCGGCGCGCGGAAGGCCGGCAGCTCGTACTCGTGCAGCACCCGCGGCGGCAGGCTGCTGGAGGTGGTCGCCCGGTCGGTCTCGTTGTTGTAGCCGAGGAAGTGCTTCAGCGTCGGCGCGGTCCGCAGCCGGGTCGGGTGCTCGCCGCGCAGCCCGGACGCGTAGGCGGTGGCCAACCGGCCGGTGAGCCAGGGGTCCTCGGACCAGCCTTCCTCGTTGCGTCCCCACCGGGGGTCGCGCAGCGGGTTGACCACCGGCGCCCACACGTTCAGCCCGACGCGCCGCGGGTCGGCGGTGTGCTTGGCCCGCACCTCGTCGCCGACGGCGGCGCCGACCGCCCGGATCAGCCGCGGGTTCCAGCTCGCCGCGAGGCCGAGCGCCTGCGGGAAGACGGTGGCCTCGCCGAGCCAGGCGACGCCGTGCAGCGCCTCGGTGCCGGTGCGGAACGCCGGCAGCCCGAGCCGCGGCACCGGCGCCTGCCACTGGTGCAGCAGGCCGAGCTTCTCCGCCATGGTGAGGTGGGCCAGCAGGTCGTCGGGCGGTGCGGGGTGCGGTCGGTCATGACGGGCGCCTCCGGTGGGCGTGCGGGTCGCCCGCCGGTTCGTCGAAGCGCTTCGACGAACCGGCCGGTGGACGGCGGCGCGCACGCGGAAAATGGGGTGGTGGTCGGCCGGTGGCGTCGGCCCGGAGCACTGGTGAAGCGCTTCGACGACCGCCGGAGAAGACGCCGCCCGCGGGTTGCCCGGCCCGGTGACGGCGCTACCGAGGTTGGCACCCGGGGCCGGTGCGGTCAAGAGTCAGGCGAGGGGCAGTTGCCCGGTCTCCACGGTGGCCAGTGCGGCGGTGGCGCCGCCCAGCGCGCTGGCCGCCGAGCCCAGCGCGCTGGCCTCGATGCGGACCGTGGCCGGCGGGCCCGACGTGCCGGCGGCGATCTCGGCGCGGGCGGCCGGGAGCAGCCACGGCGCGAGCGCCGCCAGGTGCCCGCCGACCAGGACCACCTCCGGGTCGAGCAGGTCGACCAGGATGGACACCGCGTGCCCGAGCTGCCGGCCGGTCTCGGCGAGCCCGTCGCGCACCGGGACGTCGCCGGCCCGGGCGAGCGCCTGGATCCGCCCGATTTCCGGCAGGTAGTCGGTGACCGGGCCGTCCGAGGCCACGTCGGGCAGCAGGCGGCGCACCACGGCGTCCACGCCGGCCACCGCCGCGAGGCAGCCGCGCCGGCCGCAGTGGCACGCCGGCGTGCCGGGCGGGGGCGTGGCGTGAGCCGCCGGCACGGGCAGGTGGCCGATCCCGCCGGCGAAGCCACGGCCGCCACGCAGCAGCCGGCCGCCGCTGACCAGACCGGCGCCGACCGCCAGCCCACCGGTCAGGTGCACCAGGTCGGCCGTGCCGGCGTACGGGCCGTGGCGCAGCTCGGCCGAGACGGCGAGGTTGGCGTCGCTGTCGACGCCGACGGGAAACCCCGGGTCGCGTAGCGCGCGGCGCAGGTCGGCGGCGAGCGGCACGCCGTGCCAGCCCAGCGCCGGCGCGGCCGGTACCGCGCCGTCGGCGTCGACCGGGCCGGGCACGCCGACGGTGAGGCCGAGCACCGCGCGGCCCGCCCCGGTGACCCGGGTGACCGCCCGGCGGGTGAGCGCGGCGAGCGCCCGTACCGTCTCGTCGGGCCCGGCGGTCGCGGCGGCGAACGCGCGGCGCCAGGTGAGCAGTCGCTCGCCGGCCAGGTCGGCGGCGACCACGACCAACTCGTCGGCGCCGATCTGCAGGCCGAGCCCGACGTGGCGGGAACCGTCGAGGACCAGCATGGTGGCCGGCCGGCCGATCCGGTTCTCGGTCAGCCCGGTCTCGCGCAGCAGGCCGTGTTCGATCAGTTCGCCGACCAGGCTGGATACGGTGGCCTTGTTGAGTCCGGTGCGTGCGGCGACGTCGGCGCGCGAGCAGGGGGCGTGCAACCGGACGTGCCGCAGGACGACGGCCCGGTTGGCCACCCGCACGTCACCCAGGTCGGCCGTCTGGAACGACCGGTCGATGCTGATCACGTGGTGCCCGCCTCCTGCGCCGCGGCCGTCGGATTCGGCTACAGCTTAAACTAAATCGGCAAGGCTACCGCCGGGTGCGTCGCCGCCGCCGAACCAGGGCTCGAACGGGGTCACCGGCGCCGGCTGGCCATCGAGCACCACGCGACGCGGCGGGTCGTCGCCGACCACGCTGACCCGGCGGACGTCGAGCGGGCCGTCCACCCGTACCCGCAGGGTGTCGCCGTCGCGGGTGGCGGTGATCGTGGTGTCGCCGTCGGGGTCGCGCAGCACCGTCACCGCGTCGGCCCCGCCCCAGGCGACGAGCGTGACGTCGCGGAACGGGCCGTCGGCGACGGTCGGCGCGGGCGCCACCACCGGCACCAGCGCCCCGTGCCGCACGTACAGCGGCAGCCGGTCGATCGGCGTGGCCACCCGCAGGTGCCGACCGCCGGCGTGGCGCTGCCCGGTGGCCGCGTCCAGCCAGTCGTCGCCGGTCGGCAGGTAGACCGCGCGTTCCCCGGACCGGTCGAGCACCGGCGCCACCAGCAGGTCGGTGCCGAGGCGGTACTGCAGGTCGGTGGCCCAGGCGGTCGGGTCGGCGGGCGTGTCGAGCAGCAGCGCCCGCATCATCGGGCTGCCGGTGCGGGCCGCGTCCACGGCGGCCGACCAGAGGTACGGCAGCAGCCGGTAGCGCAGCCGCAGCGCGGCCACCGCGTGCCGTTCCGCCTCCGGCGGGAAGTCCCACGGCAGCCGGCTGGTGGTGCCGTGCAGCCGGACCAGCGGCGACAACGCGCCGAACTGCGTCCAGCGCACGTACAGGTCGGGCTCCGGCGTGCCGTGGAAGCCACCGGTGTCGTGACTCCAGAACGGCACCCCGGACAGCCCGTGCGACAACCCGCCGCGCAGCGTGCTGGCCATGCCGGGCCAGGTGGCGTTGACGTCGCCGCTCCACTGCGCGCTGTGCCGCTGCCCGCCCAGGTAGGACGAGCGCGCCCAGACCGTGCGGTGCCCGACCACCTCCTCGGTGACGTCGGCGACCACGTCGTTGAACAGCAACGCGTACACGTTGTGCAGCTCGACGCCGGTCATGCCGTTGTGCGCCACCGCGTCGGCGGGCACGGCCTCGGCGAAGTCGGTCTTGAACACCGCGACACCCTGGGCCAGCAGCGGACGCAGCAGGCCCTGGAACCAGCGCACCGCCGCCGGGTTGGTGAGGTCCACGATGGCGCAGACCGGATAGCTGCCGTGCCAGGTGTCCGCGACGTACGTCCCGCCGTCGGGGCGGCGCAGGAAGTATCCGGCGGCCTCGGCCTCGGCGTAGAGCGGGCTCTCGGTCATCAGGTACGGGTTCATCCACAGGCACACCCGGAAGCCCTGCTCGGTGAGGTCCTTGAGCATCCCGGCCGGGTCGGGGAACGCCTCCTGGTCCCACCGCAGCTCGGACCAGCGGCCGGCGACCTGCCAGTAGCAGTCCAGGTGCAGCACGTCGCAGGGGATGTCCCGCTCCCGGATCAGCCGGGCCCGCTCCCGCACCCGTTGCTCGCTGTCCGGGAAGAAACCGGAGGAGATCCAGGCGCCGAACGCCCACCGCGGCGGCAGGTACGGCCGACCGGTCAGCGCGTCGAGCCGGTCCAGGATCTCCGCCGGGGTGGGGCCGGCCAGCACGTAGTAGTCGAGCAGGTCGTCCGGCACCAGCAGTTGCACGCTGCTGTGGGTGCTGGCGCAGACGTCGAACTGCACCGGCAGGCCGCTGTCGACGAGCACGCCGTAGCCGCGGTCGGAGAGGTAGAACGGCACGTTCTTGTGCGACCGGTCGGACTCGCCGCCGAACGCGTCGTAGTTCCACATCAGCGGTCGCTGGCCGCGCTTGTCCAGCGGGGTGAACTTCTCGCCGAAGCCGACGAAACGCTCGTCGCCGGGCGCGACGAAGCTCTCGTGCCAGGCGACCGGCTCGCCGTCCACCGTGGAGCGGCCGAGCGGCAGCGTGCGCCGCCGGCCGCTGATGTCGCGGGTGCCGCCGTCGGTGGCCACCAGCAGCCGCCCGGCGGGGTCGAGGAACCGCAGCCCCCACGGGTCGAGGCGGATCTCGGCGACCACGCCGCCGGCGTCCACCCGCGCGTACGCGTCGTCCACGGTGACCTCGGCCGGGTGCGGCTCGGGCCGGGTGAGGGTCGTGGCGCGCGCGCAGCGGCTGCGCACGGACAGGTCGTCGGCGAGGCGGACCCGCAGGATGCCGTCGCCGGCGGCCTCGATCCGGGCGAGCAGGTTGCGGCCCGAGGTGCAGGTGGCGGTGAGCGTGACCCCGTGCGGGTCGGTCGCGACCACCTCGGCCCGCAGCACGTCGTCGGCGCCGTGCTCGCCGGGGGAGCGGACCGGCAGGTCGGGCGGGTCGGCCACGAACGTCTCGTACGGGACCAACGGCGGGCGGTACGGCATGGGCGTCTCCTCGCGGCGACCCGGGTTGCGGCACCGCCAGTTTCTTTGGAAGCACAACTAACTGTCAATGATCGTGGTCATTGACTTTCCGCCTCACCTGTTCTTACTTTGGCCGGGATGACAACTAAAGCGTTGTGGTACGGCGGGGACTGGAACCCGGAACAGTGGCCCGCCGAGGTGTGGCACGACGACATCGCGCTGATGCGCGAGGCCGGCGTCAACCTGGTCACCGTCGGCGTGTTCGCCTGGTCCCGCCTGGAACCCGCGCCCGGCCGCCACACCTTCGACTGGCTCGACCGGGTGCTGGATCTGCTGCACGGCGGCGGCATCCGGGCCGCCCTGGCCACCCCCACCGCCTCGCCGCCGCCCTGGTTCACGCACGCCCACCCGGACGCCATGCCGGTCACCGCCGACGACACCCGACTGCACCACGGCAGCCGGGACACCTACTGCGCCGCCGCGCCCGCCTACCGCGCCGCGGCCCGGAGCATCGCCGAGACGCTGGCCACCCGCTACGCCCACCACCCGGCGCTGGCACTGTGGCACGTGCACAACGAGTACGGCACCACCTGTCACTGCCCGCACACCGAGGCGGCGTTCCGCCGCTGGTTGGCCGAGCGCCACGGCGACCTCGACGCGCTCAACGACGCCTGGACGACCAGCTTCTGGGGCCAGCACTACGCCGACTGGGCGCAGGTCGGCGCGCCGCGCGCCACCCAGTACCTGGCCAACCCCGGCCAACTGCTCGACTTCCGCCGCTTCTGGTCGGACACCCTGCTGTCGGCGTACACCGAGCAGCGGGACGTGCTGCGGGCGGCGAACCCGGCGGTGCCGGTCACCACCAACTTCGTGCTCGGCGAGTGGGTGCCGGTCGACCACGCCCGGTGGGCGCGCGAGGTGGATTTGGTGGCCGTCGACCACTACCCGGACCGGGTCGACGCAGGCGCCGAGGAACAGAGCGCGCTCGCCGCCGACCTCGCCCGGGGCTGGGCCCGCCACGGCGCGGGCCGGCCCGCGCCGTGGCTGCTGATGGAGAGCGCACCCAACCAGATCCACACCGCCGGGCGGATGCACACCAAGGAACCGGGACGGATGACCCGGCACAGCCTCGCGCACGTCGCCCGCGGCTCCGCCGGGGTGATGTTCTTCCAGTGGCGCGCCCCGGCCGGCGGCGCGGAACGGTTCCACTCCGCAGTGGTGTCGCACGCCGGCGCGGACACCCGGGTGTTCCGCGAGGCCACCGGCCTCGGCGCCGCCCTGGCCCGCCTCGGCGGGATCGAGGCGGGCCGGGTGCAGGCACGGGTGGCCATCGCGTACGACGCGGCAAGCGGCTGGGCGCTGCGCCACCCCGGGATGCCGCGCGACGGCCTCGACCACCCGGGCGAGGTGGCCGCCGCGCACCGGGCGCTGTGGCACGCCGGCATCACCACCGACCTGGTGACGCCCGGCGACCCGCTCGACGGGCACCGGCTGCTCGTGCTGCCCGCGCTCTACCTGGCCTCCGACGCCACCGCCGACTGGGTACGCCGGCACGTGCACACCGGCGGGCACCTGCTGGTCACCTGGCTCAGCGGGGTCGCCGACGAGCACGCCCGGATCCGCCTCGGTGGCTACCCGGGCGCGTACCGGGACCTGCTCGGGGTGCGGGTCGAGGAGTTCCACCCGCTCGCCGACGACGAACGGGTGCTGCTGACCAGCGGCGGGTTCGGCCGGATCTGGTCGGAGACGGTGCACCTGGCCGGCGCGGAACAGGTCACCGCCTACATCGGCGGGGTGCTCGACGGCCGCCCCGCGGTCACCCGGCGCCGGATCGGCGACGCCCGCGCCTGGTACGTCTCCACCCGGCCCGACGACGCCACCTACCGCCGGCTGCTCACCGACGCGGCCCGGCTCGCCGGCGTCGTCCCGGCCTGCCCGGCGGCGCCGCCCGGCGTCGAGGCGGTACGCCGGCGCGACGGCGACCGGAGCTGGCTGTTCCTGCTCAACCACACCGACCGGCCGCAGCGGGTGCCGGCCGCGGGGCACGAGCTGCTCACCGGCGATCCGGTCGACGACCGGGTCACCGTGCCGCCCGGCGGGGTGGCGGTGCTGTGCGAACCGCCGCGCTGAGGCGCGTACCCGATCAGGGGGTGGCGACGGCGGCGCGGGAGCGGTCCGCGGCGATGCGCACCGCGAGCCCGGCCAGCACGGTGCCCATCACGTAGCGCTGAAGCCGGGCCCAGCCCGGCCGGCGGGTGAGGAACGCCGACACCGCGCCGGCGCTGAGCACGATCATCGCGTTGACGGTCAGCGCGATGCCGATCTGGGTCAGCCCGAGCAGCAGGCTCTGCACCGCCACGTGCCCGCGCGCCGGGTCGACGAACTGCGGCAGCAGCGACACGTAGAGGATGGCGATCTTCGGGTTGAGCAGGTTGGTGACCAGACCCATGGTGAACAGCCGCCGGGGCCGGTCCGGCGGCAGCGGCGCCGGCGTGAACGCCGACCGGCCGCCCGGGCGCAGCGTGCGCCAGGCCAGCCAGAGCAGGTAGGCCGCGCCGGCCAGCTTCACCGCCGTGTAGAGCGGCGGGACCAGCACGAAGACGGTGGCGATGCCGGCCACCGCGGCGGCCAGGTAGACCAGGAAGCCGACCGCCACCCCGAGCAGCGACACCAGCCCGGCGCGGCGCCCCTGGGTGACCGACCGGGACACCAGGTAGACCATGTTCGGCCCGGGCGTGAGCACCAGACCGAGCGCCACCAGGGCGATTCCCACCACCGCGCCGAGCGTGACCATGCCGCCTCCCGCCGTCGACCCTGCCCGGACCCTACGCCGCCGCCCACGGGTGCGGGGTCGCGGCCGGGGCGCGTGACGCGCGACACTGTCGCAATGTCCGTCGTGCTGTCCGCCGCCGCCACTCCCGCCGCGCCCGGCCTGACGCTGCGGCCGTGGTGCGACGGTGACGCCGACGACCTGCTGGAGATCTACCAGGATCCGGTGCTGCGCGCCTGGACCCGCTACCCGGTGACCACCCGGGGCGAGGCGCGGGCGTTCGTGCGCCGCAGCCGGCAGGGCTGGGCGGCCGACCGCCGGTTCAGCTTCGCCGTGCTGGAGGACCTGCCGGCGGGGGAGCGGCTGGTGGCCTGCGTGGTGCTCAAGGAGGTCCGCCCGGGCCACCCGGCCGCCGAGGTCGGCTATTGGACCGCCGCGCCGGCGCGGGGGCGCGGCGTCGCGCCCCGGGCCGTCGACGCGGTCACCGGCTGGGCGTTCGCCCGCTTCGCCGCCGCCGGGCTGACCCGCATGGAACTGTTCCACCAGATCGACAACCCGGCCTCCTGCCGGGTGGCGGAGAAGAGCGGGTACGCGTTCGCCGAGGTGATGCCGGCCCGCCCGCCGTTCCCCCGCGACGGCCACCGGCACGTACGCCTGCGGCACTGAGCCGTCACGGCGCGCCGAGCAGGCGCAGCAGCAGCCGCGGTTCGCCCGGCCACGCGTCCAGCAGCACCTGGCGGGGCACCTGCCGCCCGGCGTAGCGCAACGCGAGCGCGACCACGACGATGTCGTCCAGCGGGCCGATCACCGGCAGGAACTCCGGGATCAGGTCGATCGGGCTGGCCAGCCAGACGCCCGCGACCACGATCGCGATCCGGGCCCGGCGCGGCACCCGGGGATCGCGGCGCAGCCGGCGCACCGTGGTCAGACAATCGGGCAGGAAGGTGGCCAGATCGCGCAGGATCCCCGGCGGCAGTCGCCGGGCCAGCAGCACCAGCAGCGCCCAACTCCCCACCAGGCCGACCACCGCCGCCCCGAGGCCGACCAGCCAGTCCCGCACGCCACTCCCTTTCTCACGGGCGCCCGGGAACACCCCGTCGCCGCCCGGCGCTGACCATAGGCGAAAACCGGCGGATACGGTGGACTCCGGAGGTGACGGGGATGACGTACGGCTGGGAGGCCGCGGTCGAGGCGCAGATCCGCTCCGCCCAGGAGCGCGGCGAGTTCGACAACCTGCCGGGCGCCGGCAAACCGATCCCGGGCCGCAACGAGCCCTACGACGAGGGCTGGTGGATCCGCGGCTTCATGGAACGGGAGCAGATCCCGTCCGACCTGATGCTGCCCACCCCGCTGCAGTTGCGCCGCCGCATCGAGCAGCTCCCCGGCGAGCTGCGTGACCTGCCCACCGAGGAGGCCGTCCGGTCGTACGTGGCGGTACTCAACGCCGAGGTGGTGGCCTGGCTGCGCACCCCGACCGGACCCCGCGTGGTGGTCCGCCCGGTCGACGTCGAGCAGGCGGTGCTGCGGTGGCGCGCCGACCGCCGTCGGGCCGCGACGAGCCCGCCGGCGCCGATGTCACCGCTGCCCGCCGAGCGGCCCGCGCGATCCCGGCGCCGGTGGCGCTGGTGGCGTCGCTGAGCCCGACGGCAGGTCGACCGGGTTATTCTCGATTCCATGGACCCGACCGGCTCCGTCCGAGGTGCGAGTGCACCACACACGGCCCGTCCGAGGCGCCGTGTGGTCGTGGCGGACGATCTCCGCGAGCTGCGCGGTCCCACCACCGGTGTCGTCGAGCTGCCCCACCGGCTGTTCTGGCAGTCCGACCGGCATGTCGATCTCGATCGCCCGGGGCTGTTGCCCTGGATGTACGAGACGGTGCTGACCGAAGCCGTCCGCACCGATGAGCTGCGCACGTGGCTGCACGGACCGACGTTGATCCGACTCTGGTCGACGCTGTATCTGTCTCGCGGCGTCCGCCGCGCCTGGGAGCAGCGCCACCCGATGCTCCGCGTCCAACGCATCGCGGCCTGATGCCGCTGATCCCCGACCCGTTTCAGCACGATGTCGCCCGGGTCGCACTCACCGCGGCCGCCGACCACGGCTTCGCCCTCGCCGGCGGGCAGGCGCTCGTCGTCCACGGCGTCGTCAATCGTCCGACCGAGGACGTCGACCTGTTCACAGACATCGACGGTGGGGTAACTGCGGGCGCCGAGCTGGTCCGCGAGGCACTCCACGAGGGACTGTACAAATAACGGCTGATCGACCGATCAAGGGAGAGACGCCAGATGACGACCGAGACCACCGTGGGACAGCCGGCCGCTGAGCCGTCGG